>JAEWAQ010000004.1 GCA_023391635.1 Bacillota bacterium | reverse complement strand
CGTTGGGATTTGACCGAAGCACATGACCACCGCCTATACAGTATAGTTATATTATACCATATTAACGCGGTAATTTGTTAAAGAATAATGATACAAAAAAAGCCTGTTGAGGTTTTTCAACAGGCTGGCCTCCTGTCCGTTCATAGGACAGGAGGCTTTGATTGTCATCGGGGCGGAAGGCTGTGCAATTACTGTGCCGCATTCCCCAGAACATTCACTTGAAAAGTAACTCCGAACTTGTCCTTGACTTTCCCGTACAAGGGGCTCCAATCCGTCTTCTGAAGAGGCAGGGCGACTTGTCCGCCATCTTCCAATGCGGTGAAAATTTCACGCGCGCTTGCCTCATCTGTCGGATAGAGGGCAATCGTAACCGTGTCGCCCGGCTGATGAGGCATGCCCGGGATCGTATCGGAGAACATGAGATCCGATTCGCCGACTTTCAAATGCGCATGCATGACACGATTCTTCATCTCATCCGTCATCGGAAAGTTCGGATCCGCCGGCATATCTCCGAACGTGAAGATGCTCACGACTTTCCCGCCCAGCGCTTTCTCATAGAAATAGACAGCTTCTTTCGCGGTACCGTCAAGATTCAAATACGGGCTCATACTGATGGTCATCATTCAACAGCTCCTTAAATATTATTTTGAGTCATGATTCAAGGAAGGTTTACTTGCCAGGAAACGCCGAACTTATCCACAACCCAACCGAATTTCATGCTGAATCCGTAATTGCCTAGCGGCATTAATACCTTGCCTCCTGCAGAAAATTCACCATACAGCCTGTCCAATTCGTCTTCCGTATCGCAAGTCACGAAGATCGAGAACGAAGGCGTGAAGGTAAATGCATGCTTGACATGACTGTCAATGCACATGAAGTCTTGGCCCTTCAATGTAAAGGCAGCCTGCATGACACTCCCTTCTGCGCCCGGTCCTTCCGGTCCGTAACGGACGATGCTCGTCACCGATGAATCCTCGATCAGCGAAACGTAGTAATTCATGGCTTCTTCGGCGTTACCTTCAAACATGAGAAACGATGCGACCTTCTTCATATGCAGCAGCTCCTCCTATTGATTGTGTCCACTTTCGTCTTTTTTCCGCAGCTTCTTGCCCCTCGCGATCTCGGTGTCGAGCGCGCTGAGCTTCGGCTCCCAGAAGGAGCGAAACCGATCGAGCCAATCGTCGATCTCCTGCATCGGCCGAGTGTCCAGCGAATAGATGCGGCGCTGCTCATCGACCTTGACGCTGGCGAATCCGCTGTCCCGCAGAACCCGAAGATGCTGGGAGACGGCGGCTTGGGTAATGCGGAATTCCTGTTGAATGATCTCGACCATCTCACCGGAGCGTCGCTCGCTCTCGGCAAGCAGCTCCAGGATGCGACGGCGTACCGGGTCGCCAAGCACGTCGAACGCGTTCATTCGGCCCCCTGCACCTCGCTGCCCGTGAAGAAGGCTGTAACCCGCTTCGCCGCTTCCTCTGCCCAGGACGGATCCTCTCCGCCCGCGACAGCCGCGCGCCGCCAGTCCTCGCTGCTGTCAGCCATGAACGATTTCCCTTCGCTGGAGGCGCCAAAGGCGTTCTCATCTATGGGCTCCGCATCTCTCGCCGATAGGTGGTACGCCAGCCCGACCAAGCCCAGATCCCAGCCGACACCTACCGCGCCCGGCCCGAACTTCTTCCAGTGGTCGTCAACCGGGCAGATGTGAGACAGCTTCAGGCGGGACCGCTCTCCCCCTTCATCGGCTATGCGCAGTTCAACCCAGCTCATGCCGCCTCCGAATTCCCAAGTCACGGAGAAAAAATGCGGAGGCACGCATTCGGTAATGACGCCGCCGGCGTTATTCTGGACTTGATACCGGCCTCCAAGCTTCAATTCGCCGCTGACCGGCGCGAACCAGCGAGACAATCGTTCCGGATTCGTCATCGCATCCCACAGATCGTCAGGCGTCGTGTCGTAGGAGCGCTCCAGCGTAACGTTGCGGACGGGCTTCCCCTCTCGCTCGTGCTCCGTCATCGTGCGGGTTACAGCTCCAAAACAAGATTCCAAATCGAACAACATCACTCACCGCCATCTGCAAATTCGCTATTCAATCTTCTGCTTATACAAGTTATGACTTATACAAAGACTTGTCAAGTGATCCATCTTGGAGGACGAGCACGCAAGGAGAATCGATACGACTGCATGGACGCACCCATGCGAGATATCTATAATAGAAGAGAACTTGGGAGGAGGAAACGAGTTGGAAATCAGAATGCTTGGACGAAGCGGGCTTGCGGTATCGGAGCTATGCCTGGGGACGATGACCTTCGGGAATACGACGAGCGAGGAAGATTCCATTCGCATGGTCCGCCAGTTTATCGATCAGGGCGGCAACTTCCTGGATACGGCGAACGTGTACGTGTCCGGCCGCTCGGAAGAAATCGTCGGCAAAGCGATCAAGGATATTCGCTCTGAGGTCGTGCTCGCGACCAAAGTGCGCATGAAGACGAGCGATCATCCGAACGGCGCCGGCGTCTCGCGCAAACATATCATGCAGAGCGTTGAAGAGAGCTTGCGGCGGCTTCAGACGGATTATATCGATCTGTACCAAGTCCACGTCTGGGACCATCTGACGCCGATCGAAGAGACGCTTCGCGCCCTTGATGACCTCGTCACTTCGGGCAAAGTGCGCTATATCGGATGCTCCAACTTCTTCGCCTGGCACCTGATGAAGTCTCTGGCCTGCAGCGATGCCAACCGCTATGTCCGGTTCGTCTCGCTCCAGCCGCAGTACAGCCTCGTCAGCCGGGAGATGGATCGGGAAATGATGTCGCTGTGCCTGGAGGAGAATGTCGGCGTTATCCCGTGGGCGCCGCTGGGCGGCGGATTCCTGACGGGCCGTTACGGCCGGGAACAACCGACTTCGGGGAGGTTGACGGCGAAGGACGGGGAGAGTTCATGGCGTCTTCGCGCGTCGGAACGAAATTTCGCGGTACTGGATGCCGTTCAAGCAGCCGCCCGCGAGCTGGACAAGACGCCTGCGCAAGTCGCGCTGCGTTGGCTGCTGCAGAGGGATGGCATCACGTCCCCGATCTTCGGGGCGAGCACCTTGGAGCAGTTCGCCGACAATATGGGCGCCGCGGGGTGGACGATGCCGGAAGCCACGTGGCAACGGCTGGATGAAGTCAGTGCGCTTCCTTCCGAATATCCGAACCGCTTCATCGAGAAGTTCGCCCGTCCCTACGGGAAGAAGTAACAATGACCTGCCCTTACGCAAAAGAGGGTGCCCCGAAAGTCGATTGTGTTGACTTTCGGGACACCTGAGATGCTGTAGCCGGGTTTTGCCGGGTTAGGGCCAACCTGCGCGGTGGCTGAGATGCTGTAGCCGGGTTTTGTCCGGTTAGGGACGACGTGCACAGTGACTGAGATGCTGTAGCCGGGTTTTGCCGGGTTAGGGCCAACATGCGCAGTGGCTGAGATGCTGTAGCCGGGTTTTGCCCGGTTAGGGCCAACATGCGCAGTAGCTGAGATACTGTAACCGGGTTTTGCCCGGTTAGGGCCAGAAGCTAGTGATTTGACATCTTCAGTGTTCAACGTATCCAAGATCAATCTTGATTCTTCCTCAAGCCTCTTCTGATTTTTTCCCGGTATTCTTGCGGCGTCGTACCGAATTGTTTGCGGAACACCTTAATGAAGTAGTTCGCATTCACATAACCCGTCTCGCAGCCGACCTCGTATATCTTGGTATCGGTGTGGCCCAACAGGTAGGCCGCCCTTTCCATGCGCAAGCGGGTTAAATATTCGCTAATGCCTTCTCCTGTTTCCTGCTTGTATATTTTGGAGAGGTGAGTCGGATGCAGGAAGACATGATCGGCCAGTCTCTGCAAGGACAATTCCTCGGACAGATGTCTTCTCATATATTGTTGAATTTGCCCGATCATCTCCGAGCGAACGCTTGCCGGCTCTTCGCCTGCTTGCTCCCGAAGCATGTCCAGCACTTCATCGGCCCATTCCTGCAGCCTATGGCGGCTCCACATCGGAGAGCCTTCAATCATCCGGTCATAGCCCGAGCCCAGACTTTCTGCGATCGGTCTGCCCTGTCTGTGCAGATAGGCGCACAGCGCGGCAGAAAAAGTAAAGAACACCTCGGCCAGATGCTCCGTGCCGCAGCCGTCCGATTCATCCGCCCATTCGAGCGCCTCCTTCAGCTTGCGGCCAATCGCCTCCCAGTCCCCGATCTCGAATAAGTGCTGAAAAAGCGGCGGTTCATGCAGCTTGCGCGAATAGCTAGGCGTCGACGTCCCGGACTCTTCCAAACGCACGAGAAACGGTTCCTGTTGGGCCCTTCGTTTCCTCACAGCCGAAAGAGCTTGTTCATACATGGACGAAACGTGGTAAGGGAATTGGCCCGCAGTTCCGACGAAGATGGTAACATCCGTCTGTAGAAACTGTTTGGCATGATGATGGAATTGAATGGCGCACCTCTCGACGCTGCGAGAATAAAATTTCGATCGATCCGCTTCGTCTGCTTCGTCTGCTTCCTCGCCACCCAACCCGCCATACGATAAAGCCCGCTCCACCGCCGGCTTCACCAAAAATACCAAATGACCATGGGCATCCCGGAAAGTCCAGAGATCGAATTCGTCCCGAAACGTCTCATGTGCGATATTTTCCAGGCTGTACTCCAGCAATGCCCTTCCGTTCATGTCTTCAACCCGGGCGGGCATTTCCGGTCGTACAAGCAGCAGATAGCACCCATCGCCTCGTTTGAACGGGAGAGAGAACCATTCCAATTTCTCCTCCAATTCCCCTTGGGAATATCGGAAGCCTGTGGCCAGATCGCTTAGCAGCTTCTTCTTCAGCTCCGGCATATATCCGCGCAAGGTCTTCATGGCTTGATGGGCGGATGCGATCTCCTCCCATTCTCTGCTCATCTGTTCGAGCACCCTGCTCAGCGCCGAGTGAAGCGTCTCCTTGCGGACGGGCTTCAACAAATAGTCGACCGCCTGCCCCTGGATCGCCTCTTGGGCGTATTCGAAGTCGGCGTATCCGGTCAGCATGATCACCTTGGTTTTCTTCCATCTGTCCTTGATCCGGCGCAGCAAGGCGATTCCGTCCATATCCGGCATCCGAATATCCGTGATCACGATTCCGATAGAGTGGACCGCCATTAATTCCAGCGCCTGTGCAGCGGAATAGGCTTTATGCACAGCTCCGATCCCTATGTCCTCCCATTGCAGCAGTTCCGCAATCCCGTGGGCGATTTGCGCCTCGTCATCAACGATCAACAGCTGGGTCATGTGCATCCTTCCACTCCATCCATCTCGGTTCGAATATCGATTGTCGCCTGAAACCCGCCCTTGTTGGCACTGAACGTCTCGAATTTCAACCCGGATTCCGGCCCATAGATCAACTGCAGTCTCTGATGAACGTTGCGGAGGCCGTACCCCTCAGCGTCCCCCTGTGCGCGATCGACGCGGGACGACAGTTCCATGATTTCGCTCTCCCGCATTCCCCCACCGTTATCCCTAACATGCAGGAGAATCCGATCCTTCTTTATTTCACCGACTATGCTGATGAAGCCAGGTTTTGAGCTGGGCTCGATTCCGTGAATCACCGCATTCTCGACAAGCGGTTGCAGGAGCAGGCGGGGAAGCGGAAATGCCCTTAATCGTTCAGGAACTTCAATCTTGTAAGACAGTCTCGGCAGACGCACCTTCTGAATTTCCAAATAGTTGATCACGAATGTCAATTCCTCGGACAACAAAGCCGTCGGTTTATCAATACGAGTCGTGTACCGATAATAATCGCTTAAATTATGCGACATCGCCGTTACCCCTTCGTTATTGCCCATTTCCGACATGTAAACGATATGGGAGAAACAGTTGTACAGAAAGTGGGGATTGATCTGGGATTGAAGCTGTTTTAATTTCGCGTCCTTCGTTCTTAGCCTCTCTTCGTACACATTCTCGATTAATCGCTGAATCTGTTCGGCCATCTGATTAAATCGGGTGTACAGAAATTCGAATTCAGAGCTGGCCTTATCGTGGATCCGGGTGCCGAAATGTCCCAGCTTCATCTGCTGAACGCCATCTACCAGCCTGCGGATCGGAACGGTCACATGACGGTACAGCAAGAGGGCGGAAAGTGCGGCGGTCGCCAGCATCAATGCCGAAATCAGGTAGAACAGGCCGCGCTGCCTGGCGATGGGGGCCAGAGATTCATGCAAGGGAACATAATCGATCAAATAGCCGTTTAAGGCATCCAGATAGAGATGAGTGACGAGCACTTCCTCTCCGCCATTCAGCTTCAGCACGGTTGAACCGTTATTCCCTTTCTCCGTTAAGATCAGCTTATCTGCGACTTCCTTCATTTGCGTCAAATTGGATTGGCGATTTCCGATCACGACCCGGCTGCCCGGAAGCCAAAGAAGCGGGTTGCCCGAGCTTCCCGATTTGTATTGATCCAGCACATTTTGCAGGCTAAGCGCCGAGAACGTTGTTTCCACAACAAGATTGGAGGCTTGAATATCGCCGAGCTTCGATTGCGTACGGGTATCCATCATCTGACGGGTAAATGCCCAGGTACTCGGCTGATCTTCCTGCCCCGAGAAGCCCCATGACGAGCCTGAACCGCCAAGCGTACCGGTCTTGTCGAATGTGTCCTTCCCGTCGCTGGACACGATCGCTTCGCCTTGCGGATCGTATAGGGCGATCCGGTTGGTCCACGGACTCGTTATGCTGAGCAGCAGCAGCTTCTTCTCCAGTTCGGAGCGCAGAATGCTTCTCTCATAAGGATCTTCGGTAAATCGGGTGACATATTTAAGAGCATCTACATTCCCGATCATCGTCAGCATGTTTGCATTCAATTGGTAGATTTGCGCATCCACCTGGCTAAGCAAGAAGCTCAGCTTGTGCAAGGATGACGATCTGATTTCTTTCTCGACGACTTGAGCGCCGGTCTGATTCGAATAAACCAGCAGCATCAGCATCGGAAGCAGGAGGGAAACAATCACAAGCAGCATTTTTCGAAAGATATCTCTTTGGATCACGGCCCGGTTCACCTCTCTGGAAGCGTACAGGCGGCTTGCGCTTGTACGTAGTATTCCAGACCATTATATCCGATTTCTCCGAATTCTCTCTTGCCAGCATCGGCTATTCCTTCACCGAGCCAAGCGTCATCCCTTTAACGAAATACTTCTGCAAGAACGGGTAAGCGAACAGGATCGGCAACGCGCCCAAAAATATCTGCGTCGAACGCAAGCCGCGCTGCGACAGGTTTTTGACATCCTCCGGATTCAGATTGATGCGAGTTAAATCCAGATTGGCAACCAGCGCTTGAATCATCGTCGCAAGCGGCTGCTTCGTTACCTCCATATAGATCAGTCCGTCGAACCAGGAATTCCAATGACCGACCATGGAGAACAAAGATAACGTGGCAATCGAGGGCATGGATATCGGAAGGAAAATATGAAACAGCGTGCGCAAATGCGTAGCGCCATCCATCTGGGAGGCCTCCTCCAGCTCCTTGGGAATTCCCCTAAAAAAATTCATCATCAGCACCACGTTAAATACGGCCACGGCTCCCGGCAATATGAGCGCCAGCAGCGTATTATTGATTCCTGTCTTGACGACGACAATATAAGTCGGGATCAGGCCTCCGTTAAACAAAATGGTGGCGATGAAAAACCAGGCGTAAAAGGTGCGTCCACGGAATTGAATATCCTCCTTGGACATCGAATAAGCGGCTAATACGCATAGGAGCATGCTCAGCCCTGTGCCGATCGTCGTACGCAGCACGCTGATCCATAAAGCTTGAAGAAAAAAAACGCTGCCAAACGTTTTCGCATAGTTGTCGACATTGAAGCCGACCGGCCACAAAGCCACCAAATTGCCGGTCGCTGCCTCGCTGGAGCTGAGGGAAACGGCGATAACATGAACCAGGGGCAATATGCACAAGATGCTGATGCCGGCCAATACCGTTGTATTGAGGTAAGTAAAGCTTCTGTAGCCTCTTGTTTTGTAGTACACGGGATCCACCTTCCCTTAGAAAATCCGATAGTTCGCATGCTTGTATGCCAACCTGTATGTCACGGCAATCAGCACAAGAGACACGACGGACTTGAACAGCCCGACGGCGGTCGCAAATGAAAAGGCCCCTTGCAGCAATCCGATCTTATAGACGTATGTGTCGATAATTTCTCCCTTGCCTGCTACGATCGGATTCATCATATTGAACACTTGATCGAAGCCCGCATTCAGAACGTTGCCAAGCGATAAAGTTCCTATGATCACGCCGATGGGTATAATGGAAGGGATGGTGATATGGATCGTCTGCTTCCAGCGGTTCGCCCCGTCAATCTCCGCCGCCTCGTATAGAGCCGGATTCACGCCGGCCAATGCGGCCAAATAGATAATCGTTCCGAAGCCGAACTCCTTCCACACATCGCTGACCACCAGGGTGAATTGAAACCAATTCCCGTTCCCCAGAAAGAAGATGGAATGCCCGCCAAGCGCCCGAATGACAATGTTGACAATGCCTTTCTCCGAAAGCATGTCGGTGAGAATACCGCCCAGAATGACCCAAGAGAGAAAATGCGGCAAATAGACGAGTGTCTGGATCGTTCTTTTGATCACCGTGATTCGGATTTCATTCAGCAGCAAGGCAAACAGCAGCGGGACGATCCAGCCGGCGGCCATTTTGGATACCGCGATGACCACCGTGTTTGTAATGATCTGGATCATTCTTTCGTCCATGAACAGGGTCTGAAAATGTTCGAAACCGACCCATTCCGAACCCCGGATTCCTTTGTAGGTCTTATAGTTCTGGAACGCGATCACGATTCCGGCCATGGGAATATAACTGTATACGATTAATAGGAGCACGGAAGGAAGCAAAAACAGATGCAGCATCCAGGTTTTCTTTAAGCGCCATTTCTTCCGGTTGTCCCTATATTGTGCAAGTGCAGACATCCAGACTCCCTCCTCCTGATGCCTCTTGTGCGCCAGAATAATGGATGCGGATGAGTAGAGCGCCGCTCCCCATCCGCATCATTTGGATTCCCGTATATCCTTTCTAATGAAAATTACTTGGCGGATTGAAACCAAGCATTCACTTCATCGGTGATCTTCTGTCCGCCTTTGGACATCCAGTCATTCACAAACCGATCAAAATCATCGTCGGTCGCTTTTCCATAGATATAGCTAATGGCGATCTCGTTTTCCATCTGGCTGAGCAAAGGCCATTTGCTGACCATCGTTTCCGTTGGCGCACCGATAAACTGTTCTCGGCGATCCCGATCGAGCTGCTTGAAGGAAACGATTCTTCCTTCGAGATAGAGAGGCGAACTTGAAAATGCAAGCTTCTGCTCGTAAATGGTGTCGCGCTTGCCGGCGGATACGCGTTCAAATATCGTTTCTCCCTCAAGCATACCCGGCGGCGTGTTGCCGACTGTAGCGATCGAATATCGCAGCTCCACAGCTCCATCCGGCACATCCCAGCTTGGCTTGCCATCCTTCATTACATAATCGTAGCCTTCCCCTGCACCGGCAGCGAAGGGGCTATTCGGGTCTTCCAGCAAACTGCCCATCGACACATCGTAATATTGGAACAAAGCATCCATATGCTCAAAGCCTTTGCGGAACACGTAAGTGATGTACACCAACTTCGTTCCGATTCTTCCTATCGTACCGTCAACGCCGGAGGGAAGCTCGTAGGGCTTCACAACCGCTCCTTGCACGTTTTTGACGGTATCCTCCAGCGGCCATGCCCCCATCCAGCCTGGACCGAAGATGATGCCCGCTTCTCCCGACGTGAACAGAGATGCCGCCTTTTGCTCGTCATGAGTGGCAAATTCCTTGTCCATATAGCCTTGATCGAACCAGATCTTCAGCTTCTGCAATCCCGCCTTAAACCCAGGCTGAACTGATCCGTACTGCAGCTTGCCGTCCGATCCCTGGTTCCAGATATAGGGCTGCGTGCTGCCAAATACGAATTGGGTGTCTCCCATATACCCGATGAGGGGCTGCAGCGCTTTTCCCGCTACCGCAAGCGGCGTCTTGTCCGGGTAATTCTTCTTGAATGCTTCCAGAACGGCTTCGAATTCCTCCAGCGTCGTCGGAGCCTGGAGCCCAACCGAATCCAGCCAATCCTGCCGAATCCACATAATGGCGTCACCGATATTGCCATCTGAAATCTGCGGCAATCCCCACTTCTTTCCGTCCTTCGTGACAGCTGTCCACACCGCCGGATTTTTCGCATAGGCTTCCTTCGTTCGAGGAGAGGCGTATTTCTCGAATGCCTCGTCGATCGACATGATCTGGCCTGATTCAATGAGCTCATTCAACAGAACATTGTCATCGATCGGGAGAACATCGGGAAGCTGTTCGCCGCTCGCCAACGCAAGTCTTATTTTCTGGTTTAATGCATCCCCTTGATCGGTTAACAGCCATTTGTACTTCGTCTTGATGCCCAGATTGTCTTGGTACCAACGCGTAAGCGGATTATCCTCGTAAGTATCTCCATTCCTAAGCTTGTCAAGATCGCGGATGGCAATGGCCGTGGAAATCGTAACGGGCGGATCGAATTTCTTAAGCGACCACTCTGCCGAATCCCCGCTTGCGGCAGGTTTGGGGCTCGTGTCCTCTGCTAGCGGAGACGCTGGCGGGGACGCTGGCGTCCCTTGCGAATCGCTATTACTGTTCGAACAAGCTGCAGCCCCTCCCAACACCGTTAGCACGATCAATAGTAGAGTTGCCGTCCTGGCGAGCTTCTTCATATTCATCCCCCTTGAGTTGATCAAGCATCGGCACCTATTCGCCTAGATCCTATTATAGAGCGGCTATTCAGGGGGCTGATATGGAAACCTCTCAAGGTTATGGCACTTTATTGTGCAATTGACAGGCGATGCCGCCGCTTATCTGTTCAGCATGTTTCCGCTTCTTGCCAGGGTCTGGGCGGGACCGCATAACATCGTATATTCCGAATCCCACTCCTGACGCCCTTCCACTTGCAGCACAAGCCGCATGCTTCCCCATGCCTCCATGGGGGGCAGGCGAAACCGAACGGTAGGACCCGGCGCATTCCTGCTCGGCGGAAGCTCCGGGAACAGCCAGATCAGCAATTCGAATCGCATGCTGCCGATGATCAGATGGGCGGTCATACGGCCTGACTTAACAGAATAAGGCGCATCGTTTAACAACCACAGCTCGGACTCGAACTCCTCTCCTGCTATCCATCTGAACTTCGGAATACGCGCGCTGGCCAGCACGGGCCTGCATGACTGCTTAACGGCGAACAAAGCAGGCTTCGGCTCGTCCGGCCAACAGATCAGACTATTGTTGGCCGCGGCAGGCCAAGCTTCGTTAAAGCACCAGTTCAATGCCATCGAACAGACCGGCTTCTGTCTTCTTGCCTCTTCATATATGCATTTGTACCCTTCGCTTTGCAGCCATTGACCCCGTTCCACGAGTTCCTCAATCGTCGTATGGGGGCCGAAATATTCGCGAATCGTCTCTTCGCACAGCCACGTATCCTCTTCCCACGCACCATAAGCATGATGCGCCTCCCATGAGCCGCCCCGGGCGGGCGGAAACAACTCCGATCGGGGGATATACCGTTCCAATACCCCGACATTGGCGGGAGAAGGAATCCCGAATTCCGTATATGCCGTGCAATTGGCGTTCGGCATCGTCTGGAACACTTCTTCGCCTGTTGACGGATCGCGGAACAAGTAATGGCCGTGTCCCATCCCCATTACCGGCGATGTCATGAGAAAGGGTCTATGCGGATCAAGGTCGTAACTATTGCGGTTCAACAGCCGCAATGCCAAAGACTGATCCGTCATTCCGGACCACACGTTAAACAGCTCGTTCCCGCCGCACCAGAGCACGAGACAAGCACGTGAGCGAAGACGGCGGATAATCGAGCTGGACTCGCGGTCCAGCACCTCCAGATAGCTCGGGGTGCCTTCATAGTTATTGCAGGCCAGAGGAAACTCCTGCCAAACCATTAGTCCCTTCTCGTCGCACTCATCGAAGAAGGCATCCTTGTTGACAGGCCCTCCTCCCCACACCCGAATCAGATTCATATGAGCGTCTGCGGCCATGCCGAGCAGCTTGGCGTAGCGCTCTCGGTTCAATGTGCCGGGGAAAATATCCGGGTTGACCCAGTTCGTTCCTTTCGCAAATAGCCTAAGGCCATTCACGACAAGCGTAATCGGCGGATGGCTGCGGCTCTTGGGAAACCGCGAAGGCTCATCCCATGCTCCTTCATGCATTTCCAGCGTAACGGTGCGGATGCCGAATCGGCTTCGCTGAAGATCAAGCCGTACGCCCGCATCGCTGTAGAGCATCAATTCGGAAGTGTACAGCGCCGCTTCTCCGTATCCATTGGGCCACCACAGATCAGGCGCGGCGAGGTTGGCGGACATTCGAATCTCCTTACTGGAGACGATGGAGACTTGCTCTTCCACGAGCTTATCGTTTTTGTCATAGATCCGCCATTCAAGCACGCCTGCTGCCGCTGACAACATGACGTCCAGCTGCACGGCTGCTTCGTCGCAAGAGTTCGTCTTCCTCTCCAGCTTGCTCGATACCTCGGCTTGACGAATATGGACTTCGCTGCGCACCTCCATATAAGCCTCGTCCCAGATTCCGAGCGGAATCAAGCGCGGATGCCAATCCCATCCGTAGCTGACGGCAGGCTTGCAGCTTTGATCCGCCTCGCTTCTTCCGCGAGGAGCCCCAACCCGTTTCGGTGCGGGAAATACGACGATCTCCAGGACGGAACGAGGCGCGATGAGATCCGTCAGATCAAGCTCGAAGGGGGTAAACATCCCTTCCTGACGATGAAGTTCTTTGCCGTCTAGCCGCACGAGAAACTGATAATCCACGCCCTTGCAAACGAAGTATTGTCGCTTGCCGGAAGCGGCAACCTTGGAATCCAGCACAGTCGAATAAATCCAGTACCGGTCTTCCATCCATCCGTAGGCTTCATAATTCCGCCCATAGTTGTGATCCTCCCAGCCTTCGGCTCTTGCCCAATCCAGCTGCACGGCGCCTGGAACCTTTGCGGGCACGAGCCTGTCCGGCAACACGTCCGGATGATCGGTATGTCCTACTTTCCAAACCAGAAGATGTTGGGTGCGTTCCATATGTCGAACTCCTTCCTGCTCACTTGTATTTTTTAAGATTTCGATAACCTGAATTCCATGTAGTTCAACTGCAGCAGATCCTGAAGCATGCACACCTTCACGATCTGTTCTCCCGCATGCAAGGCAACTCCGGCCAGCGTAACGGTTGCCCACTGCCCGCGGCCTCCCGTATCCGGCAAATCCAACTCATAGGCGGCTCCGCCGCTGAAAGTGAAAGACAGGCTGGAGCTCCCGGCATCCATGGCATAGCGGATATCGATATCGTATACAGCATCTTCCATCACGTTAACCGTATAGGCAAGCCAGTCCCCTTTGCTCAGCGCAAAAACGTTATACCCCCCGCCTTTGTCGGATGTCACTTCGATATTGACGTCATCCCATCGATACAGATCTCCGGCATTGCCCGGAATATGGCTGTGATAGGCAACCGACTCGCCTCCCCTGTCATAATTTTCAGCCTGTACCCTGCACGGCAGCGAGGGGGGCGGCAGCAAATACGCACATTGGCCGACTTTCGAAGGACGCGGTTGAACACGGCTTTCCGCATGGAAATCACAGTTCAGTAGAGGGGGAACCGGGCAGGGCAACGGTTGACCGTCCGTTCTGATTTCCAGCCGCCGCATCTTTTCCGTACCGTTATTCATCCGTACAGTCAGGATGCGGGAAGCCAATTCCCAATGCCAGCCTTCCCCCTCTTCCAGCTTGGTCAAGGTCGAGCGGCTCATCAGCGGGCAGCCTTCCATCTCGACGGAAAGCGGAACGCTGCGAAGATGAAACACGCATTCGTAAGTCCCAGGCGTAAATAGCTTATTCGATTCCCGGATCTCGAAGCGGACGTGATCGCCGTCTGTCTCGCATTCAAAATGTATTTCCGTATAAACATCCCGTTCCGCATACGCCGTTGTCCATCCGTCGTCAGCATATAACAGGAAGGTTGAACGACCGTGGGGGTAGACAGTAATGATGAGCGGATCCCAAGTCTTCTCATCCGTATAGCGCGCCGGTTCGATCATCGGGATGATCGCTCCGGCCTTGACGAACAGCGGAATCCGGTTTTGCGGCGCGAATACCGTATGTCGGGCGCCTCCTTCATACAGGTAGCCATAATCGTAATCGATCCATTGGCCCGCCGGAAAGTAAACATTCCGCGCCGTTGTATGCGGAGTCAGCACAGGAGCGACCATAAGCTCGCTTCCGAACAAATATTGATTGCTTAAATTAAACAATTGCGAGTCGTCCGGATACTCCAGCAGAAGCGCGCGCATGATCGGCAATCCGGTCAAATGAGTTTCTCTTGCGCAGCTATAAATATAAGGAAGAAGCCGATAGCGGAGCTGCAAATAATGGCGGCATCCCGATTCCGTCAGCGGTCCGAATTCATAGGGCGCCGCAGGCCCGACATGGTGAGCCCGCATGATCGGACTAAAACAGGAAAACTGCAGCCACCTTTCGTATAATAAAGCCTGCGAAGCAAAATCATTCTCGTAAAGATGAAGATGAGTGTTGTCGGCGGTATTGTAGGTGGACGATATGAAGCCCCCGCTGTCGGAGGTCCAGGCAGTGATGCCGGACATCACCGTATTCAGCCCCTCGGGGCAATGAGCGGCCAGTGTGTCATAATCGCTGTATACATCGCCCGTCCAGACTGCAGCCCCGTATTTCTGAATACCGGCCGAGCCTGTTCGTGTGAGAATGAAGGGTCTTGCGGCAGAATCGAATTCCCGGTTCAACTCGTAATAAAGCTTGGCATTCAGCAGGGCGTAGACATTGCGGATGCGTTGTCTGTGTCCTCCGTGGTATACCGTCTGCAACGGTTCGCCTTCCGGTTCCGTCAAATCCAGCCACCAACCTTGAATCCCGTCGTCGTATAGAGATTGAAGCTGAGGACGAAGCCATTCCTTGATGGACGGGGAAGTAAAGTCAAGCAGATCGCCGCCGTAATGACCGCACGTCACCGGGTTGCCTTTATCATCAAGCGCGAATACGCCTGCCGCCAATCCGTCTGCGTAGTTGGAGCTGCTCTTGCGAATCATCGGACCCGAATTCGATATCAGGAACTTGATCCCTTCCGCCTTATAAGCAGCCAGCTTCTCCGGGCTCTTCCCTTCGAATTTGGGGTGCCATCGGAAATTCTGCATATGCTCTGCCCAATCGTAGTCGAATACCATCGCGTCCAGCGGAATATCCCGTTTCCTCATTTGACGAATGACATCGTCATATTCATCCCAATTCTGGTAGCTGCAGCTGCTCTGGATAAACCCAAGAGACCAGAGAGGCGGCATGGACGGACGTCCGGTCAACCAGGTAAAACGTTCAATCACCCGTTTGAGCGTCGGTCCGCACATCATATAATAGAGAAGCTCGCCGCCCGATGCATCCCAATAATAACGATCATCGGAGGCTTCGCCCATATTGAATTCCATTCTGTAACTGTTGTCCACAAACATTCCGTAAGCGCCTGCGCCGGGATTTCCCGTGCTCATGAAGAAGGTGACGGGAATACTTGAGGTGATCGTACCCGGTTCGAGCTTCTGTCCCGTCACCATATCGCGAGTGCAGCCTCTGCGGTCCAGATTTCCTTTATCGGCGGTATTATCTTGTCCAAGACCATAGAAGTGCTCCTCCTCACCCATACGATGATGGAGACATACTCGTCCGTTCCGATCCCAGCCAAGTCCGCCTTCTGCATGCTCTCCCGTTATCCAATGCGGGTTCTCGGCATCCGCTGTCCAATAATTGATCCTCAGGGGTTGCTTATCAATCACGATGCGCAGCTTCTTCGTACGAATCGTAATCGAAGAGGCTTCGTCCTCTATCGCATACGCTACCCGATCCCAGCTTTCTTTGCTCACTGCGAACGACGGCTGTTTATGAAAGTTTCCCGCCGGATCGGCCCACACCCGGACAATATCCTCGCTGCATAGATCGAAGCGAATGCAAGGCGCCCCATCCGATTCGATGATGATGCAGTCCTTGTACTCACGGTATCCTGCATATCGATACTGATTCAAATACGTCGTTCCAACCGGCAACGAGATCCCCTCCTCGTGATTTACGCTCCTATATTAGGTCCGCGGAAGGGGAAAATCAATCGGATCGCCTGTAACGATTGAAAATGATCTACAATCCTAATAAAGTAGCATGCGCCTGTTGGCCGCCATATGCTCGAATGATAAGGGATTCCCGCTGCCGATTGCTTCTTTTATGAAATCAAGCTCTCGATCAGAAGATAAATACCTGTAAAACTCAAAAGGATATAGGTGAATATTTTGAAAACCCGTTGGTTAAGCCATTTGAATATGATCTGACCTGCATACAAGCCCACCACTACAATCGGAATTGCGTAAAGACTCGATTCCCATATTAATGGGTTCGTACCCGTAAAGAGTATTTGAGTAATGAGGCTAATGAAATAGATAAACAGATAGAAAGCTAACGTGGTCGCTCTTAACTTGCCCTTCTCCGTATCGGTTCCTGTAAAGTAAAGCAATAACGGAGGGCCTGGCATGCCAATGCTTGTCGTTAGAAGACCGGATAACCCGCCAACTATGAAATCCCTAATGCGAGTCGATTTCACTCTAAAGTTGAATATCAATAACAATGTTAATGCTAAGAGTAGTATGCTGACTCCTATTTTAAAAGCGTTAATATCTATGGAAACAAACAATAATATACCAAAAGGCACACCGACTACACTGCCAACAATAAACCTCTTTAAAATTGTGAAATCAATATCTGCGCGTATTTTCCACACTAATGAAATCGAAATAAGCAATGATAAAATGATGTTGATTTGTATGGCTTCTTGCGGAAGAAACAGCATCAGCAAGAAAGGTGTCGCCATGATGGAAAACCCAAAGCCCGTACTCGTTTGCAGGACAGAAGCTACCAATATAATGCATAGAAAAGTTATTACTGTTCCCAAATTTGACCTCCTGTTGTCACGATCTCGTCGCCTTCGTACAGGGTGAAGAATCGCTCTTGCTCATTTTAGAATACCATATGAGCCCGACGTATTTTCTGTTATTTCCGGGGAAATTGTCGAGTATGAGAAAGTAGTAAGGAACTAAAAATGCGACGCCTGCTCCGAGTTTTCGGATGGGTGCCGCATTTTTTAGTGGGGAATGCGCTGGATCAAGTGTCGTAGCAGAACTCTTTCTTTCTGAAGGGGCCTAATTAGCCTCCATGCCATAAGGAACTGAATTCCCTGTCGCCCGAAGCCAGCCTTTCATTCGATCCGCAAGCTGTTCCCTGTTCATCGGATTCCGGCTGCCCTCGTCTTCGATGAGCTGCTTATTCATGACAGCCAGATCATCCAGATCATCCTCTGTTGCCCTACGCAGCGTAAGATCCATCAATGTAAGCCCGTCCTTTCATATTTCCGAATGGACCGTCTTCCGCATCGCTTTAAGCTCATTCTGATGAAAACGGGCTGAAATAATAGTCAGTTAAACATGCGAATCAAAGATTGTCCCATACAATGTACCATCCTTATACGAAAGGAGGAACACATATGGCAATCAGCATGCAACTTTGCAATCAGCTCGCACGAATTGTCGGAGGTTCAGGTTCCATTGTCAACGGCGCATGCTTAGTTCAAAGATTTCGAAGCAATCTCAATTTAAGAATTCAGCAGCGCAGAAGCAGATCGCCTCTTACGATTCCGTTCTTCATATCGGCTGAATCCCGCGACGCCCGTGGGAGAACGCTGAATTTGGGAGAAACGGTCATATTGGAGAGGGAAATCAATACGTTTGTCCGCCAGCTCCGTAATCGGGGAATTACCGTGACGGCGCTTCACAATCACTGGCTGTTTCAAAACACACCGTTCAAGTATATTCACTGGCAAACCGTTGGCGATCCAGTGACGTTTGCAAGAAATAGTGTCGCTGCGGCGAGAGCTGCAGGTATTCTTCCGAGGCAATAATGAAACGGCGGGGACGACGCGACGTTCCCGCCGTTTTGATGACCAATATCGGGGTTCCCACTTTTATCCGTGGAAGTGTCGCTGCTTCTCAAAGCCGTTTACCCATCCGGATCGTCCGATCACAAAGCGCATCGACGTCTTGTTGGTCATGTGTAACGAACAGGCACGTCATCTCGGCTTTCTTAAGAATCTCCCGCAACTCGGAACGAATCGCCGATTTGAGGGCCGCATCCAAATTGCTGAACGGCTCATCCATCAGCAGCAAGGCCGGCTTAGGCGCCAACGCGCGGGCCAGCGCCACCCGCTGTTGCTGTCCCCCGCTCAGCTCATGGGGGTAGCGGTTCTCCAGATCGGTGAGCTTTACGAGTTCCACCATCTCTTTCACGCGGGCACTCCTCGCCGAACGAGATAGGCGGTGGAGGCCGAATTCGATGTTCTTGGCCACCGTGAGATGAGGGAACAAGGCATAGTCCTGGAAAACCATCCCGACACCGCGGCGTTCAGGAGGAACAAACGTACGGGAATCCACAACGGTCACTTCAGAGATATCGATCTTGCCGCCCAGAGGCGTTTCCAGTCCTGCAATCAGTCTGAGAAGCGTGCTTTTACCGCATCCGCTCTCCCCCACAACCCCGACGATCTCTCCCTTGTTCATCGAGAAGGAAAAATCATCGATGACACAGAGTTTCTTGCTGATATAAGTGAAAGTCAACTCGTTAATCGCTACGAAACCCAAGTCACACCACTCTCTTTCCCGCTTGATAGAGAACCACGATCGATATCAGGCTAACCCCAATGATGAACAAGGATGGCACTGCGGCGGAGAATATCCGTTCATCGCTCGCGTATTGATACGACTTGGTCGCGAGCGTGTCGAAGTTGAAGGGTCTGAGCAGCAACGCCAACGGAAGTTCCTTTACGATTTCGATGAATGTCAGAAGGGTCCCGCTCAGCAGAGCCCCCTTGATTAGAGGGAGATCGACCTTGAAAAAGGTTCGCGTGAAGCCGGTGCCGAGCATTCTCGATGCTTCCATATACTTGAATCCGATTTTTTCGAATCCCACTTCTACGGAATTATAACCGGTTGCCGTGAACCGGATCATATATGCTACCACCATCATCCCCAGGGATAAGCTCAGAATAAGCGGAGCATCGCCCCTGCCCATCCAACTGTAAAACGGCGCCAAGCGTTCATCCGCCCAGATAAATACCGCCAACACCCCAATGGCGACGATAGCGCCCGGTATCGAGTAGCCGAGGGTCAGGATTTTGGCTAGTGCGGCTCCGAACCGATTGTTCATGATGCGGGTCAAATTGGCTACGACGACGGACAACAGCATGATCAACATGGTTGCCATGAAGGCAACGGAGATGGTATTAAAGGTCATTTCGCGGAAATCGGACGTCAGAAGGACTTCTTTGTAAGTCCACCCGGCCCAGACAAATAGCTGTCCCACCGGAATAACGAAGGAAACGGCCAGGACCAGTGAGCAGAACGCCGTGACACTCCAGCGAGCTATTCCCTTAAGCCGGATGGGTGCGAGCGGGCTGTTCTTGCTCGTTGTCGCACTGAATTTACGATGGCCTCTCAGCAGCCTTTCCAGCATCAGTAGGCCGACGATTCCGATCATGAAGAAGGCTGCCAGGCGGGTCGCCGATTCGATGTCGTACATGCCGAACCAGGTCGTGAAAATCGCGGTCGTAAAGGTTTGAATCCCGTAATAATTCACGACCCCGTAATCGCTGAGCACTTCAAACGCAACGAGAGTAACTCCCCCGACGATCGCCGGACGCGAAATAGGCAGCACCACCCGGGTGAAGACAGCCAGCGGCGTACGACCGAGCAGTCTCGCGTTCTCGATGTATGAGCCGCTTTGCTTCTCCAGGAAGGATAAAGTAATCATATACACATAGGGAAAAAGAAACGTCGTAAAGATGAAGACGGCGCCGCGCATGGACATGATATCGAAATAGGCTTGGTCAAGCGTGATGCCCATGGAACGCAGTGTTTTCTGAACGGTACCCGTATAACTAAACATATTGCCGTAAGTATAGGCCCCGATATAGGGCGGGATGGTCAAGGGCAAATACAGCGCCCACCGGAAAAATCCTCTCAGCGGAAAATCATGCCCCGCCACGAGCCATGCAAGAATGACTCCCAAGAGAACCGTCAAAATTCCGGTGTAGAGTATCAGCCAAACCGACTGGAGCACATAATCCTTGAGCATGTACTCGGTAATGTGACTCCAATTCTCGTTTGGCGGCTTACCTACTGATACCAGTATAGCAAGAAGGGGCAGCAAAATGATTGCTGCCGCCAGAAGACTGATCCACAACCAGCCGTTGTTAAGCTTTTTGAAATCCCGCAGAAGTCTGGCTGGTTGCAGCATCGCTTATTTCCAACCTACTTTATTCATAATTTGAACAGCGGTTTTATTATATCCCCCAAACTCGGCGAAATCCACCTCTTGGGCCTTGAAGGTTCCCCAGGACTTCAGCAATTCGGGTAATTCCGCTTTCTCGTTTACCGGATATTCGAAATTCTCGGAGGAGAACAGCGCCTGCGCTTTTTCACCTGTCAGGAATTCGATGAGCTTCACCGCATTTTCCTTGTTCTGACTAGACTTGATCAACCCGGCGCCGCTGATGTTGCGGTGGGTGCCCGTCGTCTCTTGATTCGGGAAGAATACCCCGATCTGCTCGGCGACTTTCACTTCTTCCGGATCTACGGAGTTAAACAACTGTCCTACATAATAAGTGTTCATGACGGCCACATCGCCGATGCCTGCGACAACCGCCTTGGCTTGATCTCGGTCGCCGCCCTCAGGATTGCGTGCGAGGTTGGCGGCAATGCCTTTGGCCCAGGATTCGGCCTTCTCTTCCCCGTCCAATGCAATGAAGGAAGCGAGGAGCGACTGATTGTACATACTCGTGGAGGAACGAACGAGAACTTTGCCCTTCCACTTGTCCGTCGCCAAATCCTCATATGTGGACAACTGCTCCGGCTTCACCCGGTCCTTCGCATATACGATGATGCGCGCGCGGGTGGACAGTCCGATCCATTGGTTGTCGGCGTCGCGAAGCGCAGCCGGCACTTGCCCCTCAATCAGGCTGGATACCACCGGCTGAAGAATGCCAGCCTGCTTCGCACTATTCAATACACCGCCATCGACCGTAATAAACAAGTCGGCAGGTGTGCTTGCGCCTTCCCGCTTGATCTTCTCAATCAACTCTTCGGCTTTGCCTTCAACCACATTGACTTTGATTCCGGTCTCTTGCGTGAACAGTTCATACAGCTTGGTGTCCACATCATAATGGCGGGCAGAATAAATGTTGACAACTTGTTTCTTGCCGTCTTGGTTTGCTGCACTGTCCGGAGCTGCACTTTGACCTGCGGCATTCTCATTCGAGGCCTTACCGCATGCCGAAACCAATCCGGTCATAAGTACTGTCGCGAACACCATCAATGCGAATTTACGGATAATCATATTCCAGTTAAAACCCCTTTTATTGGTAATGATAATCATTATCAATGATATCTTTTGAATCGTAACATCTCTCCCGGGCTATGTCAATGTTTATTGAAAATAATCCTCAGTGAGAATCGGGCGCTTATTATGCCATTAGAGTATTTGTGGTAAGGTTCACCGCTCCATCCCGATAAGTTCCACTTCCGCTTGTCTTCTCTTAGCGCGGCTCTCCTCTTGAATGCCAACCGTGTCCTCCAACTCACGGATTAAGCGGGCTTGCACTTCTATCAGCCTCTCAATATTCGTTCGCGCGTCCAATTGTTGTTGAAATTCTACCGTTCTCTTCTGACGGATCATATTATGCGCGATGACCATTTGGTTCTTCCAGAGCGGGATCGTATTCAAGAGAGAACTCTGCAGTTTATCTATCAGCAATTGATTGTTGCTCTGAATGATCTGCAGTTGGGGACCGGTCTGCAGGGCAATCATGCGGCTCAGAGACAGATCGTACAGCCTCTCTTCCAGCTTGACCGCTAGGTCCGAACCCGGCTCCGCCTGCCATTCCTTCAGCTTCGACTGCCCTGCAGCGATATACAGAACCATCTCCCGACATTGTTCGGCATTCTGTGTAAGGACGATGTCCAAGACCGCATTATCTTTAATCAGCCGAATCCGAACGTCATCGATTCTGGCGGCGATCTCGTCAAGGATGACCGCCGCTTGGCGGAACTGCTGCGGGTCCCTCTTGGCCGGGCCGAAGAAGAGCTTGCCCACCAAGGGAATCTTCATCAGGATAGAATGCTTCGGCACCAGGCTTGCGAAATCCACTTCCTTAATCATGACCATCAGTTCAGTCAGCACTTCATCGGCATCGCCGCCGTCTCTCCTACGGATATGATCCAGCACTCGGCCGGAAAGTTGAGCGATCTCCCTCTGGATCCGAACGCCGAACCGAGCGACTGTATCCGGCTGCGCACGATCGATTTCGCGGACAATTTCTTCAAGCTTCCGCCTGCCTTCTTCGTCCAGACGTTCGATGAGGTCTGCTTCGATGGAATCCGCATCCTTGGCGGCAGGCACAATATTCCCCGTCATCGCCGGGTTCCCTCCGCAGCCACGATCCGTTCAAGCGCGGCGATCTCCGAATCCAGATCATATGCATAGTCCTGATCCAGCTTGGTCAAAGCCTCTTGGAATTGGCTGCGAAGCAGATCCAGCACAGAATCCGTCTTTCTCTTCGCCTCGGCTGTGTCGGGAGGGATAGGCTCGGTACTGTTCGCCGACAAGTCCAAGTATTTCGTCAAGATGTTATACGCAGCATCCAGATAATAAGAGAAGAAGCTGCGGATGAGTCGAGCATCCTTCGGTTCCCTTTGCAGCCGCTCCATGATTCTATCGCCGATCCTGCATAGGTCCGCGACCTTATCCTTCACTTCTCCATCGGGGATCCGGTCTTTCATGCTTCCAATTCCCTTCAGCTTCTCCTTGCCTTCTTCGATCGTATTCCAGAGGAAATGGTCGGGAGCGTGCACGGGAGCAGCTCGCGGGGCAGGGGGTTTGTCGATGCTTCCCGTCATCAGCTTCATCACGACATAGACGACGATAGCAATCGCTGTGGAGACATCAATCCTGATATTAAACACATAATGGAGTATTACGAAAGCCAGTCCGCCCAAGACGGTGGAGATCGTTCCTTTAATGATTCGCTTTCCCATTCGACAAAGCTCCTAACTTCGTATTAATTGATCAATTCGTCCGAGACCATTTTTTCTGAGAATTTAATTCCGAATTCCATGCCCACGTATTTAAATTCGCCCTCGAGCAGTTGATACATCATATAATGGGGATCCATACCGGTCATATCATACTGCGCCACGATAATAACGGAATCGTTCTTCTCCGATGTAAACGCCATGTTATGGTTCATATTGAATCGATATTCATCATGTCTAAATTCATAAGCAAGACTACCGTCAGCCTGTTGCAAATAGAAGTCATAGCGGCCTTTGTAGATCGGGTCCCCCTTCTTGCCCCATTTCCAGTCCTTCGGTTCTTCGAATGCTTCCTCATCCTTGGCATAGATGAATACTTGATACTTCTCATCCGTAATCGCATCCCGAACCGTCAGGGAGAATCTGCTATTCTCTTGGATCAGGCTCTCCTCTTGCTGGCTCCGTTGTCGCGTGCCCACAGAAAAGGTAATTTCCGCGTTTGCTTGCCTGCTATTTTCCACTGCTGACTCCTGGACGACGCCAGTGACCTCAGATAGTTCCGGCTGCGGAATGTCCCCCCATATCCGAAATGCCCCGTACATCACTCCTGCCGTGACGATTGCCGTCCACAGTACAGCTCGAAAGTGTCCGCGAGACCCGGCTGTTTCGTCGGGGGCGACTTCGTCTTCGTCCTCGTCATCAGACTCCTTACTCTCCGGCTCTGTCTCCTCAATCGTCTTATCGAACACGCCGGCCCACTCTTCAATGACCCAATAAGCAAGCTCCCACTCGATTCCGTATTCGTCATACAGCTTCTGACTCAGACGCTCTACCGAATGCATCGACACCGTCGTGTCCGGGCTGTCGCGCATCTCCCAAGCAATATCAACATGCAAGCCATACAGGATGAGCTTCGTCTCTCTCCACGAATCGGAAAAATGATCCAAGAGCAGAGACTCGAACCTCTGCGCATCATCTATGACATGCTCGCCATACGTATCGATTAACGATTTGATAACGTCCTGATAGTTCGCCAATAGAGCCTACCCCTTCTTCGCATACGACAGTATCTCTTAGTTTTCGCCAATATGGAAGTGAATTCCTGCCTCGGAAACCACGTAAAAAAGCCCCATGCTCATAGAACGTGGGGATCAGGTGCGGTGCATGGAACTTCAGCGCGTTTGATGCCTAAGACAACAGCCTCCCGGTAGTAGCCGAGAGGCTGTTGCATACAAGCGGAAGGGTCGGTGCCTATAACGAAGGGATAAACGTAATAACCGGATTCCAGGCCGTCGTATCGAAGCTGCGGGTTCCATTACGGTTCACCCTGAAATACAGCTTGTCGCCAGCGGCGACTGTCACCGTCTCGTTAATTGCATATCCCGTCATATCCCCGGCCGCAATGGTCTGGTTGAACACTGGCATAGCATTATGCAGAATGGTCGCGACAACCCCGTCGCCGCCTGCAGCCCCCTTGGCCACATTGCCTGCAATAACCGCCGTACCCGCGGACGGGGCCGTCCACACGCGAACCGAATCCAGCGTATTGTCCGGATGCTGCCCGTCCGCCCAGATCAAGGCGTAGGTCTCTGCGCCTTGCCAACGGCTGTTCGCCGCATCCCAGGTCATGTCGGCGTATACCGAGCCGTTCCACGTTTTATAGGACCAGCCGCCCGCGCCTTGCGTTGACGAGAATCCTGCCTAAGCTTCATACACGGCCGCAGCAGACGAAGGCGCAAACAGGATGAGCGGGTCCCAGCTTGTCGAGTCGGAAGAACGCGTTGCATTACGGTTGACTCGAAAATATAGCCGATCCCCGGCTGCCACCGTCACGGTGGCAAAGACATCATGGCCGACTCTGTCCGTGCCGCCGATTGTCCGGTTGAACACCGACACAGCATTATGCAGAATGGTCGCGACAACCCCGTCGCCGCCGGAGGCGGCTTTGGCTACATTGCCGATGATGGTAGCTTCCCCGGCGACGGGAGCCGTCCAGACGCGAACCGAATCCAGCGTATTGTCCGGATGCTGCGAGTTCATCATGACGAGGGAATAAGGTTCCGCGCCCTGCCAGCGGCCGCCTGCAGCATCCCAGATCATGTCGGCGTACACCGAACCGTTCCACGTTTGATAGGACCAGCCGCCCGCGCCTTGCGTTGACGAGAATCCTGTCGAAGCCTGGTACAGCACCGGGGCCGTCTCACGCTCCTGCTGCGAGAAGCTGGCTTGAAACGTTTTTCCTTTAGCCTGATTGACATTCACCGTAAAAATAATGGACGGGGACAACTGTTGTACCGTAATGCCCGGATCCGCCGAAACGATGGAAGATGCGGATCTGTGCACAATAATCGTAATCGTGCCGGTATTGGCCTGTGTCGGATCGGCGGCGGAAACCGTAATTTCGCCAGCAGATTCCTTAACCATTACGGCGGCTTTCTTATTGCTTGTCAAATAGTTCTCTCCGTCTGCCGTTACCGTCGTATAGGCATCCGTCCAGAAATTCGCGCCGACAACACCGAGTCCTTCCTCCTTCACTGCCTGCACGGCGGGCGAGTTGGCGAGGACGGTATAGTCCGGATCTGCTGCATAACCGGCGACCTGTGTACTTGTCTTGCCCGGCAGCAATGCATAGGAATAGGTTGCATTCGTCGGATTGGCGCCATGATCAAGCCATAAGGCCATATAGCTGCGCGTATGCGGCGCCGGGGTGCCGGAAGCATCCATCGACTGCCAGCTTCCGGTGCGCGCTTCGCGCAGCCCCTTCAGTTGAGCGCCTCCAGGGAAATAATACCCGATATCGGCTCCGGCGCTTGAGCCTGCAAGATGGGCCCAGCTCACTCCGCCCATGGCTTCTGTCCAAGGCAGCGCAGTCGACTTGGCGACGCCGTCCACCGTCAGCGCATTGCTGCCGGAGGCGTTCAGCTTGCGGTTCTCGACAATCGTCTCCACCGTGCGCGGCTTGCCGTCCCATCCGTTGCCGGACTGGCTCGAATTCGAGATGCCGGCCCCGAGGGCGACAATTTCATCATCGAACATGAACCAGGATTTCTTCGCCTCCAGGTTGGTCGATACATCATTCAATTCCTGCCCCGTTGTTCCGAACGGGCCGAGCTTCGTTCCGCCCACCCAGTTGCGGCTGGAGAACAAGTTGTAGTCCTCGGTGTCAGCCTTGGCTTTCGTATCGACCGTCGTACCGGCAAGCCTGTACATGTTGACGCTCGGCCAGTAATTGTCGCTGTATTGGTCCAGATCGCTATTGTACAAATAAGTCATGCCGTATCCCGTGTACCAGCCCTTCAGATTGTTGCCGTTGATGACTTCGTAATTTTTGATGCGATTGGAGGTCATGCTGATGCCGAAGGCGAAGCCATCGCCGTAGAAGGAAGTACGAGACATGGCGTTATAGGGAAATACGCCTGCAGGCAAGGGCCTTGCCGCGATTGTCGTGTCGGCGGCGATCGCTTGCGCCGCATTCAGTTCGAAGAGCGAGGTATCCGGATTCGCGTAGAAGTCCAAGTATGTATCTTGGGCGACCCATGCCTTGATCATGCTTTTATAGTTGGCGGCATCGACAGGCGGGGCGAACTGCGTCATAGCCGCAAGCGTCCGGATCAGGCCGTGGCCGGTCACATGATCCTCTGCCGATTCAATCGCGATAATGCGCCCGCGGGTCATGTCCATGAACGCCCCCTTGTAAAACAGCGGCTCGAAGGACTTGTAGATCCACTCATATACATGGGCTATGTTCGGATCCGTCACTTCCCATGTCGAGCCCTGAGTGACATACAGGATGTCGCTTAAAAATGCGATCAGGTCCAGCCCGTAAGCCCCGGTATATGCTTTGTTGCCGTGCTGGATGAACGAACCGTCCGCATGGAACCCGTCTCCCTCCGTGACATAAGTCAGCGGCTGCGACAACGCATCGCGCGCCAGCTCCAGCTTCGCCGCGCTCTCCACGATCAAGCCGCGAACGGCGACGACCGCCGCCTTGTTCGCGCGGTTAGCCCCGGTAGCTTCCTGATAGCCGCCGGTGCTTGTCGTGCAGACGGTCGGGTCCGGACTGAACCGCTCGACGGCGCTCATATAGTTGGCCATTTGCGCCGGGCTCAGTTCATCGTACAGCAGCACGACGATCTGGTTGAGTTCGCGGGGAATGGCAATCTCCCAGCTGAACCAATTGTCATACGGCGTTACCGTCGTGTTGTATCGATTGGCGTACATCCAATCCAGACCGCCGATCGTGTCCGAGAGCAGCGCCGCATCCCCTTCCAGCGCCGAGCCATGTGTCGAGTAGGCGAGCGCCATCGACTTCAGCCGAATATAGTTTTCGGCAATCACGTGAGACTGCGAGGTGCTGGTCAGATCGCTCCACAAGGAGGTGCGGGACGGGGCGGTATCCATTTGACTCCAATTGGCGCCGGCCGCCGCGTCGATCGCGGCGATTTTCACGCTGATATCGGGGTCGGACGGATTAAAGGCATTCCCTCCCGTCAGCATGAACTTGTATTTCAGCCGCAGCGTTTCATACTCGTTGCCTCCGCTTGCAGATGCCGTTCCGGCCAAGCTCCAGGCACCGAGCATGAAGATCAGGCAAGCCATGAGAGAGACCGTGATTCTATTCACGCTAATCGTTGGGCGAGTCGATTGTAACTTCAATATAAGCCCCTCCTGTCGCTGCGTCATTGCCGATCGCGACGCGCAGCCGGTCCTTGTACAAAATTTTCAATCGGGCAAATGTGTTCATCAGCCCCATCCCGCCGATCGGCTGCGCCGCCGCAGCGCGCCAGTCTCTGCCTTCGAGGCCGGCCAGCTCGAGCTGCAATTGACGAAGCACGTCCGCCGGAAACCCCTTGCCGTTGTCCCACACCCGCAGCACAGCGCGCTCCCTGCCGCCGCTGGCCTGTACATACAAATGCCATGGCGGACGCTTCTCCTGATAAGCGTGCTGGACGGCGTTCTCGACAATCGGCTGAAAAATAAGGCGCGGGATGCGAATATCGGCCATCTGTTCGGCAATATCGGCATGATAGTAGAACCGGTCGGGGAATCGATAGCCGATCAGCGTCAAATAGTTCTCCGTATGCCTCCAATCTGTGGCTACAGAGACGAGACTGGTTGCCGACTGGGTTGTATAGCGCAGCATATCCGCAAGCTTGTAGCACATTTCCGCGGCTTGCCTATGGGGATTCTGCTCAATCTCCATCCCGATTGCCGTCAGCGTATTGAACATGAAATGCGGCTGCATCTGCGCCTGCAATGCTTGCAGATGGGACTGGTTCTCCCGCGATTGGGCTTCGATCATCTCACCAACCGAATCGTTCAGCCTGTCAACCATGGCGGAGATGGCCGTATCGAGGCTGGCGATCTCCGGCGGCAGCTTGTGCCGGTTGGCCTTGTAGGCAACCGGGAAATCGTGCAGGTTCAACTTCCGCACCTGTCTCTGCAGCAGACGGACCGGAGCCGTCAGCGTGCGGGAGACATAGAAAGCAAACAACAACGCGGCAAACAACAGCCCCACCGCTATGGCAATCGTTATTCTGATGAGCGCGTCGACCGGCTTGAGCCAGGTCTCCTCCGGGTTCACGACTATAACCGTCCAGCCCGTGTAGTCCGATACGCGGTGGGACAGCCACTCTTTTCGGCTGCTTTCATTTTCGATAAATAACGTCCCCGCACGCGAGCCGTCGTCGACCACATGCTGCCGATAACGCCCGAACCGTTTCCCGTCTTCGCCCGCTTCGGGATAGATCAACTCGCCTGTCCGGCTGTAGATCACGATCTGATTTCGTTCGCCGCCCGCGACGCGTTCATCGTTGAACAACTGAGCGAATCCCGCATAGGACTTCTGGATTTCGATGATGCCCAGCGACGTCTGCCCCATCTGGAACGACCGCGCGACCGAAATTACCGTCTCCTTCTCCCGTCCCGCGCTCCACTCTTCCTCTCGCGGCGGCACGATATAGACGGCGCCTTCACGGTCTGCCGCCTCGCGCAGCCAGCCGACCTCTCCCGCCCTGGCGATGGCAGCTTGCGGGTCCACCCGCTTGAGCCCGGCACTAACGAACAAGTTCTTATCGTTAAACAGATTGATTTGCGTCGAGGTGTACCATGCGCTGCCGAGAGAGTAGATCGCGCTCTCGATGTTTCGCACCCGTTCGAACTGCGCCTTCTCAGTCGACGCGTCAGGCCGGGCATCCAGGTAGGCGCTTTGCATCGCTTCCTGTATTTCCGGATTGAACAAAATTTCGGAAGAAATACGGTCCAATTCCTTGACGAAGCTGTCGGTCTTGCTGACGATGTAGCCTGTCAGTTCCTCCGAAGCGTCCACCGATTTGCGAATGAGCAGCGAAGAGGTGTATTGAAAGAAAATCGTCGACAGTACCAGGATGACCAGTATGGCCAACAAGGAAAAGGCCAGAAACAACTGGATAGCGTAACTGCGATTGCGGAGCACAGGTTTCCTACCTCCCCGCGGGCGCCTGCGTTAGTTCCCTTGCCGCCTCCGGTATTCAGATGGGGTCGTCCCCACAATGGATTTGAACAGCTTGCTGAAGTAGTACGAATCGTTCACCCCGAGCATGCCGGCAATATCTTTCAATAGCAGGTCCTGCCGCTCTGACAGCAGACGGCAGGCCTCCTCTATCCGCAGTCGGGTCAGAAATTCAATCGGCGCCATGCCTGTGTGCCGCTTGAAGATCCGGCTCAGATAGGAGCTGCTTACATGGAATCGCTCCGACAAGGAAGGCAGCGTAACGGCCTCTGCGTAATTGACGCGCATGTATGCCTCGACAGCATGCACAAGCTGCTCGCTTTGCCCGACGCTGTCCGGGCCGCTGCTTGCAAACAGATCTTCCAGCAGCCTGAGGATGGCGCGTTTCAGTCCCGCCATATCGGCAGCCGTGGCGAAAGCGTAATCCAGCTCCTCCGCTGCCGCCGACGGCGCCAGCCCGGACGCCGTCGGCGCGCCATCGGCCAAATGAACAAGCTGCCGGGTATAATATTCTGCCGCCAACTGCGGCAGCGCAGAGGCTTGCCAGTAATCGAACATTTCGTTAACGCTTTCACGCATTTGGGCCCAATGTCCTTGACGGTGAAAAGCGCTAATCTTGCGTATGAGGGCCGCCGACACTTCTTCCCCAGCCAACGGCTCCTCCGGATCGACCCGCTGGCTGCGCCCGATCACGACACGTTCGCGAAGCCGCTGCTTCCACGTCTTGATCGTTGCCTGTGCAGTCTCGTCCATGGCGAGCGGCTCCAGCAGCAATGTGCTCGACGCGCCCGCGGGCACGAATTCGCCTACAATCCATTCGTGCAGCTGCAACGACTCCGCGACAGGCCGCTCAAGCTCGAACAGAAAATAAATCTCGTTTCGATGCGCGCCGGGAATGGCCCAAACCTTGTCCTTGCTGCCCAGGCAAGACGGGACGACATTCAAGGCGTAGGCCTTGAATGCGTCGTAATCAAGCCACAGATCGTACGGAGAGCCGATGGATAGCTCCGTTTTCCGGTGCGGACCCACGCACAGATAACCGAACATATACGCCGCGGCGGTGAAGTCTCTGCGATCGAGCGCGCCATCGTCGCCGTCCAGCCAGCGCTTCAGCTTGCTTCGCCGCGCAGTGTGATACAGAATATCGAGTTGGGCCTTCACCCGCTCCAACATTTCGCGTACCGTTTCATCCGTCGGGGGCTTGATCAGGTAATCGAATACCCCGAGACGGATCGAATGCTGCGCAAGGCTGAAATCCTCGTATCCGCTAATGACGATGCACGTTTGCTGCGGATGGATCGCCTTGGCGGCAGCGATCAGGTCCAGCCCGTCCATCATCGGCATGCGGATGTCCGTTACGAGCACGTCCGGGCGCAGCTCGCGGTAGAACTTAAGCCCGTCAACCCCGTTCTCCGCTTCGCCGACCACCACGAATTCGTCATGTACGCGCTCGATCTTTTTCCGGATGCCGTTCAATATACGAGGCTCGTCCTCCACGAGCAAGACCGAATACAGCGCCGCCACCCCCTCCGATTCCCGATCAGCCTTTGATGGCGCCTGCAGTCATGCCTGCGATAATATATTTCTGCGCAAACACGAAGGCGATGATGACCGGCAGCATTACGAGCATAAGGATCGCAAATACGTAATGCCATTTCGTCCCGTATTGAGAAACATACTTGAATACCGACAATGGCAGCGTCCACTTGCTTGTCTCCGTCAGCAGGAAGAACGGCCACTGAAAATCATTCCATATCGTCATGAAGGCGAAGATCGCCGCAGTCGCCGCCACGGGCGCGAGCAGCGGAAGAATGATCGAGACGAACAGCCTGACCGGGCTGCAGCCGTCCATCCACGAAGATTCGTCCAACTCTCGCGGAACGCCCTTAATAAATCCGGTAATGAGGAACACGCAGAATGGGAACACAATTGCGGAATAGAACAGCACCAGACCGCCGAAGGTGTTGTACAAGCCCAACCCCTGCATAATCTTGATGGTCGGAATAATCTGCGGCGGGGCAATCAGGCCGGCCACGAAGATATAGTAGACGGCCAATGCGAATTTCTGCTGGCGCCGGCCAAGCACGAATGCGGCCATCGAAGCGGCAAACACGATGAATACCGTGCCCGTAACGCTGATCAGCAGGCTGTTGCCGAAGTATCTGACGATGCTTACGTCTTGTATGATATACGAATAATTATCCCATTTCCACACGCTTGGCAGGGTTAGCTTCAATTCGGCCGCTTCGGCCGGACTCTTAAGCGATCCGAGCACAACGAAGTAGAAAGGAACGAGAATGAAAAAGCCGACAACGAGAATGACTGCGGTGATGGCCGTTGTTCTGAGCGACAGGCGTCCGAGCAAGGTCATAGTTCTACCTCCCGTCGTTTCAGAAGCGGCAAAATAATGAAGGCGATCAGCGATATGACCAGAAACAGAAGGATGCCGGCCGCCGCACCCAGCCCGAAATCGCCGTCCGCGAACTGCTGCCAGATGAAGATATTGACAACCTGCGTTGCCTTGCCGGGTCCGCCGCCGGTCATTACGTATACAATTTCAAACACTTTAAGCGAGCCGATAATGCTGAGCAGAATGCTGACAATGAGCGATGGCGCCATTAAAGGAATGATGATGCTGCGCAAACTTCTGAAGTAGCGGCTTCCATCGATCTGCGCAGCCTCAAGCATTTCCTTGGAGATATTTTGCAGGCCGGCCAAGTGGATGACCATAATGAATCCGGCCGTGTGCCAAATATGCACCGCCGTAATGGCGTAAATACCGGACTTGCCGTCGCCAAGCCAGTCTCGCGCCAGCCCCTCCAAGCCGATGAGGGCGAGCCACTCATTCAATATGCCGGAGGGGTGCAGAATGGCCGAAAATACGTAGCCAATGACGAGCGAGCTCATAATAAAAGGCAGGAAAAATACGGCCCGGTATACATTGCGTCCCCTGAGCGGCTCGTTCATCAGCAGCGCAAGCGCAAAACCTATCACATTCTGCAAAACCGTAGCGCCGCTGGCGAAAATAAAAGTATTTTTCAGCGCATTGTAGAAATCGCTCGACGAGAAGGAATGGATCAAAGTCTGAAAATGCTTGAACCCGATGAAACGGACATGCTCATAGTTATAAATGCTCCAGTCCGTCATGGAAAAATAAAACCCGGCCAGCGTCGGCGCAATATACAGGACAGCAAATACAAGGGAGGCCGGCAATAAAAACCAATACGGATACCGTTTCGCCATTATTTAAATTCCGGCACTCCAGCCAGCTTGGCCGCCTTTTCCATATTCGCCTGAATCGTCTCCGTCACCTGATCCGGCGTCAGGTTGCCCAGCAGCATATCCTGCAGCGTCGTATCAAACGGCGAGATCGGCGCAATGGTCGATCCGGCGAAGTCGGTGCCGGTCTTGCCTTCGAGAACGACTGCGGTGAGCGGCGCCGTGATCGGGTCCGGTTCGACATTGATACCGCGGAAGACGGGAATTTCCTTGATCTCCCCATAATAATATTCCAGAATTTCCGGGCTCGTAATATAGTCGATGAACGCTTGTCCTTCCGAGGCATGCTTGGCATTCTTGAATACATACGCGGCATTGGGCTCGAAAATTTGCACATAATTGTCCTGGTAAGGCAGCGGGAACATTCCGATATCCGCGTCCGGATACTTGGACAGAATAGCCGGCAGCGCTGTCGTGAAGGTAAAGGTCATGGCCGCCGTTCCGTTGGCAAGCGCCTCATGCATACCGTCGTAGGTCGCCGAGAACAAATCGTCGTTATAGTAGCCTTTCTCCTTCAACTCAACCTGCTTGCGCAGCAGATCGCCCAGCTCGGGAATTTCCGGGAATGTCAGCTTGTGCGTGTTGATCTGCTCCATCACGTCCGGACGGTCCTTGAACACGTTGGCGAAGCCGGCGAAGGAAAACAGCTGCAGCGTCCACGCGTCTTTGCCCGATACGTATACCGGCGTAATGCCCGCCTTCTTGACGGTCTCAAGCGCCGCCAGCAGCTCGTCGTATGTCTGCGGAACCGCAATGTTCAGTTGTTCGAACACGCCTTTGTTGTACAACACGCCTGACGCATTCACTCCCGAGACCGGCGCCGCATAGCCTCCCTGAAAGTTGGTCAGCGTCATTCGCTGCACAAACTCGCTGTCCTTGAAGGAAACAAGGTTCTTCTCGGCTTGCAGCTCTCCCAGCACCGACTGATTTCCATAGTAAAATAGCACATCGGGGAAATCCTGCGTAGCGAGCCGCGTATTCACCGTTTTGCGAAACTCCTTGCCCCCGGGCAGCAGCTGCACGTCTACCTTGTTGCCGGAGTGCGTCTCGTATCGCTTCACGATTTCCTTCCAAGTATCGTTGTACCAGTCCGCACTCGTCACGAGACTGATCATGACGGGCTCCTTCTTCGACTCCGACGGCGACGGACTTGCCGTCCCCTCGCTGCTGTCATTGTTCTTGTTCGCCGATCCGCAAGCCCCCAGCAGCAGTGCCAACAAGCTTAGCACCAACATCGCCGCGGCAAAGCCGGTCGTTCTTCTTGTTGTTCTCATTGTCTCTTGATTCCTCCATTCGGTGATGGCAACGCTTTCTCAACCAGCTTAATGGATTTGCCATCCGCACTAAATGGACGATTCTGCTCAATTGAGCTGTAAAATTATGAACTTGTCCCGTCTTGTTATGTTGCTCGACGATGTCAGCATGATAGCAGCTACCGCATCGCGTGTTGCCTTCTGTACTCCCCCGGCGAAATTCCATACCAGCGCCTAAATGCTTTTTGAAACACACTAACTTCCGAATAACCGAGCAGGAAAGCGATCGATTCAAGCGATAAATCCAGCTGCTGGATATAGTTCACTGAAAGCTTCCGTTGGCATTCGGCGAGCACTTCCCTATATGTCGTATTTTCCTTTTGCAAGTTGCGATATAACGTTTGCCGGCTCATATGAAGCTTTTTTGCAGTATCGATGATCGATGCCTTTCCCGTCGGCAGGCTCTCCATCAAAATCGATTTGACCTTCGTAATCATTGAATTGCCACTTTCAACCTGCCCCATTAAAACATCTGCCCGTTCCTTCAATAGGCTATACAAATATCGATCCTCTACAGACGAATCCGAATGATCGATATATGTTCTACTGAATACGATTTTGTTTTCTGTGGATCCGAAATAAATGGGACAATAAAAGTACCGGTTATATTGATCGGCATATGCCGGTTTACAATAGCTGAACGTGACCTGTTTGGCTTCGAAATCGTTCCATGTCGATTTCAATCCGCAATACATGTGCGTTGTAACAGCCTCAATGATGGAAGTTGACACCCTCGATGGCCCAACGAATGTAAAAGACAACTCATAGTTATCCTTGTTTTCCTGCAGCCCGAAATCAAAAAAATCACACATAAGCTTTGAATAACGCATGACCTGATTGATTTTTTCATAATAGGTAGCGGTATGCCGAATCAAGTGTCGAATGACAGGAGGAATTGTCAGAAAGCTTTTTCCAAAATCGAGAAAAAAGTTACCATGTGCGGCAGATTCGTTCACCACCCAACTTATGATTTGTTCGTAGCATTCAAATGGAACCCTCCCTTCGGGGTCCTCTAACAAGCCGACATCCGTCAAGTGTTGCAGCGCTTCCGAAGAGACCACACCTTTTACTTTTACATACTTTTCCAGGGAGCATACGAGCGTGCTTGCAATGGAAGCTCTGATAAATATCCCCTCTTTCCCTTTCCGCTATGGTTGAAACCTTTTGACATTTTAACGATACCATTTCTCATACACGCTATTCTTTATATGCATTACCATTACAGACATAGGAGGGATATCCATGAAATTTATTCAATCGATGTACCGTTTGGAGAGCCGAATGACCGTCTTATTCCGGACTTTGATCATTGGATTGATTATTTTAATACCTTCCGGGTTATTGACCGAATACTTGTTTGCGAAAGTGAATTACCCTAATGCCGGATTCGGAGGGCCACAAGCCACCTTTGACATACAAGAAAGAAGAAACGAATACTCAACCCTGGCTGTACAAGAAACCCTGAATTTGTTTCGTCAAGTCCAATATGCGGATTTCGGCATCGTCGCCGGCACATTTATTGTCTTTGCAACGCTTCTCCTGATCTTGGCCAAATGGCAACCCCCACAATCCATAGGCAGGCGATTAGGTAAAATAGGGGCATTTATCATTAGTTTAGGACCTCTGATGGATTTCTGCGAAAATATTACCCTGCTGTTGATTTTACAAAATCCGCTCGAGTACCCTGCTTCGCTTGGAGTCTCGAATCTCCTGTTCACCGCGGGCAAAACGATGTTTTTCATCTTGGGGTGGTTCGTTATGGCTATTGTTCTTCTTCTGCTTGTTATTCGCAAATTGAAAGGCTTATATCGGTGAGATGAACGGCGGTAGATGCTTGTAATACGGTTCACCGCTTCATCCCGACAAGTTCCGCTTCCGTGTTTAATGGTCAGATATTTATGCTTACCTTCGAGCAATTGATACATCAGCAACATGGTCCAAGAGGACTACTCCAACGGAATGACGAACGATACTGTCGTCCCTTCGCCGGACTTGCTATCGATCGACAGCCCTTGGCCGTATAGCTGGGTCAAGCGCCGGTTCGTATTGGCAATGCCAATGCCGCCTTTCTCTTGCATGGAGGGTTCCAGCAACTTCGCAACCGTTGCCGGGGGCATGCCGATGCCGTTATCCTTGACTTCAACCAGCACGCCTCCATCCACGCGTACGACCCGAAGATGGATGACGCCGCCAATCGACCTGCTCAAGAGGCCGTGCCTGACGGCATTCTCGACCAGCGGCTGGATCGACAACGGCGGAAGAAGCACGTGTATGTCTTGCTCCACTTCGTGAACGACCGACAGCTTGTCGCCGAATCGCTCCTTTTCTATGTACAAATACGCTTCAACCAATGCAAGTTCATGGGTGAGTTCAACCGTTTCCCCAGTATTCAAATAATCGAAGCTAATCCGCAGGAAGGAGGAGAACGCTTCGCCCAGCCTGCGCATCTTTGTCGTATCGATCTCGCTAAGCACCATCAGCGCGTTGAGTGTATTGAATAGAAAATGCGGCTGAATTTGCGCTTGCAAATACGCAGCTTCCATACGCAGCCGATCATGGATCGACCGCTTCAGCGCGACTAATGCCCGAATCCGGTATTTCAGCTCTAACGCGTCCGCAGGCTTGGTTACATAATCGTTCGCTCCTGCCAGAAATCCCGTGTAAATGTCGGCGGGTTGACTGCGCGCGGTCATCAGCAACACCGGCAATTCCGAGACCGAGTAGCGTTCTCGTGTTCTCTGCGTCAGCTCGTAACCGGACATTCCCGGCATCATGACATCGGCAATCATGAGATCCCAAGGCTGCTGCTCCAGCAGTTGCAACGCCTCTTGCCCGGAGCGCGCCGTCCCGATCCGATAGGGCTCTGCGCTCAAGATGCCAGCGAGTACATTCAGGTTGATCGGATCGTCGTCCACAGCCAATATGCGAATATCGCCGCCCTGAAGCAACGGCGGGATCGTGTCGTGAACGGACTGTCCGTCCGGTTCGCGTCCTTCCGGTCGCAAGCCCTCGTACGCTTGCATCGCCGCGGCGACTTCCCGCTCCGAAAGACCAGGCTGCCTGGCGACCGGCTGCGCGTCCGCATCGGCCAGCGGCAGGCTCAAACGGAACGTCGAGCCCTGGCCAGGCGCGGATTCTACAGATAGCGCGCCGCCATGCAATTCGACCAATTGCTTGCAAATGCTGAGACCCAGCCCGATGCCACTTCCGTCGCTGATCCCGTCTGCGCCTTGTACGTAAGGCATGAAGATTCGCGACTGCGTATCGTCGTCCATGCCGACACCGGTATCGGAGACCTCGATCACGGCTTGCCCGCCCCGGGCTTCAGCAGAGACGGCGATCGTTCCTTCCTCCGTATATTTCAGCGCGTTATGCAGCAAGTTGTACATAATTTGCACGAAACGCTTCTCGTCCGCCATCACGGGCGGCATCGATTCCGCGATGTTCATCCGCAGCTCGATCGGCTTGCCTTCCGACATGTACCGAAGCATGGCCATGACACCGGGCACAATCGCCTGGGCCCGAAGCGGCTCCAACTGCAGACTTATACGATGGTCCTGCAGTCGCGCGATGTCGAGCAAGTCGTCGAGCAGATAGGACATGCGCCGACTGATGGTGCCGAGCAGTTTCATCTCCTTGCGGCTGCTCTTATCCAGCTTTTCTTTTTCCCTGGCGTAGAGGTTGCCCGCAATATTCATAATACCGTGCAGCGGTGTCCGTAGTTCGTGCGAAGTGTTGGCGAGGAACCGATCCTTCATTTTGTCGGCGACCTTCAACTGCTCGTATAATTCGCTGATTTCATCGACATTGCGCAAATACTTCTTAAACCAATACATGGAAAAGGCAGTGACGGCAAACGTAATGTCGATCGGATAATAAACGCTCGTAATTTCCGTGAAGTTGTCCGCGATGCTCCACGCCAGATTGAATACGATACCGATCGCGGTAATCAGCAGCAGATTTACATCGATGTCGGTCCGTTTCTTGAACGCCAGCTTTGCCGCGGTTCCGATAAACCAAACGTACGACAGCAGGTAAACCGTAAGGAAGATGTTCAAATCCACCACGCCGTTCACGACCGATACGGGCGCGATCAAGATGACCGCCGTCAGTCCCGCAAGCACGGCAACATAAGCCTGCAGTCCTCTGCCGCGCCGCGCAGTCCCTGCAAACTTCATATAAACAAGCAGCAAAAATAAATTTTGCCACAGCAGCGCGATAATTCTGGTCTTGATAGCCCACGTATAGTTGACGGGCAGCCACATCAGCATGGTTTTGTCATGACCGCTGAATACCGCAATGCCGACGGACAAATAGATCAGGCCCGTGATGAACAGAGAGCGATCTTTCGGCCGATACAGGTAGACGATACAAACATACAAACCATGCAGCAGCAAAACGATGACGGTCATTAACTGAAATCCGATCGAATAATCGCTCATGGCGTCGACCGCCGTCTCCGTGCCAAACTTGACGGAGCGTGCAATCCCTCCGGAGAAGGGAGAATCGAAGTTCGCCACGCGAATGAGCAACTCGATCTCCGTTACGCCCTCCCCCGCATAGGAGAGCTGATACGAAATATTGCGGGGCACATACTCGCTCGCCGCCGTGGCAACACGCCCGGCTCCGCCCAGAACGTTGCCGTTGATCTCGATTTCAGAAGAAGCTTGGATGCCCTTGAACCAGAACGCGACAGGCCGCTCTAGCGGATCGGTCAGGATGCGCAGCCGGTATGTTCCGTACCCGTTGGAAGTATCGGCATCGGGATTTAACGTTGCCCCCCAGTCGCCCGGCACCTTAATATTGCGAGATGCGTACTCCTCTGGTAGAATCTGTTTCTTGGACAACAACTGGTGGGGATACAATTCCCATTGCCCATCGAGCGTTAATGGAGAAGATCCCGCGAGGTCCACTCCGCGTAAGTCGACGATTCCGTCTACGGCACGGAACGACTTGTCCATGGGAAAGACTTCGAACCATAACCATCTTAGTCCGAAGAGAACGCAGACAACCATCAGAACGAGAATAACATGCCTGTAAGGTGTAAAGCGCCGAATGAGCCTTTTCATACTGTAGTCTATTCGACAAAATCCGGCCTACTCCTTCAACTCCACTTCGAAAGCCTCAACCGGATGGCGGGACTCCTTGCTCAAAAGCCTCCCTTCATTTGAAGAGAGGCTTTTGAACGACAATTCGTTTACCTCGTTAAGGCTTTAATAAGATTTGTAAAGATGGTTGCTACACTTGCACGGTTCGCATTTGCCTGTGGTGCATAAATATTCTGCCCTACCCCGTGAATGATTCCGCTGCGTTGGAACTGTGCAACAGCATCCTTCGCCCAATCACTCACTTCGCTTGCATCGGCAAATGCCGGTTGTGTCGCACCTGCCAGCTCAATGTCTTTATACTTCATGTAGTTATAAAGCATAACAGCCATTTGCTCGCGTGTGATCTGCGCTTCAGGGTCAAACCTTCCGTTGCCGATTCCCGAAACAATGTTCTTTTCTGCCGCCCAAGAAACAGCCTGACCATACCATGCATTCATGTCAACGTCTGTAAATGCGGAGGCTTGGTAACCGGCGATATCGGCACCCTCCATGTTCGCAATAACCATGGCAAACATGGCTCTTGTCATTGCGTTCTCTGGCGCAAACTTACCACCGCCTACTCCGTTAAAGAGTTTACGAGCGGCGACAAAATCCACTGCGTCTGCATACCACTGAGTGATTAATACATCTGCAAACTCCAGCTTGTTGTAGCCAATAACAAAGCTTGAGAAGTGGCTGAGCGTCATCTTTACCGTACCCGTTGCGGCATCATATCTTCCCATTACAAGTTCAAGATTTCCTCTTTTGTTCAGATAGAATACGACAAGCGCGTTTTCATTCTCACCTGGTTTTAATGTGTATGGAACGGATACGCTCACTAAACCGCCATTGAAATCAGCTATCTTCTCGTCTCCGCTTGATACTGAAAAATCGAATACCGGTCTGTCTGCAATTTGCTCTAAAGTTGCCGCCGGCGCAGTTAATGCACTTGAATCCACAGCCCTTACAGAAACCTTAATGTCAGCTTTAGCAGCTTCTGCAATTGCCTTTAGAGTTGCATCGTCAAACGTAATGGATGCAAAAGGTGTTGCAATCGTTAGTCCTGCAATCTGGCCTTCGGCTGCAGCAGTCATAGACTTTTGTGGAACAGTCACATCCACTGCTTTGGCGCCTGCCGGCACTTCTACCTTAATTTCAACAGTGTTTTTTGTGTTATTCGCAGCTTTCACGAAAGCAATCGCATCCGCTACTGCTTGTTCAGTTAATGCTGCAACAGCTGATCTTCCAGCAGAAGTTTGCACTAACTCGGATGTAACAGTGATGGTGTTCTCTTTTGTTTTCGGTGCTTCTGGAGCTGGGGTTACTGTTTCAGTGTCGCTATTGTTGCTGGTGTCGCCGCCATTGTTTGGAATATTTTCAAACACCGCGGTCAATTTTGCTTCGTTTGCCGGCATTGTGAAGGTCAATGGATTTGCAGTATAGCTTTCATTATCCAGACCTTCCGCAGTCCATTTTACAAAGCGTTTTCCGCTTGGAACTACAGCCGTTACCGTTACTTGCTTGTTTTCCTCGATCTGCGCAAGATTACCAACCGCATTTCCGTCTACTGAAATCGTACCTCCAGTTATAGTAAGCGTATATACAATCTCTTCTTCATCAAATGGCATACCTCTAAGCACAGGTATGTTATTGACCTCATCCCACTCCCAGATTTCGTTGAAATCCCAGCCCAAAGCTTCATAAGTAGCTTGCAGTGCAAAATCAGATGCTGGCTTTCCGATTGTAACCTCTGCAGGAATACCGCTTGTGGCTAACTTGCCACTGTCATAATAATTGAGTTGATCTTTGTCGATGATCGGCCTGCTGCCGGACCAATAGCCGGCAAATTTACCAGGATCAGCGCCAATTACTTCAGTAGTCACTGCATTACCATGGAAGGTTTTAAGCAAACTGCCTGAAGAACCGCCCATATCACCAACGATGGCGCCAACATATGTCATAGAGCCAGACCATGAAACAGTTCCTGCAACGTAGTTATTCAGAATAATATTGCCAGTCACTTCATCTCTTTGTTTAAGAGGCGAAACAAAGTTTGTGCCGCCAATCATGCCCCCAGCCGGACTGCCAATAACGGTTGCTGATACTGCGGAGTTTTGCAATGTGCCCCCGTGCAGTACGCCTACAATACCGCCTGTATTCTCTTCACCACTTACTTTTCCAAATACTGTGCTATTCTCAATCGTACCCGTAGATAGTCCTGCGATAGCGCCTGTATTCCTGCCGCCGGTAATGTCTGCATTGTCCAATTTAAGATTGGTTACTTTGCCGCCAGTGCCGATATACGAGAAGAAGCCCGTTAAGCTGTTGCTGTTCGAAATCGTTAAGTTGCTGATTGTATAACCGTTTCCGTCAAATGTTCCTATAAATGCAGTCGGAGCCGTACCGCCGCCAATCGCGGAAAATTCCACGCCACTCAAATCAATATGTGCAGACAACACATATCTGGCATCTACCGGATAATCAGACGTGCCGAATCCTTCTGACAAGGCAGCCAATTCAGCCGGTGTTCCGATTATGATCGTTTCTGCAGAATTGCCCGCCAGTGCTGTAACTTTCTCGGTCGCAGCGCTTGTCACAACACCGATATAGAGGCCCGTTCCCTTTGCAACAGCGCGCAAATAGGAATCGACGTCCGTATCCTTAATGTTGTATTGCGATGATGTTGCCCCTTCAATTGCTGTCCATGTCGTACCATTCGTCGAACGCTCCCATTGAATAGAAGCAGATGCGCTCGAAGGTGCGACAGATGCATACAGATTTTGCCCTTCTTTTGCAATTCCTGTGACCATAACACCCGTTACAGACAACTCGTTCTCATCGGCAGGAACTGCAGGATAGCTCCATGCTGATAAATTCGGAGTACGCGGCTTATTTGTAACAAGTACGTCCTCATCTCCAAATACCAGATCCCCGCTGGTATTGAATCCTTTGCTAGTCACTTTGATTTCGTCTGGAGAAATTGAAATGTTAGAAAATCCAGGACCAATTGCTCTAATGTCCACATAAGCAAATTTGGATTCATCTCTGTTATTGGTTACGAAGTAGGGACCGCGTCTATCATTATTACCGGAATAGCTTGTAATGTAAGTTGTTCCGTCTCCGTAATTTTCCGCTTCAATTTTCTCGCCATTCGCATACATTGTACGGGCATAGAGATGATCGTGGCCCATTAATACCAAATCAACTCCAGCCTCGTCAAAAGCATCGGTCCAAGTAGATACAGGCGATTCCATCCGATATCCGAACAAAGATTTGTGAATAATGGCAACACGCCACTTTGTCGGATTTTGTTTGACAACGGACTTCATCCAGTCTTGCTGAGCTTTGATTTGCGCTTTGTCGCTCTGATCCTGATAATCCATCATCATGAAAAGTGTATCGCCATACACGAAATAGTAGTTGCTGGACTCAAACTGCATTTTGTCCACACCTGCTACCATTCTCTCCGTACCGTCTCCACCACCATAGAATGAAGCGCCATTTTTAGGAGGATTATAACGTCCTAAAAGATTTTGCAAGATTGGATCGACCGAGTCCCAACTGTCGTTTGCCCAGCTGTTGCCCGCACCATCGTACTCATGGTTTCCTGTTCCCATATAAAGTGGCATGCGTGCGAATTTATCCGCATTTCCTTCGAAAAAAGCGTCCCATTGTGAAGTATCGAAAGCATATGAAATTTGGTCGCCCGAGCTTAATATAAATGCGGCATCCGGGAAATCAGTAAACGCTTGTTCAAGTGCTTTGCCATTGTGACTGGAGCCCTTTGCGGCGTGAACATCTGTAACCCAGTTAAAATTAAATGTATCAACATCAATTGCCGGCGTTGTAAAGCTATTCGGTGTTTCTACATCCGTAACATTCCGTCCGCCATCCCCAACAGCGTATACATATTCTGTATTTGGTTCAAGTGCCGCTGTTTCCGCTTTATGACTTTGGATCGGCGCTATAG
>JAEWAQ010000008.1 GCA_023391635.1 Bacillota bacterium | reverse complement strand
CTGTGCAACCGGGTTTAACCCGCTTGGAGCCAACTGCCAACCCGTTCGCCTCTCTGTAACCGGGTTTAACCCGCTTGGAGCCAACTGCCAACCCGTTCGCCGCTCTGCAACCGGGTCTTACCGGCTTAGAGACAGCCGCCAACCCTTTCGCCGCTCTGCAACCCGATTTAACCGGCTTAGAGCCAACTGCCAACCCTTCCGCCGCTCTGCAACCCGGTTTGGTCGAGATGGCAGGTAAATGATAACGTTTCTCCCGTAGCATTCTACTATCTTTTACTTTCGCATCTGACAAAAAAATCCCGAGGATCGCAAGTCGCGCAATCCGCGGGATTATCTGCATCGCTCACAAGCACCCGTTCCCTAACCCAGCTTCACCCAAGCGCCGCCTTGATCGGCGGAGGCCACCTCGGCTTCCACGAGCTCGATCGTGCTCTTCACGCTGCTGCCGGCCGCTTCGACGATCGGACGCCCGCCAGCCATCGATTCCACGAAGTACTTCTGCTCGAAATAATAGCCCATATCCTCGGACAATTCCGGCTCGAACCCCGCACCGTCAACCGGGTTAACCTTCAGCTTGCCGTCCTTGAACACCAGGTTCCCCTTCTCGAAATTGACCCGGAAGTTCATCTCGAAGCCAAAATCGCCGCCGAGCGTCCAGTCCACTTGAGCGTTGACGACTTTGCCGTCGGGATACGCGTAGTTCGTCGAGACGATGTCGTACCCGCTGCCCGGCAGCACATTGCGTGCCAGACACGATACGGCCTGCGGCAAGCCAAACAGCCAATTCACCATGTCCGCGTCATGCACGTGCATGTCCATCAGCGCGCCGCCGCTCTTCTCTTTCTGCAGCAGCCACGGACCGTAAGTCGGCGTACCGCCGCCGCGGAAGAAAGAGCCGCTTGTCGCTTGCCCGAACTTGCCGCTCTCCACCGTTTCCTTCAAATAAACATAAGCCGGCCAGAACCGCAGACATTGCCCGATCAACAGCTGCTTACCGTTACGCACCGCCGCCTGGATCATGTTATCGCACGAAGCCGCGGTCAGCGCCATCGGCTTCTCGCACAGCACGTGCAGCCCGCTGTTCAGGCATTGCACGGCCACTTGCTCATGCAAGAATGTCGGCAGCGTGATGTCGACGGCGTCCAGCTGTTCGCTAGCCAACATCTCGTCCACGCTCGTATAACGATTGAACTGCGAGAAATCGACACTGCCCGACACCGTCTCGATATTGCCGGCCTGCGATGAGCCTTTCAGCTTCTCCGGATCCATGTCGCACAGCGCGACCAGCTTCACCGGCACGCCTTCTTTCTCCAGCCGCAAGTAATTTTCCAAATGGGTGTTGCCCATAAAGCCGAGTCCGATCAGTCCGATCTTGAGCATTACGCTTTCCTCCCCAGAATCGCATCCATGGCGCCCGACGTGTTGTAGACGATCTGCTTCGTGTGCTGTCTGTACTTCGGAATCATCTCGGCGATGACATAGCCGTCATACCCGATCGCGCCCAGCGCCGCCACGACCGCTTCATAATCCACATCCCCGGCCAGCAGGTCGACGAACCCGTGCAGTCCGCCCGCATCGCGGCGATAGTCCTTGAAGTGCACCTTCTTGATCCGGCTGCCGAGAATGGAAATCCAATGCTCCGGATAGCCGGCGTATACCACATTGCCCACATCGAAATAAGCACCCACGTTCGGGGAGCCGATCTTGTCGATGAAATCGCGCATTTCCAGCGGGGACAGCAGGAACTTGTTCCACACATTCTCGATGCCGATCGATACGCCGCACGCTTCGGCATCCTTCGCAAGCCGCGACAACGCCTCCAGCGCATGATCGTACGCCTTGTCATACGGCACGACCGGCGCGCCCGGTATGAAGTCCACGCCTACCGCGCCCGGAACGACCAGAATCGTATCTACGCCCAGGATTGCCGCCGTCTCCAGCTGCTTTTTCACGATATCCTGCGCCTTGGCCCGCACCTTCGCGTCCAGGCTCGTCAGCGGATAATCCCAATACAAGCCGCTGGCCAGGCTGGACAGTTCGATCCCGATTTCGTCCGCACGCCCCCGAATGCCGCGGATTTCAGCTTCCGTGCTCTCGAGGCTTAGCTCGCCTTTCTCGCCCAGCGCCGGCTCGAAACCGTCAAATCCCGCGTCCTTCGCCAACTCCAAACACCCGGCAACCGACAGCTCATCCGGAAAAGACCATGCGTTAATCCCTTTCTTCAAGCCCACCAGCTCCTGTCCTCGTATTAAAGCCCATTATATAAGAACCGTCCCTGGCTCGTATTTATCCATTCAGCCGGAATATTTGCACGGTATTGGCTTCCCGTATGCTACAATTTAGTCATAAGCAGCATCTTCTCGGAAAGGACGGCCGCCAGTCGATGACAAAGTTCGCCCGAACGCCGCTCTTGCCCTCCGTCTCGATCGATCAGCTTATTTCCTTTCACTATTTCGAGTATGCGAACGGGTTCGTATTCGAAGGAGAACACCACGACTTCTGGGAGTTCCTCTATGTGGACAAGGGGCAAGTGCAGGTGCAAGCCGACGAAATGACCTTCGAGCTGGGACAAGGGAACATTATTTTCCATCAGCCGGACGAGTTCCACACGGTGCGGGTGCTGCCGCACCACAAGCCGCCGAACTTGATCGTCGTCTCGTTCGAATGCGCCTCCCCGGTCATGACGCAATTTCGCCATAAAGTGCTCATGCTCGGAGACCAAGACCGCCGATTCTTGTCCCAGGCGCTCCAGGAAGGATTTCAGACGTTCCTGCCTCCCTACGACAATCACGCCGACCACACGCTTGTCCGCAACCCGGATGCGCCGTTCGCGGGAGAACAGCTCGTCAAGATCCATCTGGAAATGCTGCTGATCAGCCTCGTCCGTTCGTTTCACAGGTCGGACTCCCGCCAGCAGGCGCCAAGACTGACGTCAGCGAACAAGGCAAATTTTGAACAGGAACTGGCGGACCGCGTCGTGCAATATTTGCAGGAGAACCTGGCCGCTGCGCTGACGCTCGATCAAGTGTGCGCCCAATTCCATCTCGGCAAGACCAGGCTCAAGGATATCTTCCATGCGCGTCTCGGTTCGGGAGTCATGGAGTACTATAAGCAGTTGAAGTTCGAGGAAGCCAAGACGCTCATCCGCGAGCACAAATACAATTTTACCGAAATCGCGGCCAAACTCGGTTACGCCAGCATTCATTACTTCTCCCGGGAATTCAGGAAGCATGCCGGCATGTCGCCGTCCGAATATGCCCGGACCGTACACGCCGCATCCAGGCGCACCGATCCGTGAGCGATCCGCGCGAGATCATCCCTATTACTATCCCGGAGGCCGACGACCTTGTCGATCAAAGCAAAGCTCGCCCTGTTCATCTCTCTATTCATCACTGTCATCCTGACGCTGAACATATCGCTTTATCATGCTTCGTCGGAATCGGAACTGCGCGGCAACGCCGAGCGGCAGATGGTGACGATCGCCAAGCAGATCGGAACGACGCTCTCGCTGTCTGAGCAGACCAGGCAGTATATGGAAGACCTGATCGGCGAAAATCTGCGCAATGCAGCCATCGCCGCCCAATCCGAACTGGATCCGGACATCGACAAGGTCACGAACGAGCAGTTGGCGGCGCTCAGCCGCAAGCTCGGCGTAGACCATATTACGTTATGGGTGCGTACCGAGGATGACATTCTGGCCGTCAAGTCTTCGGAAGAGAAGGAAATCAATCTCAGCTCCAAAACGTGGGATTATTGGTACACGGCCTTCCATCAGCTGTTCGACTCCCACAACGTCACTATTCCCCAAGGTCAGAAACTGCCGAACTACTGGTCAGGCCCGATCCAGTTTTCCAGCTCCGACTTCGACCGCATCGACAAGTGGGGCTACTACTACGACGGAACGACGAATTACCTCATCGACCCTTACGTTGATGCCGAGAAGTTCCTCAACTTCACGAACGTGAACGGAACGAATGCGCTGATCGAGCAGCTCATGGACGACAATCCCGGCCTGCTGAACGTGACCGGGTTCGATCCCGAGTTTTTCGGCAAGCCTCTGATCATGAAAGAGAAGAATGGCAAGCCCGTGCTTAACCTCGATGTGCGGGACATCGTGTTCGGCGACTACGATTACGGGAATGAAGAGTTGGACGTGGCACTGGTTCGCCAAGCGGCCGATACCGGGGATGTCGCGACCCGATCGGACAAAAGCGACGGCAAGCGCATACTCAAGAGCTTCGTTCCGCTCGGCGAAGACATCTCCTACGTGGTCGGCGTCGTCTTCGATTACGGGATGATCGAGCACACGCTGCGCAAGCAGTTGTTTACGCTCACGATGATCTCGATCGGGCTGATCGTGGCCGCTTGGGCCGCCAGCTACTTCATCTCCGGATGGCTCATCCGGCCGTTCCGCGAAATTGTTCACCGCGTCGACGAGATCGCCCAAGGCCGCTTCGACAGTCCGATTGCGGTGCGGAGCCGCGACGAGCTTGGGCTCCTGTCCGCGCATGTCAATACGATGGCGAGCAGCCTCCGCATGTATACGGGCAAGCTGAATGACACGGCGGAAGAGCTGCGGGATACGAAAGAATTTCTGGAATCGTTCGTCGGTCACACTTCGGACGCCATCCACGTCACGGACCTGGACGGACGCATCACCTGGATCAATCAGGCGTTCGAGAAAATGTTCGGGTGGCGGGGCGAGGAGGTATTCGGGCAGCTACTCGGTCATGTGACGGAGAAGACGCGGCAAGAGTACGATGATATTCGCCGCCGTATCGTGCTGGGCGAATCGGTCGCGAACCACGAGACGGTACGATTGACGAAGCACGGCGAATCGGTGGACGTGAGCATTACCGTTTCGCCAATCCGCAATGCCGACGGCAACATCACGGCAGTCGCGGAGATTGCTCGCAACATTACGCTCCGCAAGCACGCCGAAGAAGCGGTCCGCCGCTCGGAGAAGCTGTCCGTGATCGGGCAGCTCGCGGCGGGCGTCGCGCATGAAATCCGCAATCCGTTGACGACGGTGAGAGGATTCGTGCAGCTGCAGCGACAGACCGGCAAGCTCGTCACCTCGCAGCTTGACGTTATTCTGTCCGAGCTCGACCGCATCAATCTGATTGTTAGCGAGTTTCTCGTGCTGGCCAAGCCGCAAGCCGTACAATTTGAGCTGGCCGATCCGAAAACGCTGCTGTCCGATGTCGTGTTGCTGCTCGGTCCGCTTGCGCATCTGAGCGAAGTCCGCATCGACTTGCTTGCCGATGCGGACTTGCCCGAAATCAACTGCGATCCGAATCAGCTGAAGCAAGTATTCATCAATGTGCTGAAGAACGGCGTCGAAGCGATGCCGGAAGGCGGGACGATCACTGCCGAATTGCGGTATTTGCCGGAGGACAAGCGTATCCTTGTGCGAATCCGCGACCAAGGCTGCGGCATTCCGGAGGAAAATATGGCGCATCTGGGCGAGCCGTTCTTCACCAGCAAATCTTCCGGCAACGGCCTCGGTCTGATGGTCTCGCAGCGGATCATCGCGAATCATCGAGGGAACATGGCTATTAGCAGCCAGATGGGCGTTGGCACCGAAGTGGAGATCCGCTTGCCGCTCGACGCGCCTTCCACGCTCGACAGGACCGGGACGGAATAATGTTATCCCTTTATTCCGGCAGCACTTCCGCTAACGCCGGAATCGAAGCCTGCGCCCCTGCGCGGGTGACCGAGATGCCCGCGGCACGCTGGGCGATCTCGACCGCCTCGTCCAGCGACCTGCCGGAGACGATCATCGCCGCGAGCGTGCCGGAGAAAGTGTCGCCCGCGGCGGTCGTGTCGATCGCGGCCACTTTGCGACTCTCCTTATGCACCGACTTTTCGCCGTTGAAGTAAGCCACGCCTTTGTCGCCCATGGTGATGATCGGATAGCGGATGCCCTTGCCGCGCAGCCGCTCGATCGCGACGAAGGCATCCTCCGCGCTCTCGATCACGACGCCCGTATATAGTCGGCATTCGATCTCGTTCGGCGTGAAGTAGTCGATCCCGCTCAGCGCCTCGTCGTCAAGCGGCGCGGCCGGCGCCGGGTTGAGGAAGATCGGCACTATGCCCTTCGCGATCTCAATGACGCGATAGACCGTCTCCAGCGGGATTTCCAGCTGCAGCATGATCGCCGACGCCGACAGGATTTCCGCTTCGTATTGCTCGACGTACGCCGGCGTTACCCGGCCGTTGGCTCCCGGATCGAGAATGATACGGTTGTTGCCTTCGTGCACCGTGATGTCGGCTACCCCTGTCGTCACGCCGGTCTCGGTCGCCAGACAATCCAGCCGCACTCCGAAGCCGGCCAGACTCTCCCGGATGGACCGGCCAAACAGATCGTCCCCGACTTTGCCCATCATCTGCGTATCCGCGCCCATTCTCGCGGCGGCAACCGCCTGGTTGGCCCCCTTGCCCCCGCCCATCAGGAAGAAGCCGCTGCCCTGGATCGTCTCTCCCGCTTCCGGTATTTTGCTTGTATTCATCACCATATCCATATTCGCGCTGCCGATTACCACGATCTTCATCCCGTATCCCTCTCTTCGACCGCTCATGGTCGTCTATGTGCTGTCTGCCTACACACACTGTACGGGTGCAGCGGCACTCTGTCAAATAGCTACTTTTGCTTCATCTCCTATCGACGTACTCCGGCAGACACACGTGGAGCTGCCGTGCGGGAAGCTCATGCGAAATTTGTACGATTATTCGTACAGATACGTCGCGTCAAACCCTTTTACGTATTCATTTATGTGATTCGTCATACAAAATCTTTTCAGCGGACGCTTTCTGGAGAGATTTCGTACGATTATTCGTATAATAATGCTACGATAGACCGTTTCGCGAGCTCATTTGTACGACTTTTCGTTCAAATTGACGGACGAGGAACAGCATTCGTTTAGTTAAAGAACCGGGAATCGCCTCCGCGAGGCATTCCCGGTTCTTGTAGTCAGTCTCTATTCCAGTGTTCGATGGCCTTAGCTCATCGGCCATTCAAACACGTAGCTGCCTGAGCCGGCCGTTATGCAAAGGAAGCCGTCTTCCTTCCCTGACTCTTGGACTGCCATAACGCCCGCCGCTTCCGCCAACGGCTTGTCGGATTCGGTGACGACGGAAGCCTCCTCCGCGCCAGGCAAGCGAATCTCCGCGGCCGTATTCGGCGGAATCGTCACCTCGAGCCGCATCCTGCCGCCGTCCAGCTTGCGCCAGGCGGAGCGGATCTCGCCATACATCGTCTTCAGGCGGCCTTCTGCCCAATCGAGCCCTTCCGCCGGAGGCTGCGGCCGAATGATCGCCCGCTTATAGCCCGGCACACTCTCGTCCATGTCGATGCCCGCCACCCGCCGATACAGCCAATCGCCGATCGCCCCATAGGCGTAGTGGTTATACGAGTTCATGTCCGCGCTCCAGAAGCTGCCGTCTTCCCGAATGCCGTCCCAATGCTCCCAGATCGTCGTCGCGCCCTTGGTGATCTGGTAGAGCCAGGAAGGATAATCCTGCTGGAACAGCAGCTTGTAGGCCGCATCAGAGTGTCCGTTGTCGCTGAGCACAAGATTCAGGTACGGCGTGCCGACGAAGCCGGTCGTCAGATGGAATTTGCTCTCCTCCAGCAGCTCCAGCAGCTTGCGTACCGCGCGCTCCTTCGCTGGCCCCTGCAACAGTCCGAACATCAGGCCGAGCACCTGCGCCGTCTGAGTCGGCACGGTCAGCCTGCCCGCCGGCGAGATGAATTCGCGCTCGAACGCCGTCACGATGTTGCCGTACAGCTCGGCATAAGCCGCCGCATCCTCCGTCATGCCCAGCACTTCCGCCGTCTTCTGCAGCAGCGACACGGAGTACGCATAGAACGCGGTCGCGATGTAGTCCCGGTCCGTGGCGCCGACGTAAGAGTCCGGCTTCGCATCGAGGCCGAGCCAGTCGCCGAAGTGAAAGCCGCTGTTCCACAGGTATTCGTCTTCGCCCGAAGCCCGAATGTAAGCGACCCACGCCTTCATGCTGTCGTACTGTTCCGCCAGAATCCGGGTATCGCCGTACACCTGGTACAACGTCCAAGGGCAGATGACGGCGGCATCCCCCCAAGCGGCGGAGGAATGGCTATTCTCGTCCAGTACGTTCGGGATGACGAACGGCACGCCGCCGTTCGGCTTTTGATCAGCCTTCAGATCACGCAGCCACTTCGTGAAGAAGGCGTCGATATTCATCAGATAAGCTGCCGTGCGGATGAACATTTGCGCGTCCCCGGTCCAGCCCAGCCGTTCGTCCCGCTGCGGGCAGTCGGTCGGCACGTCCAGGAAATTGCCCTTGAGCCCCCACAGGATGTTATGCTGCAGCTGGTTCAGCATCGGATCGGAGCACGAGAAGTCCCCCGTCTGCTGCATGGCGGAATGCAAGACGACGCCTTCGAAGTCGGACAGCGCGATCGGCGCCTTGAAGCCGCTGAGCCGCACGTACCGGAATCCTTGGAACGTAAAGCGCGGCTCGTACGTCTCCCGCCCATCGCCCTTAAGCACATAGCGGATCGTCTGCTTGGCCGAGCGCAGATTGTCGGTGTAGAAGTTCCCCTCCCGATCCAGCACCTCGGCATGATGCAGCACCACTTCGTCGCCTGCCTTCCCCTGAACGGAGAACCGCACCCAGCCGACCATATTCTGGCCGAAGTCGAGCACCGTCTCCCCCTTCGGCGTCGTCAACACGGAGGTCGGCGCGATCGTCTCGATGCGAACAACCGGCTCGTTCTCCTGTCCGCCCAGTATCGCCCGATTCTGTTCGATCGTCTCGACGGGAAGCCATGCATGATCGTCATAGGCGGGGTCATGCGCTTCCGGCTGTTCCAACCGGGCATCGTAAGTTTCTCCGTGATACAGCTCCGACATCAAAATCGGGCTGCCCGTCACCCGCCAGGATGCATCCGTTCCGACCGTGATCTCCGTGCCGTCTTCCAGCGTAATATGCAGCTGTGCGAGCAACGCCAGCCGGTCTCCATAGATGTTCTTCTGGTCCTTCCAGGCCAGATTGCCCTTGAACCAGCCGTTGCCGAGCAAGCCGACGATCGCGTTGCCGCCTTGACGCAGCAATGCCGTCACGTCATACGTCTGGTACTGAAGGCGATGCTGGTAGCTGGTCCAACCGGGCGTAAAATAGCGGTCTCCCACCCGTTGTCCGTTAAGCGTTAACTCGTACAGACCGAGCGATGTCGCGTACAGCCTCGCCTCGCGGACACGGCCGCCAATAGCGAATGCTTTGCGCAGCATCGGACATTGCTCGGTATCCGGTCCGAACGCTTGCTCAGGCGCGGAGACCCACGAGGCCGACCAGGCTCCGCTGTCCATCAAGCCCGTCTCCCACCAGGCGGCTTCGGACCAGTCGGAAGCTTCGTCCTTGCCGTTCCAAACTTGTACCCGGTAGTGATATTTTGTGCGCGGACGGACGTTCAGTTCCTTCAACTCGACATGCACGGACTGTTCCGACTGCACCTTGCCCGAATCCCACGCCATTTGCTCGAAAGTCCCATTTTCCGAAACCTGAATCCGGTACGCCATCTGCCAAACCGACCGTTCGACTGCCTCCAGCCGCCAGCTGACACGCGGACTCTTGACATCGATTCCGATGGGATTCGTCTGGTATTCGCAGCGCAATCCCGTTACTTTGAACATATTCGTCCCCTCCGCTCGCTTATCATCGTTATCGCTTAACGAGTCTGCAATCGAGTATAATTATAAGACAGCTACCGCAACAATTACCCGGGTATTCCGGACAAGGATACAGGGCATAACGGACATTGTCCAGTGATGGAGGAATTGTCAGCATGCGCACTCCCGTCACCACCTTCAGAGGCGAATCGTTCTTTCCGCACGATCTGCTGATCTTCGTCAATCGCGCGATCGAAGATTTCCAAGCACCGCTCCACAACCATGATTTCGTGGAAATCGCCTATGTCGCGGAAGGCGCGGGCTTTCATTACATCGGCGACGAAGTGCGCAAAGTGCGCAAGGGGGACCTGTACATCATTCCGGTCGGCGTCCCCCATGTGTTCCGGCCCGCGGCGGCCGATCTCGCGAGACACCCGCTCGCCGTGTACAATTGTGTCTTGTCACCGCGACTGATCGACCGGCTGGATCCGTTCGTGACGGACAGAAGCGTCGCCGCCTTCATGCAGTCGCTGCCGATCGGCGAATTCCGCGAATATTCTCTGCAGGATGCGATCGGCGCACTGGACCGGCTGTTCCTGACGCTGCATCGCGAGTTTACGTTGCCGCTCCAAGGATCTTCCGACTATCTGCATACGCTGCTGCTGCAATTGTTCATCCTGATCTGCCGAGCCGTCGACTTGAAGCAGACCAACACCCCGCTCCACCCGACACCGGACATCCAGCAGATGATGCCGACCGCAAGCAAAGCGCCGTTCGTCCGCGTGCTGGCGGATCTCGATCGGCGCATCCAGGAGGAGACGACGCTGGCGGATCTGGCCCATACCAGCGGGTACAGCCAGCGGCACCTTCAGCGGCTGTTCCGGCAGCATACCGGCCAATCGTTCAGCCGCTATCGGCAGAACCGCCGGATCGAGCGAAGCTGCGAGCTGATCAAGCTTTCGGACCTGAAGATCGGCGACGTAGCGGAGCAGGTAGGCTACAGGGACATCGATACATTCGTGTCCATCTTCAAGCGCTGTACGGGTCTTACGCCGAATGCATACAGGAAACAAGTTCGGCAAGGGTAATTTTTTGAACCTGTCCGAGCGTTCCATTATAATGGACAGGGTTGGCCAATACAGACGATTCGATTCGCAGGGAAGGAGCAGATGGGGACGATGAGTCAGTCTATGCCGCAGAGCTTGCAGGATTCCGTTATGCTGAACAATGGGGTGAAGATGCCTTGGCTCGGCCTTGGCGTGTTCAAGGTGCAGGAAGGCGAGGAAGTGACGAACGCCGTGAAATTCGCCATTCGCAGCGGCTATCGCAGCATTGACACGGCAGCAGCTTATCGCAACGAGGAAGGCGTCGGTCAAGCGATCGCGGCAGCAATCCGGGAATACGGCGTGACGCGCGATCAATTGTTCATTACCTCGAAGGTGTGGAACTCCGATCAGGGATATCAGACGACGTTGGACGCCTTCGACCTCAGCCTGAAGAGACTCGGTCTTGATTATCTGGACTTGTACCTGGTTCATTGGCCGGTTAGGGGCAAATACAAGATCACGTGGAAAGCGTTGGAACACATCTACAAGTCGGGCAAGGTGCGGGCGATCGGAGTGAGCAACTTCCACAAGCACCATCTGGAGGACTTACTGGCCGATGCCGAAGTCGTGCCTGCCGTCAACCAGATCGAACTGCATCCCTACTTGTCGCAAGCGCCGCTGCGCGCATTCAATCGGGAGCTCGGCATTCAGGTCGAGGCCTGGTCCCCGCTCGGGCAAAGCCGCGTGCTGGAGGATCCGGTCATCGCGGGTCTCGCGGCCAAGCACGGTAAGACGCCCGCGCAGGTCGTGCTTAGATGGGATCTGCAGAGCGGCATCGTCACGATTCCGAAATCGGTTCGGGAAGCGCGCATCGTCGAAAATGCGGATGTGTTCGATTTCGAGCTGAGCGCTGAGGACATGCAGGCGATCGATGGACTGAACCGCGACGAGCGCGTCGGCTCCGACCCGGACAATTTCAATTTCTGATCGGTCCTGTAATGGAAAATCCCACAATTCCGGCGATATTCGTCTCCGGAGCTGCGGGATTTTGTCTTTTCCTTTATTCCATTTTGGTTGCGGCACCCATTGTCTGTTGTTGCCCGACTCCTGCTTCATCCGGAGATTTGACCCGTTTGATGAAGAGGGAGATTACGAACGCTACGCAGCCAAGTACAAGCGCAATCCAGAAGGCGTCATGCATGCCGGCGACGAGACCGCCGATCTGCGCTGCGGGGGAAGTCGGATCTTCCGCAGATCGCAGATAATTTTCCGTGCCTTTGGACATGATGGTCACGAACAAGGCCATGCCGATCGCGCCGGACACTTGCTGCAGCGTGTTCATGATCGCCGTCCCGTGCGGGTACAGGTGGCGCGGCAGCTGGTTGAGGCCGGTCGTCTGGGCCGGCATCATGATCAAGGAGATGCCGATCAGCAGAATAATATGCAGCGTAATAATCTGCTTCGCGGTCGATGCCGCATCGATGCCGGTGAACAGCCAGATGGCAAGCAGCACGATGACCATACCGGGAATGACCAGCACCCTCGGTCCGAACTTGTCGAACAGTTTCCCCGAGATCGGCGCCATAATCCCGTTGATGATGCCTCCGGGCATCAGGATAAGGCCGGCCGCGAAGGCGGTTTTCATCATCGCGTTCTGCAAGAACACAGGCAGCATGATCATCGTCGAGAACAACGTCATCATCAGCACGAGCATCAGAACGGTTACCAGTGAGAACATCGGGAACTTGAAGGCGCGCAAATCCATAATCGGTTCCTTCACGACCAATTGCCGCCATACGAACAGAATCAACGCGATTCCGCCTGCAATCAGCGGCCAGTAGACTTCCGGATCGGACCAGGAACCGCTGCCCGCCTTGCTGAAGCCGTACACGACGCCGCCAAAACCGATGGACGACAAAGCGATCGAGAGAACATCCACTTTAGGCTTCGTAATATCCGATACGTTCCTTAAATAAGCCGCGGCAAACAGAATCGAGAATATGGCCAGCGGAATGACCATATAGAACAACCAGCGCCAGGACAAGGCATCCACGATCAGGCCGGACAGCGTCGGTCCGATCGCCGGTCCGAACATGATGACGAGCCCGATCATGCCCATGGCGCCGCCGCGTTCCTCCGGCTTGAAGATCAGCAATATCGTATTCATCATGACAGGCAGCATCAGGCCCGTGCCGAGCGCTTGCACGATCCGACCGATCAGCAGCACCTCGAACGTCGGAGCGATACCGCACAGAACGGTTCCTGCCAAGAACAGGATCATTGCCGTTAGAAACATCTGCCTGGTCGTAAACCATTGCTGAAGCAATGCGGTAACCGGGACCAGAATGCCGATCACCAGCATGTAGACGGTCGAGAGCCATTGGATCGTGGACATCTCGAGACCGAATTCTTTCATCAAATCCGGAAATGCGATATTAAGCAAAGTCTCATTCAATATGGCGACAAATGCACCGATAATAAGCGCGGCAACGATCGGGCCGCGTTTGACGTTGGGCGCTTCGGCCGGTTTGGCCGAACTTCCCTTGCTCTGGTTCAACAGGTTCTCCTCCTCTATACGACTCTTCCAGCGGTGAGTGAGCGACTCAATCATTCTAATGGGGGGGCGGGTTCAATGTCAACTTTGCTCACCGACTTATTTTACCTTGTTTATCAAGCCGGCATGACCGTCTGCAGCATGTCTTTTCTCTCGGTCTTGGGACGTAGAAGCAGCAAAATGACCGAAAAAATATTAGCACTCGAGCGTCAAGAGTGCTAAAATAGAACGTGATTACTTTTCCGAATGAAGGGAGAACACTCACGTGGCCAAGAAAGCATTTCAAGCCGAATCGCAACGATTGCTCGACTTGATGATTCACTCCATCTACACCCAGAAGGAAATCTTCTTGCGGGAACTCATCTCCAACGCCAGCGACGCCATCGACAAGATCTACTACAAGGCGCTGACCGATGACTCCCTCGTGTTCGACAAGGACAACTATTACATTCGCATTGACATCGATAAGGACAACCGCCTCCTCACCCTAACGGACACCGGAATCGGAATGACGCAGGAGGACCTGGAGAACAATCTGGGCGTCATCGCCCGCAGCGGTTCGTTAGCCTTCAAGAAGGAGACCGAACTGCAGGAGGACCATTCCATTATCGGCCAATTCGGCGTCGGTTTCTACTCGGCGTTCATGGTCGCCGACGTCGTTACGGTCGTCAGCAAGGCGCTCGGCAGCGATCAGGCGTACAAGTGGGAATCGTCCGGGGCCGACGGATATACGATCGAGCCATGCAGCAAGGACGAGGTCGGAACGACCATCACTTTGAAAATCAAAGAGAACGCAGACGAGGAGCACTACGACGAGTACCTGGAGCCATACCGGATCAAGGCAATCGTCAAGAAATACTCCGACTTCATCCGCTATCCGATCAAGATGATGGAGAAAGTGTACGGCGAAGAAGGGGAAGCGGAGAAAGAAGAAGAAAAGACCGTCAACAGCATGGTGCCGATCTGGCGCCGCAACAAGAACGAGCTGAAAGACGAGGATTACGAGAGCTTCTATAATGAGAAGCGCTACGGCTTCGACAAGCCGCTCAAGCATATCCATATCCAGGCCGACGGCGCTTCCGTGTATCGCGCCATCCTGTTCATACCGGAGCGTCCGCCCTTCGATTATTACACCAAGGAATACGAGAAAGGGCTGGAGCTCTACTCGAACGGCGTCCTGATCATGAACAAGTGCGGCGACCTGCTGCCCGACTACTTCGGGTTCGTCAAAGGCATGGTCGACTCCGAGGATCTGTCGCTCAACATCTCGCGCGAGATGCTGCAGCACGATCGCCAGCTCAAGCTGATCGCGAAGAACCTCGTGAGCAAAATCAAGAGCGCCCTGCAGAGCATGCTGAAGGATGAGCGCGAGAAGTACGAGAAGTTCTATGAATCGTTCGGCCGGCAGCTCAAGTTCGGCGTCTACAACGATTACGGCATGAACAAGGAAACGCTGCAGGACCTGCTCATGTTCCACTCCTCCAAGGAGAAGAAGCTGGTCACGCTGGACGAGTATGTGTCGAGAATGCCGGAAGATCAGAAGCACATCTATTACGCAGTCGGCGATTCGATCGAGCGGATCGAGAAGTTGCCGAAGGCCGAACTCGTGCTCGATAAGGGCTATGAATTGCTGTATCTGACCGATGACGTCGACGAGTTCGCGCTCAAGATTCTGACCGCATACAAGGAGAAATCGTTCAAGTCGGTGTCGGACAGCGATCTGGGCATCGAAGCGGATGAGAAGAAAGAAGAATCGGAAAAAGAAGAGAAGCAGCATGAGGATCTGTTCCTGGCGATGAAGGAGCTGCTGGCGGGCAAGGTATCGGCGGTGAAGGCGTCCAAGCGCCTCAAGACGCATCCGGTCTGCCTGTCCACCGAAGGCGAAGTTTCGATCGAGATGGAGAAGATTCTCCAGGCGATGCCGAACAGCCAAGATGTCAAGGCGGACAAGGTGCTCGAGATCAACGTCGGCCATCCCGTATTTGCCTCGCTTGCAGAGTCGTTCGCTAACGACCGTGAGAAGCTGGCGCTGTATACGAACCTGTTGTACCACCAGGCGCTGCTGATCGAGGGTCTGCCGATCCAGGATCCGGTGGCATTCACGAACGACATATGCAAAGTGATGGTGTAGGAAGGACGAGCAACCCGGCGGGCCGAAGAGCCTGGCCGGGTTGCTCGTGTTATGGGAGCAAGATCAGCCTTCATTGCCATGAAAAATCCATCTTCCGAACGGCTTCAACAGTGCTTCAATCGGCATGTGCGGGCTTGGCAGGCGAATACCGGCAATCTCCATGGAACCGATGACGACAGCCGTCCCCATCAGCAGAAAGTACATGACGACCTGCTTGTACTCCTTGACGGCGACAAGACGGGACACTTGCAGCCAGGCGGCGCAGCCCGCGACGACGACAAACAAAACGATGTGCGCAAACGCCATAGGTCATCCCCCATTCGGCGCGGCAGGCGCAGCTGTTCTCTTCTTGAATATGACGGCTATCAGCAGCACGGCAAGCGGAATAAGCAGCTGGAAGGGCAGCGAATACCACGGCCACACCCACAGCGCGAACTGAACCGACTCTGTCCCCGTCTTGTAGATGAAGAAGGATACTTCGATGGTCAATATGACGATGGGCAGCAGATACGGGCGGTAATGCTTGACGGGCAGAACGGCGGCAAGCGCCTGTGCGCATACGTACAAGCATACGCAGGACTTGACGAATCCTCCCATAACCCAGGTCACGATCGCCAGCGGTTCCACACGTTCGAGAAAGTCGGCGTTCGAGATGTATTGATAAGCCGTGTAGGTGGTAAATATCATTCTGGAGGCCGCTTCTCCCAGAACAAGCGAATTGCGAACGTTGACGACCAGCATCATCAGTCCTCCGCACAGCAGAATGACGAACACCAACTTGTTTGTCCGGCTTATTTTGCGGATACTCGGCAGAATCATCGCGAACAGCACCGTCTCGCCGAACGGGAAGCTGACAATTTGCGTCGCCCCTTCCATGACGGGTCCCCATCCTCGATCCAGAATCGGCATTAAATTGCTGAAATCAAAATCTTTGCTCATCAAAATGACAGAGAACGCACCTTCTACGAGAATAAAGAACAAGACGACCAGCGAGCAGCGCGCAAGCACCTCGATCCCCGCATACGCCGCCCACAGCACCACACTCATCATGACGATGGAGATAACGAGATTGGGCGTCTTGAGAAGAGCTACGGTGGAAATAAAATCGACGAAGATGCGCAGGACGAGAATGCCGAGGTGGAAGCTGTACCACGCATAGAGCAAGCCGGCGATGCGCTTGGCCCATGATCCGAACAGTACTCCGACGATGTCAAGCAGCGACTTGCCGGGAAACAGCCGGCACACCCGGACGTATACATACGCCAGTCCGAACGAGCCAACCGTGCCGATCAGAATAGAGATCCATGCGTCATGCCCAGCGACGGAAGCGAGCGGGATCGTCATCGAACTGCCGACCAGAAACACGAGCATCATCGCTCCGAACCCGGTATTGGAAACTTGCTCGGTTGTATTTCCCATCCTGGTCCTCCCTCCTGTCATTTGATGATTTCTTTCTCCTTAAGCTGCAGCGGGGGGCCTGTCATGCCAATTTTCTCGATAACGAAGTCGACGTCAACGCGAACGTCGGCTTGTTTGAAATATTGTTTCCAGTTGTCTTTACGAGCTTGCCAGGCTTTGTTGTGCTGCCGGTGCAGGATGTTTCCGAAGCCCAATATATCGGAGCCGTATTTCTCTTGGACTTCCTTCACCAAATCCAGCATATTGTCTTTAATGGATTCGGCGGCCAAGGCTTCGATCTTGTTCACATGGACGGGGTTTGTCAGATCGAGCCGCCCGGTATTTTCTTCTACCGTTCCTTTGCCGGTTAAATGCACATGAAACGAGATTTCCCCGCCGCGGACGAAGGAGTCGATCCTGCTCTCCGTATGGAGCAAAGACAGCGCGATGCGGCCCGGACCGGGAACCGACGGCACCGCCAGCAGTCCGGAATTCAACCGTCCGGTCAACCAACTGTAGGTCAGCGATTGGTGTTCATTCAAATAACCGATCAGCTTCAAATCATCGAACACCGCGATTTGGGCGGTGCGAAATTTGCTCGTACTGCCGCCGCTTCTTTGCCCTTGCTCGGGCGTCAGCAATTCAACGCTGTACATGACAGGACTAATGCCCTCTGCCGAAGCCGCATTGATTACGTCCAGCAGTGTAATCGGAACGGTGCCCCCCAAGTTTTCCATCTCCCGAATGGCTTCCGAGGGTACGAATTCCAGCGGGTATTCGGTTTTCATCAAGTCCTCTCCCCTCCCGCCTTTCACGACCAACACATAGGTACGAAGGCGGGTCGTCGGACTTCGGCTGAAGTAGTCCAACAAATCCCGGATGCCGTGTCTCGCCATATTTTCTCCGATGACCAGCAAGCGGCGATGCGACACGAATAACGTACGGGACAGCTTATATTGCATGTTCTGCGTCGTTTCCTTCAGCGTTCTTCCCGTCGCCGATTCCGTCATGAAGTTGTGATTGCTTGCATTGGCGGAAGTCGCGCCGATCTGACGGGCGGGGATGATGAATTGAGCCGTGGCCCGGTATCTGCCGTCCTCCTCCATATCGAGCCCCGTCGCCATGACCAAGGCAAGATCGTTGATCTCCGACCGGTCCCAGCAGCCCGCGGACAGCAGCGTGACGATCCCGAGCATGACGGGCAGCAAGCATCGTCGCAGCATGAACGCCACGCTCCTTCCTCTTGTTTACGAACGATTCGGCGAAGGTTTCTGTCCGCCCGGAACCCGAATTCTGTTACGCCGATTCGACGGAGCCGGCCGCTTGCTCTTCGCCCAATGGGGCGCCCGAATAAATACGTCCTTGAGCCCGGATAGCGAGAGCGGGGACACTGGAGCCAGGTACGCAGTTCCGAAGGATCGCAAGGAGGACAAATGAATGAGCAAGCCCAGAAATCCGATCGTGATCCCGAACAGGCCAAGCGTCCCCCCAAGCAGAATCATCGGGAAGCGCAGCAACCGGATGCCGAGCGCCATGTTGAACCGCGGAATCGTGAACGAAGCGATGCCGGTGATCGACACGACAATAACCATCGGCGCCGATACGATGCCGGCATCTACGGCGGCTTGACCGATCACCAAGGCGCCGACGATGCTGACCGCGGAGCCAACTTGCTTCGGAAGCCGGATCCCCGCTTCCCGCAGCGCCTCGAAGGTCAATTCCATCAACAGTGCTTCCACCAGCGCCGGGAAAGGAATCGCCTCCCGCGCTCCGGCGAGGCTGACCAGCAGGTTGGTCGGAATCATTTCGGGATGATAGGTCGATATCGCAACATACGTAGCCGGCAAGAATAGCGCGAGCGCCATAAACACAAGCCGAATCCACCGAATGAACGTGCCGTGGAAGAACCTGTCGTAATAATCTTCGCCGCTTTGCATAGCCGACCACAGGGTCATCGGAACGATCAACACACTCGGAGAACCGTCCGTCACAATCGCGACATTGCCTTCAAGCAGCGACGCGGCTGCGAAATCCGGCCGCTCCGTATTCTGCACTTGCGGAAACGGCGTATACGGTACATCCTCGATGAATTCCTCGATGTAACTGGAATCTATGATGCCGTCGATTTCAATATCCGCAAGCCTGCTCCGCACCTCACGAACGACGCCGTTCGCAGCAACTCCTTCAATGTAGACGATCGCCAGCTTCGTCTTTGTATATAAGCCCGTTGTTTGAACTTCCATCTTCAGCCGTGACGTAGGCAGTCTCTTGCGAATCAGCGTCATGTTCGTGTCCAACTGCTCGATGAAGCCTTCCCGTGGCCCCCGCACGATCGGCTCGGCATCAGGTTCCTGTATGTCTCTCTTCGGCATCTTGACCAAGTCCGAAATAAGCGCCTGTCTTCCGTCCTCGAACAGGACCGCCACTTTGCCAGATAAAATGCCGTTCACCATTTCGTTCTGAGACTGGACTTCCGCCATTCGGCCCACAGCCTGTACGGGGCTATCCTCATCTCTGCCGATCGGCTCCTTGCTTGCCGGCAAACGAAGCAGCAACAAGCACTTTTCCAGAAGTTCCTTGTCGATCATACCCGGCGCATAAACAACCCAAACGAGACTGTCGCCGGACGAAGGCAATCGCCGGAACAAAACATCCGAGCAATTCGCCAGTTCCTGCTCCAAAGACAAGCGATTTGCCTCTTGCATCCCGGTCATCGGCGCGATCTCCTTTATCAATCGCAAGTGTTCTCTTATTTTGGGAATCGAGGGAATTAACTATACCCCGACAATCGCTTCCTTCAGCAAGAATTAAAAGTGTTGCCCGTTATATGTTTATATTATATACTGTTTATATAGTATGCAGTTAAATATCGAAAGGGGATTACCCGCATGAGTACCTGCGCAATTGAAACAACAGGCTTGCGCAAGAGCTTCGGCAAACAAACCGTATTGGCCGGAATCGACTTAAGCGTGCCTGCCGGTACGATCTTCGCGCTGCTCGGACCGAACGGCGCAGGCAAGACGACACTCGTGAACATCCTATCCACCTTGGTCCGCCCGGATGACGGCAAGGCGCTGGTCGCCGGGTACGATGTCGTCAAACAGAAAGAGGCGGTCAGACAATCGATCAGCCTGACCGGGCAGTTCGCCGCCGTCGACGATGTGCTCACCGCAGAGGAAAATTTGCGGATGATCGGGAGGCTGTCCGGCCTGACAGCGTTGGAAGCCCGTAATCGGGCAGCCGAGCTGCTCGCGCGCTTCGAATTAGCCCCGTATGCCGGCAAGCGCGTGAAGACGTTCTCCGGCGGCATGCGACGCAAGCTCGATCTGGCGGTCAGCCTGACAGCCGAGCGCCCCGTGCTGTTCCTGGACGAACCGACGACCGGTCTCGACACGATCAGCCGCCGCACGCTGTGGGATATCATTCTGCAGTTGAAGGAGTCGGGGACGACGATCTTTCTCACGACGCAATATTTGGAGGAAGCAGAACAGCTTGCCGACCGGATCGCCGTCATATCGGGCGGCAGCGTCGTCGCGACCGGGACGGCGGACGAGCTGAAAGCGCGAATTGGCGGCGCCATGCTCGAGCTGCGCGACGCGCATGATGAAATCATCCGGACTGTTCCGACGACCGGGCACTACGACGATATCCGGCAGATTCTGAATCAGATCGCCGCCGACGTTCCGCCGCTCGCGCGGATTGACATCCGTACGCCGAGCATGGACGACGTATTCGTCGCTCTAACCTCGAACAAAGACAATCAGAAGGAGGAATCCGCCTCATGACGACGTCCCGCACGCCCGCATCCGGCAGAACGGCATCCTATGCCGTGACGAATACCGTCTTCATCGGACGCAGTCTGCGACTAAGCTTGCGCAACACGGAAGCCTTGATCATGGCGATCATGTTGCCGGTTATGCTGATGCTGTTATTCACGTACGTATTCGGCGGCGCGCTCGATCCGAGCGGCAACTATGTCGATTACGTCGTGCCGGGCATCATCTTGCTGTGCGCCGGGTTCGGCTCCTCCAGCACAGCCGTCGACGTATCGACGGACATGACCAACGGCATCATCGACCGGTTCCGGACGATGCCGATTCATAGCTTCAGCGTCATTACAGGTCATATCGTAGCCAGCCTGACTCGCAATCTGCTGGCCACGGCCATCGTCATCTGCGTCGCCCTGCTCGTCGGATTCCGCCCGTCGGCGGATGTCGCCGGCTGGCTGGCCGCGATCGGCGTCATCGCGTTGTTCATTCTGACGTTCACTTGCCTGTTCGCCGCCATCGGGCTCGTGTCCGGCAGCCCTTCCGCCGCCAGCGGGTACGGCTTTGCCCTGCTGTTCCTTCCTTACTTGTCGAGCGCCTTCGTCCCGACCGATACGATGCCGGTCTGGCTGCGCGGCGTCGCCGACCACCAGCCGATCACGCCGGTAATCGAGACGATTCGCGGCTTGCTGACCGGAACGCCCATCGGCAACAGCGCATGGATCGCGGTCGCATGGTGTGCGGGAATTCTGCTCGTCGCCGCGGCTTGGAGTATCCGCTCCTTCCACAAGAAGGCGGCACGCAGATAATCGGGCATGCCGCAACGCAGGCCGCCATCGTTTCATCTGTATAAAGGGTCCCCGGCAACTCTGCCGGGGACCCTTTATACAATCCGCATTATTCCTTGAACGCTGGATCCGCGTCTTTCTTCCTCTCCAGATACGATTTGATCCCGTCCAAAATGCGCTCCAGACCGAAATCGAAGTCGTCCCCGACCGGGTTGTCCCCCGGATGTTCCTCCGTGTAGACCCCTGACATCACGAGCGGATATAGATACGGATATGAATCCGGTTTGACCAGGTTCTTAAGCGCCGCGGTGTAGTTAGAACCGGTAATCGAATCCGGGTTCGCACCCTTGCGGACGGCTTGATCTATGTCACGGGCAATCATGCCGATCGCCCTGGCATATGAACTTAAGAGAAGCACAAAGGACATTTTCTCATAGTCGTTCAACGGCAATTTCCGCAGCTGGCGCAGCGCCCAATCGACGATCCTCAGGTTGTTCGGCGTCAGCGGAGCGCCCGAGACCGGGATATCCCCATACCAGGGATGATCGAGAAATACGCTCATGGTCATCTTCACATAGGTACGCAAGTTGACGCGCCAATCGCCGTCCGCTTGCTCCGGCGGAATGAAATCCGCGCACACCTCATCCTGCATCAGCACGAGCAGGTCGTCCTTGCTGGATACGTAGCGGTACAGCGACATCGCCGAGAAGCCCAGCGATGTGGCCACCCGATTCATCGACACCGCCGCCAGCCCGTCCCGATCGGCAATCGCGATCGCCGCCTGCACGATCTTCGCGATGCTCAGCTCGCCTTTGGGCCCTCTGCTGGACGGCTTCACGATACCCCAGGCGAGCTTCACTCCGTTTGGCAGCTTTTCCACCGCTTCATCCAACGTCTCGTTGTTGCGCTCTTCTGTCATGTTCCGTACCTCGCCAGTTATTTTCGCAAAGTGTTTACCTTATAAACAGTATACCACATTTGCTTCGACTTTACGGATTGATCAAGTTCGACGGAATGACGAAAGACACGCTTGTCCCTGCGCCCGGCTGACTTTCGATTCGAATGTCCGTCCCGTAGATCAGCTTGATTTGTTTGCGGATGTTCCACAAGCCGACACCGGGGCTCTCGGGTCCGCGCTGCATGATTTCACGCAGCGCCTGCTCGCTCATGCCGCATCCGTTATCCGCGATGACGAAGAGAACCCGGTCCCTCTCCGCGTAACGGGCCGACACGGTTACCGTTCCGCCCTTCGGCTCGGACATCAGTCCATGCCGGATCGCATTCTCGACGAGCGGCTGCAAGAGAAGCGGCGGCATGCGCATGGAGGCGTCCACCTCGATGTCGTATTCCACGTTCAGCCTGGAACCGAATCGCGCCTGCTCGATTTGTACGTAAGCCCGAACGAGATCCATTTCGCTCTTAAGCGTCGTGTAGGCATCCATCTTTTTGAAGGTGAAGCTCATCCGCAAATACTGCGACAGTTGAACGATCAGCCGTTCTGCCACGCGCGGCTCTTCCACACACAGCTCGGCGATCGAATTCAGTGCATTGTACAGAAAATGCGGCTTGATCTGGGATCTCAGGAAAGAGATCTCGGCTTGATTCGCGCTCCTGGCCGATGACTTCAGCCTGGTCAAGCTATGGACACGCGCAGCCAACTCTTCCAGCACAAACGGCTTGCCGACGATATCATTGGCCCCATTCTCGAGCGACAATTTCACGTCCTCCGACCGGGTTCTCGCCGTCAGCATCAGCACCGGCAGCTCGGATGGCGAGAATCGCTCCCGCAGCCGCTTCAGCACTTCATAACCGGACATGCCGGGCATCATAATATCCAGAATGACCAAGGAGTAGTCCGGATCCCTGTCGATTTCCTGCACCGCAGCTTCCCCGCCATTCACGACCGTAAACGTGTGGCCTTCCAGGCGCAGGAGATTGATCATCGTCTGCAAATTCGCATAATCATCGTCCACGACGAGGATCGGCTCGTTCACCGTTCCCCGGAAGCGCATCGGATAAGATGAGCCCGCCGCGGCATCACGCTCCAACAGAGGAGTGCGATGTCCGGACACTGTCCCGCCGGCTTGCTGCGTTCGATCGGCTAATGGCAAGGTAACCAGGAACGTCGCCCCTCTGCCCAACTCCGATTGTACGCGAATGTCCCCGCCATGCAGCTCCACCAGCTTCTTCGTAATGCTGAGGCCCAGGCCGCTGCCTCCGAGGGCTTCGGAAGTTTCCGCCTGTTCGAAAGGCAGGAATATCCGCTCATGCATGGCCGGCTCGATTCCGACCCCCGTGTCCGTTACCCGGACTTCCGCCCGGCCCTGACTGATCCTTGCAGCAATTTCCACGCGTCCTTGCTCCGTAAATTTGATCGCATTGCCGATCAGGTTGTGCAAGATCTGATGCAGACGATTCGCATCGGCCCACAGCGCGGGAAATTCGTTCGATATGTTGTTTACGATCGCAATCGGCTTGCCTTCCAGCAGAAAACGGTGCATGCCCACCACCGTATCGACAGCAGATTGCAATTTCACGCTTGATCTGAACAGGACAATATCGTCGTGTTTCATTCTGGAATAATCGAGCAATTCGTTGACCAAATGCGTTAATCTTCTTCCGCTTCCGACGATGATCTTCAGGTTCTTCGCTTGCTCGTCGTCCGGCGACCCTCCAGCTCCCTGAAGCATCGTATCGGCAATGTTGACCATGGCGTTCAGCGGCGTTCTTAATTCATGGGACGTGTTGGAAAGAAAATCGTCCTTGATTCGGTCCGCGAGCAGCAATTGGTTCTTCATGCTGTCGACCGTCACATAAGCTTCGAAGAAACGGATCACGACCAGCATGACCAGCAGCACATTGAATACCGCCAAAAACAGTTGTCCCAGCCAGAAGCTGTCGTTGTAGGCAAGGGCGTAGAATATCAAATCAAGGGAATAGAGGTTGATGCACAGCGCGGCGGTATAGACGAGTATCGTCTTCAACCGTTGCTCAGTTCCTCGTATATAGATCAATCCGATTCTCAGCAGCAATCCTACCAGCATCAATTGATACACGGCGATGACGTAGGAATAGATCGGGACATAGGTCTCGAGCGGCAGAACGGCGATCAGCAAGCAAGCGCATCCGAGAACGGCCGAGATCGCTTGGGCGACTCTTCGCGATAGAATGTTTTGCTGCAAGCGGTAGAATACGATCGTCAGCACGATAAACGTAACAAGCGAAACGATATCCTTCACCCGGTATAGCGTCTCGAACGGGATATCGCCAAGCAGCAGCGTCAGGGAGCGCTCCCCCATCAGACCGTTATAGGCGGCAAACATCAAGCTGACCAAGGAATAGACGGGCAAGGCATAATCCGTATGGCGATAGATGGCCGTCGCGACAAAGGAAAACAGGAATATGAGAAACAGCAGCCCCAGCATCCCCAGCAAGGCATATTCTCTGGCCACCTGCTTCTGCTGGTACGTCTGCATCGCTGCCTGTTCGCCGAAATAGAGAGGCGCCGTAATGCCCCCGTTCACGTAATCGTAGTTGGACACCTGAACGACGATCTCGACATTCCCTTTATCCGATTCGAATGAGCCCGTCTGCGGCGTATTGCCCGCCTTGTACAATTCGGCTTCGGTTGAAGTTCTCCCATCCTCGAATAGCTTATTGCCGTTCACAAAGACCGCGCTGGCGAAGCGAATATTCATCTTCTTCAGGGTATAGATGCCATCTGCCGGAAGATTAACCAACTGCAAGCGATAAGTAGCCGAACCGTAAGCCGGAAGGACCTGGCCAGCCGCCTCCCGCCCGTTCCATACCGAGGGCACTTCCATATAGGAAGGCTGTAATCGCACGATACCGGAATCGGCAAAATCCTCGGGAGTGAGCAGTCGGTTCCAATAGAACGCCCACTCGCCTCCAAGCGTGACGATCGGGGCCTGCTGCGGATTCCATGCCGACATATCGATCACGCCGTCTTGGGCCGTGATCGCGCCATGCGAGTCTCCCCGATCGATGATGCGCGCCAATGGAAACAACAGCAGTGCGATGATCGTTATTGCGCAGATTGCGATCGCTCTTCTGGTCAGGACTTCCACCCCGGTTCGCTCTGTCTTGTTGCTCCGCTTCCGATTCTATTCAGGCAGTGCCATTCGCCCAAGACTACCCCCTTAGCTGACTGCGAAGGCGCTCCATATTCTCCTCGGAACCGGACAACAAGAGCCGGTCGCCAAGCTGCAGCTCGGTGTTGCCGTGAGGCACCAGGTGCGACCCTTCCCGAAATATGCGCAAGATGAGCACGTCGCCAAGGTCCGGCAATTCTCGAAGCAATATGCGATCGTAGGCGGGATTCTCAATGACGAATTCGCGGCTTTCTCCATCCTGCGTGAACAGCTTGACCATGCCCGGCTGCTCGATCAGCGCACGCAGCAGCGTCCTGGAAGCATGCAGCGTGGAGAAGACCGTATAGCCATCCTGATATAGTTCCTCGTACTTCGTGGGATCCTCGATCCGGACGACCGTCTGCTCCTTGCCTCGCCTGCGAGCTTCAGCCGCAAGCGCTGCATTGACTTCGTCGTCCGCCGTCCCGAGCACGAGGATGTCCGATGCGAACAGCTTGCGTTCGTCCAGCTCCTGCACGCTGAGCTCTTTGACACTCTCGGTCCGGTAGGCGGGGTTTGCGTTCGCGCGGTGTGCCGAATCCTGCATGCCCGCACTGTACAGGGTCACGATATTGCCGTGCTCCGCCAGCTCCGAACTGACGGGAAGCGTCATATGATTGGCGCCGACGATGCCGATCGTGGCCGGCCTGTCCTCCGGCAGCGGGAAGATCTTGCTGAACAGTACCGGGAAGACGATGCAACTGATCATAGCGACCAAGATTAACGAACCATATACGGTTTCGGTTATTAACTCGAGCTTCAAGGCGATGGTCGAAGCCGCTATGAGCAAGCTCAGCGTGGAAGCCATCAGAACGCCGGACCCGAGCATTTCCTTCGTCGAAAACCAGATCCGCAGAATGGATGCCGGAACAAGCTTGGAGACGAGCAGAAATACGAGCAGCACCGGAATGAACGCGAACGTATGCCAGTCTTTAAACAGACTCCATATTTCCAGCTTGGCGCCGACCATTACGAAGAAGATCGGAATGAGGAACCCGTACCCGAATGAATCCAGCCGCTGAACGAATTCCTTCTTCGGGCGCAGCAAGGAGACGATACAGCCTGCCAGGAAGGCGCCCAATATGCTTTCCACGCCCAGCGCGGCCGAGAATGCTACGAAGAAAAGCAGCAGCGCGAAAGTGCCCCGCATGCCGAGCTGAATCGTGCCGTGGCTCAGCAGATTCACTACGCTGCGAGCCGAATATTTGCGAATCAGCAAATAGACGATTGCCACGCCGAAGAAGAACAGGAGCAGGTAGACCATCTGGATAAAGCTGTGCGACAAGTAACTGATATAGATCGACAGCAGGATCATCGTCACGAAATCCGATACGACCGTGATCATCATGATGATCTGGCCGAGCGGCGTATTCATCAGCTTCTTCTCTTTCAATACAGGCATGACAACGCCCAGCGAGATCGTCGCGATGATGATCGTGATCAAGATCGCATCCTCGACCAGCCCGATGGCAACCAGCGCCCTGGCCAGTAAATAGGAAAGCCCCAGGATCATGACGAAGATCGATAAGGATACGGCAAGCGGAGGCGGAAGCTTGCGATCTTTGCGCTTCTGGCCAAAATAGCTGAAATCGATCTCCAGACCGCTGAGGAACATCAAGTAAATCAGTCCGAGCGTAGACAAGGTTTGCAGCCATTGGTCTTCCTGAATCCAGCCAAGCCCGCTCTTCCCCAGCAGAAGACCGAAGACGATCTCGGCCGCAACGACCGGAACGGCGCGAATTTTAAGTCTGTATAGAAGCACGGGAACCAGGAAGGCGACGAGCACGACCAAGGTTACGGAAATGAACGAATTCTCATCATGCATGGAAAGTTCCTCCTTCCGGTATCGTTATATTTTCTCAGATTAAAGCCCGGAAGGTCAATCATGCCGCGCAATGTTTTTTATTCCGTGCAATTTGCACAATCGTTTTCCGAAATATTGAAAAATCGTCAACCCGCCACTATGCTTTAACCAGAAATTATGATATAGTTTTTACAAACATACGTTCCTTGAACGTCAGCGGAGGCTTTCGGTGAATTACAATCCCAATCGGAAAGGAAGATCGTATGAGCACGGAGCTTCTTCATCAGATGTTGGACAAGCTTGTATCCATCGAATCGCGGATGGGCAGCATGGAATCGCGGATGAGCGGTATGGAGACGCGGATGGACAGTATGGAAACGCGGATGAGCGGTATGGAGACGCGGATGGACAGTATGGAGACGCGAATGGACAGCATCGAATCGCATGTCGTCGGCTTGGATGCCAAGTTCGACAAGTTGGCTGAACATCAAGTCAAGATGGATATCAAGTTCGATGGCGCTTGCGAGCAGATCGCCCGAAATACGGAGATTCTTGAGACGACTTTCGTACCGCTCGCAACGACAGTGGACAGCCTTGCAGCTACAGTAAGCAACCTTGTGACCCGAGTGGATTTGCATGCAACCGATATCAAGCTGCTGAAGAAGCTGGCTGTAGGGTAACCCGCCGCAAGCGAACACCCCGGCAAGGATCCATGGTCCTTCCGGGGTGTTATTTTCGTGATCTTATTTATTTCCGCTTAAGCTTCCGGTTCCACATACCCGTTCTTCGTGTCGATGCCAACCGTGTTATGCTCGTCGTCCCAAGTCACGTTGAAGTCGATTCGCTTGGCCAGATCCCGCAATTTGTAATAATTGAAGCCATCAATATTATAGGAAGCGAGGTCGGCCTCCGCGCCGTCGATATAAATGCGGGCAACAGACGGCATTGCGGTCTGGGCGGTCTGCTTGCCGGTCAACGCCAGCTCCGATCCGTCGGCCTCGTAGACTGCAAGCTTCGCCAGGTTGATCGCGTTGTTGTCGTCGTCCCACTCCACTCCGAACTGCTTAGGCGAGCCATCCAACACCTTCGCCAGGTCCCTCAGCTTAAAGTAATTGCTGCCTCCGATGTTGTAAGCCTCGAATGAGATTCCCTTGCCGTCTACGATCACTTTGGCATTCGACGGCACGGCATGAGCCGGGATTTCCTTCCTATCCACGAACAGAATATTGATATCTTCAACGGCAAACACCGTATTCTTGTCCTTGTCGTAGAAGTTGAAATCCAGATTGAACACCTTGTCCTTGGCAAATTCCAAGAAGCTGCCGCCGGGCACGGCGATTTTAGGATTGAACAGCAGGCGGCCGTTCGCGAACACCCCTTCGAAATGGCTCAATTCGCCGTCTTGATAAGTGCCAAGATGCGCATCGAAGGAATAGACGGCAGCGGTCGACGTCATCACTTGCAGGATTGGATAATGGCCTTCGGAATCCGGATCCGGCGCGCCCATGACGATCGCATTTTCCGTCTGGCGGTTGCCGTCCATGCCGACGAAAGACACTTCTTTGACTTCCTTGAAGCCCGGCACGACGATCTCGTATCCGGAGCCTGCCTTCGCCAGCTCCAGCTTCACTTCTTGACCGCTGCCTGCGGCATATCCGGGAACGGCCGCGGCGACCGAGACGAACACGGTAAGCGCAAGAGCGGCTAACGATATCCTGAACTTGTTCATGCTTGCCTCCTTATCGATCCTCGTTCATGCGTTAATCACTCATCGCTCTTTTATGTTACCTTAACTCTCTTGCCCGAATCTACATTTCGTTAGCCGACTTAGAAAATTATCATTTCCGCGGTTGTAAGTTTTCTGTTAGATCGCCCCGCTATGATGAGACCATCATTCCATTATAGGAGGAGCGAATCGAGTTGAAGAAATTCAAAGCGGGAATAGGGATGCTGGCGATGGCGATAGTCATTCAGCTGTTGTTGGCAGGTTCGGCCGCGGCGGGTCCCTCCGCCAAAATCAGCTGGGGAGAAGAAGTCAAGATTACGTACGACAAGCTTCATCCTTACACGCTCAATTGGTCGGGTGATGTAATGAAGGATGGCGGTCTGAATCTGACGACCCAGAAGGTGACGGCCAAAGGCGCGGAAGCCGACATCGTGATCAATCAATACGGCAGCATGGGGGCTAATGGCATTCTCGAACTGGACGATGAAGATCTGCAAGATCCGACAGACAGCGATCTGGCCGGCTTCACCAATTCGGTTACGATCAAGAAAGGCGCAGTCTATCTTGTCGTTCTTCACGATGGAACGTACGCCAAGCTCCGTATCGACCGTTATTTGCCGGAAACGGGCTTGTCGATCAACAAGGTGTATTTCACCTATGTACTGGAAGTCGAATACGTAGAGGACGAGACGGCAGGCGGTTCGGACGAATGGGCCGGCGGCCCGCTGGACATCGGGGATCCGTTCGAAGACTGGGATGCTGCTGAAGACGTGTACGAATTCGAAGAAGGCGAAATCACGCTTCCCTGGAATGCGCTCGAAGGCCATGTCAGTTGGGACCTCTATCGCTCCGATAATGGCGAACCCTACGTCAAGATGACGGATTTCCGTCTCACCCAGCCTGAGTTCACCGACAAATATGCGTTTGCCGGACATGTCTATCTATATAAATTCGTCGCTTATAACAGCAAGGGCGAAGCCGTGTACATGTCGCCCGCCGTCATCGTCTCGATCGTCGAGGCCGGGACCGGCGAGGAAGGCGGCGGGCATGTGATCGTCCTCCAGCTCGACAACACGACCGCCAGCGTGAACGGCCAATCCGTCAAGCTGGATGTCGCGCCATTCCTGAAGGATGGACGCACACTCGTACCGTTGCGATTCGTTACAGAAGCGCTAGGCGCCAACCTGGAGTGGAACGGCAAGGAGGAAAGCATCACGCTCCGGCGGGGAACCGACAAGATGAAGCTGGTGCTGAACAGCTCCGAAGCGTTGGTCAACGGGCAAACCGTATTCCTGGACGTGCCGGCGATCAATCATAAGGGCAGAACGATGGTGCCGATCCGCTTCGTGATCGAGAATTTCGACTTGGAAATCGAGTTCGAAGACAAGACGCGCACGATTACGATATACAGCAAGCAAGGCAATGAGGCAATGGAAGAGGATGCCTACGAAGACGATGACGTCTACGAGGAAGAAGCGCCGCTGCAAAAAGGCTCCATTAACGACTTCGTCGGCAAATGGGCCATGTGGGTGCCGGGAAGTCCCGTCACCATTCTCGATAGCAATCTCTATCTGCCGGGCGCAGACGCAGGCACGCTTACGATCTATGCGGACGGTTCCTACACGTTTCCTTGGAACGGCAAGCTGGTTAGCGGCACTTGGAAACACAGCGGCAAATCGAACCAGATCGTCCTCGTGAACTACAAGTTCGAGTCGGATTGGACGCTCACGCTTACAGAAGATGGCGGCGTTCGGGCTGCGACATCACCGGGGCTGCGGGAGGACGGTATTCGAATCGAGTAAACGGCAGCAGTCGACCGCCAAGGTGGAAGAATCGCCTTGGCGGTCTGTTTGTGCCCGTAGACGGGCGGATAAAAGAGGGGGCTAGGGTGATCCGTCCAGCGCGGCAATGCGTTCGATAATGGCATGCTCGTCCGGATAGATCGTCAAATACTCGGTTAGTCCGACCATGCGAAACAATTTCTCGTAATGGGGCGTAATCCCATACCCGAACGTCAGGAACCCGCCTTTGGCTCCGGCTCTGGACAGCCTGATCAACACAGCAATGCCTGCGCTGTTGATATAAGGGACCTGGGTCAAGTTCAAAATCAGATAGGTTCTCCCCTCGTCCAGTCCTTCCTGCCAGGGTCGCATGAGAAGCAGCGATTGCTCGGCCTGCTTGGTCAGATCCCCCTGCATATCGAGTGCCATGCTCAGGGAAGACAAATACCGGACATCTGCGCGAAACGCTTGTTCCATCCCGATCCCACCCTCCTTCGCTTATTCGTACAATCGAAACATGAGTTCAACGTAAAATCTCCCCGCTTCGACGCCCACGCGGATTCGGTTCGCGAACGAAGAGATGAACAGCAGCCCCCAGCCGCGCGGGTCGGCTTGCCCGTGCCTGGCGGCTTGATCTTCCGGCAGCGGGGCATAGTCGAACCCGCTGCCTTCATCATAGATACGGAATGTGCAGGAATGGCCTGTCATGATCATGCAAACTTCCACCGAGCGGTCTCCTTCCAGCCGATTCCCGTGCTCAAGCGCATTCAAACAAGCTTCGCCGACAGCGGTTACGATTTCTTCCCGACGTTCCGGCCGTACGCGCTGCTGCGCTAACAGGCGCGCGAGCCCGGCAGTTACGATCTTCTCCTGCCCGAATTCGCTTCTCAGCTGCCACGAGGCGGAGCACGCACTCCCCTTAGCCATTCCATCACCCCATTCCCGATAACGATCTGTCGTTATTTCTATCCTATACGGGTCGTCTTACAACAATCTTAACCCGTATCGTAGTAGACAGATACGCGGGTATGTTCGCGCTCCGCTCTCTTATATCCGAGGCTGGCATGATCCGATGCTCCCGCTTCCACGGCAATCGTCATCCGGTCTCCGCTCTGCAACGACAGGCTGCCGGATTGAACGGCCTCCTGTCCGACTGCCAAGCACTGCATCGCCGCGCCGTCTTCCGACTGCCGCCGCACTTTGATGCCGACGAACCCGACAGCTGCGATCTGCGCCGTATTCCGCGACGGGTCCAGCAAAGCAACGCCCATATGAATTCGCATATCCTTGGGCAATATATCCATCCATTCAGAGAGAAGCTGCTGCAAAGCATCGCCCGCAGCGCGGCCCCGTCTGATCTCGCTGCGCAGCAGAACAAGCGCGGCCGACATAACAAGCGCGGCAGGCATATCCCGTCCAAGGACGACACCGGCAACGACGGCGAATCGCCCTCGATCCAGCGGCACGATGTCGTACCACTCCCCTGCAGCTTCGGCAATGGTTCCCTCCGCCCGCACGCTGCAACTGCCGAATCGACATTCCCTTACGGGCAGCAGCACCTGCTGGACGGACGCAGCCAGGGCCAATTCCTCCTCGAGCAGGTCATACCGCCGGGCTGCCCGTTCCTGTTCCGCGTTAAACGCCTCCGCAAGCTGTCCCATTTCATCAGGAAACCCGATTCGGATCGCGCCGTGCAATTGGGCCCGACTCCCGGAAGACAGCGATCGAATGCCATCCGTCATCTCGCGCAATTCCTGCCGCAGACCTCTGATGAGCAGGGTAAATACGGCCAGGCTGAACAGAAAATCGACGATGACGATGCTCGCCAGCGAAGCGACGTCGACGTCGCCTTCCTGTTCGGCGACACCGACCAAATTCCGCAGTACATCAAGGCTAATAATGACGAAACAGCTAATATAACATAGCATGAGCGGTCTGATGGCCGACATGCGCCTTGCGCCTCCCATGCCCGATTGCTGCAGCTGCTGCAAGTAAGGCCGCAGCGCGGAACGCAGCAAGCTATACACCATCACGGCCAGCGTGACGGCAAGCGCCTGTTCCGATAAGAAGCTGCTCAACAAGTCGTTCCAGGTGTCGCTCGACTCCATGAATAGCATGTAAGCTCCGTGGTAGGCGACAGAGAGTATCGCAGACAACACGATCATGCTCCAGAACAGCTCTGTCGGAAACCGAAACAGCCTCCCCGACAGCCGATCAGGCTGCGGAAATAACGTCCGCCCCTGAAAATAACGGTGAACGCCGCGAAGGCGAACATAGCTGATCAGCTGCATCAACGACAAAAAGACGATATTCAGAACGGCCATCGCCCCGAAGAAGTATTCGGCAAGGTCTGCCAGCCGCAGGTCGTGCACCCAGACGTTCTTGGCAATCAGGAGTAGCGTGCCAAGAACGATGACGAGCAAATAGATCGCCAGCGTTTGCCTGAGCAGAGGAGATTTACGCATCGACGACTCCCTCCTCATCCGCACGTTGAATGAGCATCAACGTCCAGTCGTCATCATGGATGGCAGGTTGTTGCAATTCCGCTTCATGATCGGCGTCGGGCACCTGCAGGGCCGTCCGCAGGCATGCCAGCATCTCCGTCGGCGAGTCTCCTGGAGACACGTCGGCGAGCGCGCTCTCCAGCCGTTCAAAACCGAGCATCGCGCCGGACGCATTCACCCTTTCGATCACGCCGTCCGTATACAGAACCAGACATTCACCCGGATTCAGCGGGATCTGTTCCTCCGAATAACGCTCTTCGGCATCGATCCCAAGCGGCAGAGAACTGAACAGGTGCGGCCTGATGCTGCCTTGGGCAATGACATAAGGCGCCAGATGCCCGCCGCTGGCGTACGATAACGTACCTGCCCGACAGTCGAACAGCCCGATGCCGAGCGTCACCATCATCGATCCGCGCAGCGTTTCGCTCAAATGCCTGTTGAGACGAGTCATCATATCGCCGGCCGATCCGCCGCGTCTGGCTTCCGATCGGAACAGCGTCATAACGGCGGACATCACGAGAGCGGCCGACATCCCCTTCCCCGATACGTCGCCGATCGCGATCGCGAACATCCGATCCGACAGACACAGCACGTCGTACAGATCTCCTCCGACTTCCCGTGCCGGTCTGGCATGACAAGCGATCCGAAAACAGCCGATTTCATGCTCCGCCGCAGGCAGCAATCTCCGCTGCACCTCTTGCGCCAGATGAAGCTCATTTCGGATATCCGCATATTCCCGCTCGATCTGGTCCTGCAGGACGTTGACCGCCTCAGCCAGTTGGCCTGTCTCATCCCGACCGGTCACCGGAATGAACCGGCGATTGGTCGGTTCTTCGCGCAGCGCCTCCATGCCGCGGGTCAGCGCTCCGATATCGCGCAGCAACCCCGACGTTAGCAATCGGATCACGAAGAGACCGAACACAAAGGTGAAGAGACTGACCGCAAGCACGATCTCCAGGCGGACGCCGCCCATGCCTACCCCGTTGATGACGCTCCAAATGAGCATGAGACACGTGACCGCGAGCAAGCTGGCATAGGCGCCCAGCCATGGCCAGAACAGCGATGTCGGCCGCATTCCCTCCATGTCCTTCTTCGCGAGCAGAGACGCGCAAGGCGCCGCGATTATGCGAACGATGCCGTGTATTAGAATCGCAAGCGTAGCGCCCGCCGCCAGCTCGATCATCACATGGCGGATCACGACCAAGTCGAGCGGACGAATCCGCAGCAGCACGATTTCCGCAAAATGATAGGCGAAGGACAGCAGCATGCAGCCCGCCAGGAAAGCAAAGCCGATCTCCGCAGGCAACCTGAGCAGGGCCCGCAGCGCGCCCGCCTGGGTTGCCGGATTTCCCCGTTCCGCGAAGAAAGCCTTCACCTTGCGCAGCCGAATGTTCGTCAAGGAGCCCAGCATGGCGAATACGGCCGCATTGCCTGCCAGCACATAATAGAAGTCGTATCGAAATATGTGCGCCCACGTCGAACCGTCGACAAAGGCGTTGTAGCCATTCATGACTGCTAGTAACCCAAGCATCATGCCGATATACAATCGGATCAGCTTGCGCTTCATCATCCGGTACGGATTCATGGATGAACCTCCGCAACCAATTGCCTCGTTTCCGGCATCGGCGCAGAGCCGAGCTCAAGCCGGCACGTGCGTTCCCAACTGCGATACCATTCGCGGGCTTCCGATGGCCTGCCGCTTCTCATGAGCAGCGAGATCCGTTCGTGATGCGCTTCCTCGAGCAGCGGTTTGATGCGAAGCCATTCGCCGATGTAGGATTCCGCCCGCTCCAGATCGCCCCGGGCAGATGTCTGCAACGCCAGTCTTCTCAGCATGCCGGATTGCCTCTCCGCCAGCGATTCCCGATACGGCTCCAACCAATCGACATACGGCATCTCCGGCAACAGGTCATCGTACAATTGACAAGCCCGGTCGAACATTTCCAGTGCCAGCTCGCGGTCTTCGCGCCATAATTGTTCGCCCACCCGCGCAAGGTTCCCAAATTGCTCCACGTCCGAATAATCGATCAGCCGTTCGTTCAAGCGCACCTGGCCTTCCTTGAGCGCAACCGCGTCGGTCTGCCCAAGATGCAGGAACAGCGTCTTCTTCAACTCATGGATCGCCACATACAGCTTGTTGGCGGCTTTCTCAGGCTCATCGCCGGCAAACAGCAACTCCACGACCCGATCCTTCGGCGATTCGTACTTGGGCTGAAGCAGCAAGTAGACAAGCAGTTCTTTCGTTTTCTTACGCTTCCATGCGGGCGCTTCCGCCTCCATTCCCTCGCGAACGATTCTTAGCCTGCCGAAACAATAGAATCGCCAGGCATGACCAGATTCGGCCGAACTATTCGGATTCGCCCGTCGACCTCGCCCCCGTGCATCCGACTCATCCAGGCCAACCAATGTCCTCGCCTGAGCCGGCAACCGCGACAAGCCTTGAATGACGGCGGCCGCACGTCTCGCCGCGAGCGCTCCGGCAGAATCGGCGCGCAATCGAAGCCATTCGTGCGTCACGATTTCTGCTTGAAACCGCAATATCAAGTTGGCTTCGTCCTTCCGCAGTTCCCGATCGAGCCGACGGTAATCCTGCTCTGTCGGCATTCGCTCGGAAGTTCCAAGGCGACATTGCGCAAGAAAACGGTAGCAGCGCACGATCAAGGTATGATCATGACCGAGCGAGGAAGCAAGACCGGCAGGCGTACCCAGCATTGTGACGGCTTCTTGCATATCGTTGGCATGGAAGCGGCTCATCCCCTGCACGCAGCGAACGTGGGCGTCCAGCTTCTTCCCCAGGAGGGATTGCTGCCGCGCCCATTCCCAGCGGGAGCCCCAAGCGGGAAGCTCATCCCGCGGCACCATTGCGGTCCACACATCCAGCAGCAGCGTTCCGTAGCCGGATTCGAGCGGTTCCTGCGCGGAATAAGCATCGAAAGCAGCGTTCAGGTAAGCCTCCGTCTCTCCCGATTCATCGAGCAAATAGGCGCCGACAGCCAGTGCGTGCGCAACCTTCCCTGGCAAACTGATGGAGGATCTGGCGAACTCTTCTTTCAAAAATTGAACGATGGTGGCCGCTTCGGACAAACTGCCCGTTCGGATATGCGCCATCGCGAGGCCGGCAAGAGCATCCAGCATGTCCCGTTGCAGTCCTTGAGCGGCCAGGCCTTTGACAGCGCGGCTCAACAAATGCAGACCATCCCTCAGATGGCCGGACAGAATGAGCGCCTCACCCCTGGCTTTGGACAGCAAGGGGGAGCCGTACAAGTCGGCGGGCGACAGCTGAGCAAGCTCCGTGTCGTCCATCCGTTCTCCGTTCAACAAGGCGCGTTCCAGCATCAGAATGGCATGGTTCCGGCTGCCATTGCTCCCTCGCTTCCGCGCGGGGCCGGGAGGCTGTCTCATCGTTCGTTCACCTTCCGCGAAGAAATGTCTGCGATGATAGTCGATATATTCGGCATCGGCTGGCGAATCCCTTGTCGAACGGTCCTGTCGCCGATAAATTAACGAGAAGAGGCCCTCCCGGGCAAGAATGCCGGGCAGGACCTCTTGCATGCTGCACGCCTAGCAGATCGCTCCTAAAGTAACGTTACTAAAACGTCGCAGCCGGGTCCCGCCAGGTTAGCGCCTGCTGCCAACTCGATCAATGCTCTGTAACTGAGTTTCCCCCAGGATGGAAGGCGAATTCTAACATTATGTTAGGATGTTCTATTAGCGGGAGTCGCAGGGATCCACTATCGAACAACTGCATAACGTACAAAACCACATCTCATCCGAATGCACTGTCGTGTCCGTTTTACCTATCTGCGAGCAGTCACGATATTTCTGGAGTGTTCTACTGGTCAGGATACTTCGACTTGTCTCTCTATCAGGGTGAATGCGATGACATTGCCGTTGCCGTCGACTACGTATAAGGTAAAGAATTGATGTTCTTCGGCCTCTGCCCAGGAAATCCCCGTGTTATCGTCGTAATCCTTGAAAACGTCAGGGAGCCATTCATATCCCGGGATCGGCTTGCCTGCTTGGGGCAGCGGAGGAGCCCATTCCCAGAATGCGTAGACCAGCTTGCTATTATCCGGCAAGTCATAGTCGATTCTGGACACTTCATTCTCTTCGTCGCCGATAAAAGACCAATCATCCTCGTCAAGCATGGGCGCGGCCGGCGTGAAGAACGTGCCTGTCCAAGCAGCTTCGGCCAGAATGCGCCCGCCCAGGTATTCTCTAAGCTGCGAGACGGTCATCGCCATGTAGGCGTTATCCGGATTCAGCTGATCGTCGTTCGCATCCAACGTATCGGCGAGTGCGAGTACGACCGTCCGATACAGATGCGTGCCCGTCTCGGGGTCGAGGCCTGGCGGAGGCTGCGGTCCGCCATACCCGCGGGCGCCTTGCGCGAGATGGTCGCCGAAGTAATGATGCAGTTCCGTGCTGCCGGTCGGCATGGCGTCCTTACGGGAAGCATTCTCCACGATCGCATTCACATGGGCCGGAATATTGATCACATGCCAATGGATGAAATCATAGGCGTCCGGATGCTCGTCGTACATCAGCACCATGAACGACTGTGTCCCGCTTGGCGCGTGTCTCCAGGTTAGCGGAATGCTCGTATTGCCGCCGTCCACCGAATATTTCGCCGGGATCGGCGAGCCGTCCGCATAGGCGCTAGAGGAGACGGCGAAAGCAAGTTCAATATCGGCGGACACGGTTGAAATATTATGGCTGGCATCGACTGCGTACAGTACGTAAGTTCCCGCCGGCAGCTTGGACGTGTCGATCGTCGCCGATTGTCCTGCCGTTGCGGTTGCGCGATTGCCGGAGGGCAGGGCGGACATATTCGTCAGGTGGCTCAGTTCTTTGGCGGTTCCTTTCGGCACCAGATACAAGGTGCCGTTCTCGCTGCTCGTGCCGTAGACGTCTCCTGTCACGGTGCCTGCGGATACGCCGGACAGCGTCGGCGGGGCGGTATCGGAAGTGCCGCCACCACTGCTGCCGCCGCCTGAGCCTCCTGAACCGGTCGAAGCGGCGGGAGACGGCGTCGCGCTTCCGCTGCCCTCTTGCTGCGCAGGCGCTTTCTCGAATGTAGTCCCTGCCGCTTTCTCTCCGATCGTCGCTTTATCGATCGAGCCTTCGCCCAGCACCTTCATGACGGCTTCCAGAATCAAAGCGGCGATCCGGGCATCCTTGCCCAGCGTCAGTGTAACGCCTGACGATTGTTCCGAGGCGCTCAACTGGCGGATCGCACCTTGCGGAACTTCAATCGCGACAGACTGCGAGAACACTTCCACTTCATCGAAGGAGCCCAACAGCGTCACAGTCGCACCCTCCGGCAGCAGCTCCGACAGGCTGACAAGCCCGAACGCCGCTTGCTCGCCTTCGGACGCCGACGCGTCCAGCTTGGCGCCCGATTGCAGCGTCACCTGCCCGACGCTCGTCTTGCCCTCCGCCACGATCCGGATATCGCCCGTCAACTTGTTCACGATCACTGTCACAAGCATTGTATCGCGAAGGTGCACGGAATTGGCGCCTCCGCCGCGCACCGTCGTCGTTCCGTTTACCGTCACGTTGTTCAAGAACACGTCTCCTTCGCCGATCGATTCGGCGAGCAGCAGATTGCCTTGAATAACCATGTTGCGCAACGTCACGCCGTGAGCCGTGATTTTCACGTCGCCGTTCACAGTTGCCTGTCCAGTCGCCGGACCGTACGTGCCCCCGACAGCATAGACCGTCGCCTGCTGATCAAGCGCTCGGTTTAACAGGCTGACCGCTTCCGCCCTCGTCACGATTCCATCCGGTCTGAAGGTGCGGTCCGTATAGCCGGACAAGATCGATTTCTCCGCCAATGCGCCGACGGCTCCCATGCTCCATGCCGCGATTCGATCCGCATCCGTGAAGCGGTTCGCGGCCGCGCTTACGTCAGCGAGATGAAGCAGGTTCGCCATCATCACAGCTGCTTCCTGGCGCGTGACCGGGTCATTTCCATACATGCTGTCATCATCATAGCCAGGTATTGCGCCTGACCGAACCGCTTCCTTCGCTTCGGCCACGGCTGACGTACCGAACACTCTATCCACGAACGCCATCCATTCTCCGCGCGAGATCTTTTGATCCGGTTTGTAGAGGCCGTTCCCATAACCGTAAATCCAGCCATTCTCGGCCCATTGTCCGATCAAGGCCTCCGCCCAATGCCCGGCAATGTCCGACTTGATCTGCTTGGCCGACGCCGCGCCGAACGCGGTCAGGATCAAACAGCACGAAAGAACGAACACCAGCGTTTGACGAATCTTGTTAGCCATCATTCTGCCAATCTCCTATCTATGTTGGATAGTCGAATTGTAATCAAGGAAACTTACAACAATCTTACGAACAAGAATAACGCCAGATCGTCTTGATGGTTTTTTTGGAGGATCAGCGGAGCCAGGGCGGAATTAGCGGCTCTGCGACACAATTTCAGCGGTTTGGCGG
>JAEWAQ010000048.1 GCA_023391635.1 Bacillota bacterium | reverse complement strand
TTAAAGTCAGTACCGTGAACACCGATTATGGCGTATGGATCCGCCTCAAGGCAGGCAACACGATCGTCGCAAGTTGGATGGACGAGAACAATTATCTTCTAAGCGATGGGTATTTCGGCATCGTCGGCTACACCGAGCCTATGTCTATCTCCGTGCCGGACGAGAGCACTTACGTTCCGATCATCGGCAACCCGGACGCTAAGCCAGGCAGCGGCACCGTGGAAGACGTAAAGGTGTCGGGAATCGCCGTAACGGGCGCGGACGGAGCATCCTCGATCACGAGCCTCGGCGGCACGCTGCAATTGAACGCAGTCGTAACGCCGGATAACGCGACCGATCAATCGGTGGAATGGACGGTCGTCTCCGAAGATGGAAGCATGACTTCCGCCGCGACGATCGACGCAAGCGGCTTGCTGACCGCGGTCGCGGACGGCGCGGTCAAAGTCGTCGCCACGGCGAAGGACGGCTCGGGCGTGACGGGCGAAACCCTCGTTACGATCGATTCGACGCCTCCGGAAATCGTTGCGCCGAACGACCTGTCGTTCTTACAAACGGAAGCGGTATCGGTCGCATTCTCTGCTAGCGATAGCGGAAGCGGCCTGCAATCGCTGACGGTGTCCTTTAACGGAGAGACGACGTCCGGAACGATATCCGTCGCTCCGCTCGGCCTCGCGGTTGGAACCTTTCCGATCGTCGTTACGGCGACGGACAACTTTGGACATCAAAGTACGGCGCAGTTCGACCTCGTCATCACGATGGACATCGACCATCTCGACGAACTGATCGCGGCCGGACTTGAACGAGGTTGGATCGACAACGCCGGAACCGCGAACAGCCTGATGTCGCATGCAGACCAAATCCAGCGTGACCAAAACAACGACAAGAGACTTCAAAACAGCATGAAATCGATGGAAAATAAAGTGAACGCGCAGAAAGGCAAACATATCGACGCGAGCTTTGCGGACATGATTCTCGCCGATCTTGCCGACCTCCGAAATGCACTTGGCATTTGATGCCGCTCAAGAACAAAAGCCCCGAAAGTAGGGGCTTTTGTTCTTCATTCAGATTTTGAATGCCTCACGCTCTGGGTTGCCATCCCTTAAGAGCCTTTAGCACCTTTCTGTCGGAATGGCCTTCACTTCCATCGGCTGCAGCTCGTGAATCCCCGTATCCGCATAGGTTCCGTCGTCCCGCTTCACTTGAATGCGCGCCTTCATGGGAGACGAAAACAGGTTCATCGCGAAGATCATCCCCTGTTCTCCGTCGCTTCTGAGCGTCGCCCATACGTTCGGGTTATCGCACAAGACTGCCTGCGGTTCGCATCGGAGCTCCGCCAACAGCGCTTGCAGCATGCGCATGTGTCCGTACTTGGCGAATTTCCACTGTACGCCCGACCAGACGACCCGACCGCCGTTCGGATAATCCTTGGTCCAGGCAACGATACTGCCCGTCGTCTCCTCGACGCCGATCGTCATCGCTCCTTCCGGCATCGATGCGCTCGACCAAAGCCTCTCGTTCACCCATACATCCGCGACCGAGCCGATTCGCACTTCACTGTTCGAGCGCGGCAGTTGTCTCACCGAAGCTCCTCCGAGGAAAGACTGCAAAATCGTGCAAGGCTGATAATTTTCATCCAAATGCGGGATGACGGGCGTCAACAGTAAGCGTCCTCCCTGTTTCACGAACCGGACCAGATTCTCCTGCACGCTCGCCGCCATATTTTCCGCGGAAACGACCACGAGCGGTTTTTCCGTTCGGTCCGCGACACCGGCTTTGTACAAATCGGTCATTTCCGGAGAATAGGACGCGCAGAAGGAAGTGATCAACAGCCCTTTGTTCAGGAACGTCCACGCATCCGCGCTGCCGAATCCCGGGTACCCTTGCGCGTAGTATTTGCTCCTTGTATGCTCGCGGTCAAGCCCGAGATTGTAATCGAAGACGGCATCAGCCGCCGCCAGCCAGTCATGCTCCAGCAGGTATCGCCCGAATGCCTTCTGAGTGTCGTAATGCGGCCGGAGCGTTCCGTCCGGGGCGACCGCCGCTTGATAATCGTACACGCGCCCGTCGCCGCCGATGCCCTCCGGGTTGTAGCCGCCGGCAAATACATAGTAGTTTAGCCCTTTCATGCCGAACGCGAGATTGGTCATGTAGCTGCAACATAGATCCTCCGGCGTAATCGGCGGCCAGTCGGACGGGCTGCCTCCCGGAAGCTCGAATACGGTAGGCGGAAAGCCCATATGCCGCAAGCTCTCGTTGGACAGGAAGACGCCTGTCGCGTATTTGGGCGTCGGGTTGTTCGCAACCCAGTCCATATCGAGGTTGTAGTAATGATCGGACCCAAGCAGGAAGCCGCTTCCCAGCGCCGCCGCCGTCTCTGCGTGGTAGGCGTTGGAGCCGGGGTTGGCGGAATTGTGGATGAAGTCACAATCGATGCCAGCCTCCCTCATCCATCCGGTCAAAAGGACCGCGTACTCGGCGATCGTCTGAAAGTAGAAATCCTGGTAATCCTTTGTCCGGCATCGATCTCCGATCGTTGCGATAGCACCCGGATCGATCGGGCGCACGTCCATGAAACCGGCGAAACCCGTACCGTAGGCGGCGTTCAGCTCGCTTATATCATCTTTGTAGCGGCGGCGAAGATACCGGGCATACCGACCGTCTTCCCGGCCGAAGCCCATCGTTTCCGGATGATAGTCCCACCCGCCGAACCATTCATGAATGCCGGTCAATTCATTATCGAACTGCACGAATGCGACGGAACCGCCTCGGTTTGCGGTATGGCGGGCTATGATCGGGCATACGGCGTCATACCATCGCTTCGCCCGCTCCAGGAAGACCGGGTGCAAGTAAGAAACGAAGAAATTCGTGATGGCTGCTCCGTGAATATTTCGGGCCAGCAGCTCGGGATAATTCTCGCATAACCAGCCGGGCAAACCGCAATATTTCATTTCCGAATACTGGTAAGGACCTGGCCGGGCGATCACGAACAAGCCCAATTCCCGACACAGCGTCAGGAACGCCTCCAAATCCCGGTAAGGCGCATCCCCGAAGCGGATGTCGCCTTCGACCGGCTCGTGCAATATCCACGGAATATAGGTCGCCACGCAGTTGCCGCCTGCTTCGATGAACCGTTCCAGTCGCACTTTCCAGGCTTCACGGGGAACGCGGAAATAATGAAATTCCCCCGATACGAGAAAAGTCGGTTTTCCGTCTACAAGATAACCTCGATCATTCCACGATAATGTCTTCATGGCAATTGCCTCATCCTTTCATCGCCCCGAAAGTTGGAGCCGGCCGCTGTGACAAGCATCATGATTGTAGGCAACCGCAACGTGGAAAACCATGAATTAATCTACGATTTTTGGACTTGTCCCGAGCCCCTTCTCTTGCGGTAATGCGTCGGCGAAACCCCGTAATAGGCGGTGAACTGCTTGGTAAAGTGATGGATGGACGAATACCCCAGATCCTCGGCGATCTCGGTCACGGTCCGGTTGCTTTCCCACAGCGCGGCAGCGGCCTGCTTCATGACGGCTTGGATGAGGTAGGCCTTGGGGGGCATGCCGGCCGTCCGGTTGAATGCTTCATAGAATTGTGTCTTGCCCAGTCCGCTGCGCGCGATCCAGTCCTTCATTCGGGAGAGGGATGCCTGTTCTTTGTCCATGCGGTCCATGACGTTCTTGATGCGATAATCCGTTTCCCCCTGCTCCCGCGAGACTTGCACCAATTCGAGAATAAACGCCTTTAACAGGCTGGCGGCAATCGCCCCTGAGTAAGGCGCGGTCTGTTGCGAATGAGCGACGATATGCGGAAATAGCGCCGTCATGGCGCCATGATGCTGCAAAGGTATCCGGCAAGACAATCCGTCGAGGCCGGCATCGGGTTGGGTTGCCGTCATCCATGCCGGATCGAAATCTTTCCCGTCCCAGATGAGGTGACGCCCCTGCGCCGCCTCGTTCTTGTCCCACAATTCGCAGTAGACGTTGTAAGTGGACAGCAAATGATCGGGATCGGAATGGAAAGAATGCTTCGTCCCGGGAGGAAAATAGAGCAGATCGCCTTTGGTTACGGGATAGGTGCGGGAAGCGACGGTCGCATTCCCCTTGCCGCCGTCGACTAAATGAAAAGCATAGCAGTAACCGATGCGGCCGGATTCGCTCGCGTTTCTTTCGAACGGGAATCGATAGTGATGCGCTACGCGCACATAAGGGCGAATCAGGTCCAGGCTTCCCATAAACAACCTCCTTTTCCCCGATTGTAGCATGTTCTCCGGAAGTTTTGATCAATATCCGAACTTCCGTCGAAATCCTATTCAGCAATGGAGTGTTACAATGATCACAAATAAACCCAAGCGTCAGGAGGATGTTCATGATGATTGATTCTATTGGTGCCGGAAGTTTGAACAAAGATCAATTGGCATTCTACGACAAAGAAGGGTATTTGGTTCTGCCTCGGCTGTTGACCCAAGAGGACTTGGCGCCGGCCATGGAGGCCATGAACGAGAAGGTGTCCCTGATTGCGGAAGAATTGTATGCGGAGGGTCTGATCACAGACAAGCTGGAGGAACGGCCTTTCCGGTACCGGCTCGCGGAGCTGTTCCGGGATCTGACGGCCGACGATTTCCTGAAATACGGCAGAAGCTGGAGAGAGCGGCGGCTCGGTTATTATCATCTGATGAGCAATCCCAAAATACTCGATGCCGTGGAATCGCTGATCGGCGGGGAAATCTTCGCCAACCCCGTATACAACACACGTCCGAAAATTCCGAAGGTGGCTGCGGGAGCCGTACCCTGGCACCAAGACAAGTCCTATTGGCCGGATGCCAATTCCAACCCGGTCATTACCGTATGGATTCCTTTCGTCGACGCGAACGAAGTGAACGGCTGTCTGCATATCAAGCCGGGAACTCACCGCAAGCGGGTGCTTAAATGGCATATCGAAGAAACAACGGGAACCGGATATACGGCGCTGCTCGAGGAGCAGGTCGGGCGTATGGGGCGAAAACCGACCGTTGCCCTGCCGGTGCCGGCCGGAAGCGCCATTCTCTTCAACGACCGGTGCCTGCATATGTCAACGCCGAATCTGTCGGATGAAGTCCGCTGGAGCGTAGACCTGCGGTATCAGCCCACCGATCAGGATCCGATGCCGGCGCACGGAGCCGGTTTTCTGGCCCGCAGCCGCAAGTACCCGAACCGGGTCGCGACGTCGGAGGACTGGCTGGCCGAGCGTCCGGAGCATGCGGAGTGAGGAAATGGAGCTTTTCGCCGCGATCAGCATCGAGCATGGCGAGAAAGATCGCGGCCTGCAGCTAAACCCCCGCGAACCGTTACGGCCGCGGGGATCGAATCTGACGATACGGAGAAACAGAATAACTCAGTTCCCGTTCCAGCAAGCCTCATCCACGATGATCGAACAATGCGGATGATCCTTCAGCATGCTCGCCGGCACTGCCGGCGTACCCGTATCGTGAACGACTTTTTTTACAATTTCCGTTTTCTTCTCTCCATTCGCTAATACGACTACCCTTTTGCTTTCCATGATGTGCCGCATACCGATGGTGATGCCTTGATGCACATGGTCCGTCCCGTTTGGGAAGTACTTGCTCGCAACCGATTTCGTAATATCGTCCAATTCGGCAACATGGCACAAGGAATCCCAGGATGCGCCCGGTTCATTAAAGCCGATGTGCCCGTTGAGGCCAATCCCCAGCACGAGCAAGTCAACGCCACCGGCAGCAGCAATTCGCTCGTCCATCCTCCGGCATTCAGCCTGTAAATTCGCGGCTTTCGCATCGAAGAACAATATTTGCGAAGGAGCGATCGGGGCCGGCTTGAAAAAAAGCCGGTCCAACGTGTAACGGCAGCTTCCTTCGACAGATCCGTCCAGACCGACCCACTCATCCAGGCTGACGAACGTGCAATCGGAGAAATCCACATGTTGAGAATGGCTGGCTTCGATCAATTCGCGAAGCATGCCTGCCGGCGTATCTCCGCCCGGAAACACCAATACGGAGTCGCGTTTCCCCCGCACTTGCTCGATCACGGCATGAGCAGCTTCCCTGGACAGCGCTTCGTAATCTTTTGCGACTGTAATCTTCATGTGCGAAGCTCACCTGCTTTCTTCATATCTCATTATACCGGACGAGCCAGCCGACGCTTCCATTAACGTGGAATTTGAGCAGAAAATGCGTTCGTGCAAAGCATCCAATCCCGATAATACCGCACCGACCACAGGTTCATACTTTGGACGAACCAACTCGGCTTTAGGCAACTGGCTGGCGATGGCGTGTTCCACTGCATGATGGAACAGCTTGCAAGTTGTCTTGAAGATTGAGCCCGTCAACACGACATCCATCTCCCGGTTGCCGATACCCAGCCGGTGGGCGGCAACCGTTACATACTTTGCGATCCTCGTTCCGAATTGCTCGACCAGCTGTGCCGCTGCCCGATCTCCCTCGGTGGCCGTTTCAAATACGAGCGGCGCCAGCCCTTTATATATGCCCGGTCGTTGGGAAAAGCAGATTTGGGCCAGTTCGTCCGTATGATTCACTTGATAATACGAGAGCAATCGTTCAGTTAGATTCGTCGGCGGGGCAAGGCCGCATTCCGCATTAAATACAGCTTTCAGTGCCGAGCGTCCCAGAGCCTCCCCGCCCTGGTCCTCCGAATTGATATAATACCCGTAAATATACCGTTCCCCTTGGGCTGTCTTCACCGCGGCATTCAATCCGGTGCCAGCACAGATGACCGCCGCGTCCGCCCGATCCGACCCGCTGCGCATCGCGACCATGCAGTCATTCTCGACATAGATTTGCGAGCTGCCAAACAACCGCTTCAGCGCATTTTGCAGTTGATCATATTCATGCGGCCAATCCGCGCCGGTCATTCCGGCGAAGACGACGTCGATCTCGCCCATCGTGCAGCCGGCAGCTGCAAGAGCTTGCGCTGTCGCCTGCCGAACATATTCAATGGCCATATCCATACCCTCAATACTATGGCAAGCGCCGGCCGCGCAACCGACTCCCACAATCTCTCCGTAATCGTTCGCGAGCGCCGCGATCGTCTTCGTCCCGCCTTGGTCGATTCCTAAAATAAGTCCCATGGCTCAGACCCATGGCAGAAATTTTTTATTGGCTTCGAGCATCTCATCGAGCAGCGGCTTTGCGATTTCGTACTCCCGAACGAGAGGATGAGCGAGCAGCGCTTGCAGCGCCAGCTTCTTATCCCCGTGTACCGCCGCTTCCACGGCGAGCTGCTCGTAATTTTTAACCTCGGAGATGAGTCCCCAGACCGATGCCGGGACTTTCCCGATCGAGAGCGGATAGATCCCGCTCCGGTTCACCAGGCAACCGGCTTCAATCACCGCGTCGTCCGGAAGACCGGGCAGCGCCCCCCGATTCGGCACATTGACGACATACCAACGGTCTTCGTTGTTATAAATCGAATTCATGATGCCTATCGCCACTTCCGAGTAGCCGCCGCCGCCCCGTTTCGATAGCGCTTCCGGCTTCTCCCGCTGATTCGGATCGGCGAACGCGGCATACGTTTCTTTCTCCAGCCTGCTAACCTCTTCTCCTCGCGTTCCTTTCTCCTTCATGGACTCCACACATTTGGACGTATGATAGAAATACTGCAGATAGGGGCTGGGCAGCACCCGCAACAGACGCACCAATTCAGGGTCCACAGTGCCCACTCGTTCGGCTGCGCGATCGAATTGTTCGTCGGTAATCGGGCGGCCGTCGATCGTAATGTCAAACGCAAAGTTCAAGTGGTTTAACCCGGCATAATTGTATCTTACGGATGAACGGTCCACTCCCAGAGCCTTCGAAACCCAGATTTGCGGGAATGTCCCGCCGGAGCATAATCCGGCAATCTTGACTTTCGTGTATTTGGTAATGGCTTCCGTAATGAGTCCGGTCGGATTGGTGTAATTAATGATCCAGGCGTCCGGATTATGGCGTTCGACTTCGCGGGCGATGTCCAGCATGGGCGGAAGGCTGCGCAGGGCTTTCATGAAGCCTCCGGCCCCTGTCGTCTCCTGTCCGACCAGCCCGTATTTCAGCGGAATCTTCTCATCCTGAATCCGGGCCGCCACGCCGCCGACCCGAATCTGCGTATTGATGAATGCGGCATCCTCGATAGCCCGTCGATGATCCGTCGTCAACCGGATCTCGATATCCAGTCCAAGGTGTTTTGCGTACCTTTTGCAGAAATTACCTACGATCTCCAAGCGCTGTTCCTCGATATCCATTAAGGTTAGCCGACCAACAGGCAATTGCTCGCGGAACCGGTGCAGTCCTTCCAATAATTCCGGCGTGTACGAGCTTCCGGCTCCGATAATCGCAACGTTCAATTTCGGCATGAGAACCCCTTCCTTTCCTTGGCGCCATTAATCTTCACAAGTGTACTTATGCGCGTGAACTCCCAACGACTGTGGTGCCGGTCTCCAAAGCTTCCACCGCAGACCGCGCGAACGCCAAGGAGGATATGCTGTCCCGGTAGGAGGAACGGATGACGGAGGGATCGCGGTCACGGATCGCCCGAACGAAAGCTTCCAGCTCGAACCGGTACAACGAGTCTTGTCCCCGGAAGTCGATTTCCTCGCCGCCTATCGTTCCTTGCAGCGTCCCTTGGCCGATATCCAGCAGCAGATCCATCTCGTCCGAAATCAGCTGCAACTGTGCCTTGAAGCCCGAGTAAGCCCAGGAGTGGCTGTGGTTTTGAAGAACGCCGTTATCGTATTGAAACACAAGCGCAGCACTGTCCTCTACAGTGAAAGCTTCGCTCTTCGGCACCGTCAAGTTGCCCTGGAACCCGGATATGGCCCGAACCTCTCCCAACAAATACCGGGACACATCGAAAATATGGATCGCTTGGTCAAAGACAGGCCCGCCGGAGCGCTCTTTATCGAAAAACCAAGTCGGCGTCCCTTTTCGAATGGCCAAACCGTCCAGCATACAGCTGCGAACAAGGGCGACGCGGCGGCCCGCGATCAGTTCACGCGCCCGCTCGACCGCTTGCGAGTACCGGAACATGAAGCCAACGCTATTTAACACGTCATATTCCTCCAGAACGTCGACGATCTTGCCGGCCGACTCCATATCCCGAGCGGGCGGCTTTTCAATGAAGCAGTGAATGCCTCTTTTCGCCGCGTCCGTGACCAATGGCAGACGCGTTTGCGGATGGGTGCAGATCAGCACCCCGTCCGGCTTGGATTCCTCCAGCATGTGTACATAATCCGCGTAGCCCCGGACCGAGAACTTCGCGCTGACCTTCGCCAGCATCTCGGGATTCAAGTCGCAAGCCCCAACCAGCTCCGCTTCGGTGATTGAACTGAGATTGCTCATTAATCCTTGTCCCTGCCAGCCCGTCCCCACGATCGCGATGCGTACCATTGGCGAATCCTCCTCATTAAGTTCGATAATCATTCACTTATGGCAGTGGCTTACCTCGCATCCGCAAACACTTTGCGCAGCCATTGCAGGCTTTCCGCGCAGTCGCCGGTCGGATCGTGATCGCCTGATTCGTGCTCTATCGAGAGCGTCCCGTCATATCCGATTTCCTTGATCGCTTGCAGGCAGCCGGCGATATCCGCCACGCCGTCTCCAAGCCGCACCGTATGATGCTCGTCCGCCTTGCGAACATCCTTGATGTGGATATGGAGCAGATGGTCCCTCAGCCGCCGGATCGCCTCCGGCGCGGAATAATTCTGCGTAGCGAACCACCCCGTATCGACGCAAGCTCCGAGCCAATCCCCATACTCGCCGATGATGTCGAGGATCTCGTCCGGATGCTTCTCGGGGTGATTCTCTACCGCTACCTTGATGCCGTATTCCCGGCAATAACCATAAACGACAGGTGCAGCTTCCTTCATAATTCCGCTGGCTATTTTCTCGATGCCGAGCATCTTGCACGTTTCGAAGCATAACCTCGTCCACCGCGGGAAGCGCACCGGGTCGCCCAACGAACAGGAATAGCCGATCGCCGTCAAGCCGTGTTTTTCCCAAATCGCCCGCATCTCTTCCGCCAGGAACGGTGTCATGAATTTCGGAAATGCGTGCGCCATCCATAATTCCATGTACCTGAAACCCGCCCCCGCGATATCGCGGCAAATCGCATCAAACTCGTGCAAGCTTGATTTCTCGATCACCCTGCGCTCCGCTTCGCCCCATTCCTCCATACTCGTGTTATATCCCGACGCGCGCCCGAAATAATTGGCCGATATCATGGCGATTTGCATTTGGACTTCACTCCCCGAATCAAGCTGAAGACATTCGATAACTAGCACAATATTGATGCAGTCGATATAATCATAATCGAAGACCTGCGTATATTCTTGCTTTCACTTGATCTATCAATTCCAGTATATTGATCAATTACGGAGATGATCGCATGCTCATTCTAACCGAAGCCCAATGCGTCGATCCCGATACCGGCGTGCACTGCAACTGGCACGATTCGATGCTGAACATTTCGCGAACGCCGCATGCGCATGAATTTTACGAGATATTCATGCTGACGGAAGGCGATATCGTTCATATTGTGAACGGACGGCGCTTCCCGCTTCAGGAAGGCAGCTTGGTGTTGATTCGTCCGCAGGACGCACATACCTACGATGTTGACGGCGCCGGGCGTTGGCGCCTGGTCAATCTCACATTCTCCCGCGAGGTAATGAACGGACTGCTCAATTACCTGGGCATCGACCGTGGCACATGCCCGTTGCTGACGGCCGACATGCCGCCGCATTTGAACTTGCCCGAGAAAGAACGGGAGGCGCTTCTCCATGAATGGCAAACATTAACCGCCATTCCGCGCAGCGAACGGCAGCAAGTACGACAGATGGCCCGCACAATCATTGCGGATCTTGTGCTGCATTGGTTTCTTCCGTCCGTTCCATTGCCGGCGACTGCTGATGAAGGCTGGTTCGAACGACTTACGGCCGACATGCGGCTGCCGGAAAACTATATCGCGGGCATTCCCAGACTGAAGGAGTTGGCCCCTTGCTCGTACGAACACGTATGCAGGACTTTCCGCAAAGCATACGGGCGGTCACCGTCGGCGTGGATCAACGAGCAGCGGCTTTCCTATGCGGCGAATCAGTTGGCATGCACAGACAAGCCGATATTGGAATTGATCGCGGAAGCCGGCTTCGACAACCCCAGCTACTTCTACGCCTTGTTCAAGAAGTGCTATTCTGTTGCGCCCCTCCAATTCCGAACGAATAAACGCCGTACGGTCATCCCGTAAGATCCGTGGACACTTCAAGCCGATTAAGGCAAACCAGCCGAATCAATCGTCACTCGGGTGGGGCTTAATGAAATGGAAAACCACACGAGTCGCATTTGCAATTCTATTTGCAACATTATTTGGCATGGTTTCGTTATACAGACAGCAAGGAATTTGAAAATACCTCATCTCATTTGGAGGGGCATTATGGTTAAGAAGATAATTATTTATCTTGCATTATGCAGTTTTGTTTTTCCGATTGGTTGTAGTAAAGAGCCACCCGAGCAGATTTACGATAACCATTTTGAGTACCTTGAATCATTTGGCTGGCATATCGAGGACAAAATTAGCGAAAGAACTCAGGACACAACAAAGACTTTATTAGATGCACAAATAGTAGGTATTGATTTGAAGCCGTATAAAGAAATTGAAATTACAACCTACATGCTAAAAGAACAACAAAAAACAGGAAAGAAAATATACGCCTCCATTTATGAACATAATGGACGTATAATTGGAGGAAACGGACAATTAGAGGAATGGGAGCCTGGAGTTTTTTCTTTGAAGGATAAAGAAAGGCTAATCAAAGAAGGAACAATAACTAAATAGCGTGTTCTCCTTTGTTACACTATCGAGACACGATGAATAAACCGCCAAATTATTAAAACTTACGTTTATGATAGGGGAGACCATCGCCATCTTCACAATAGGATTTGAGACTATAAAGGAAAATAGCCCAGTTGTAATTACAGGAGCGATAAAATGGCGTTACTTCTTTCCAGTTCGAATGACGCAAAGTAATAAAAGACTTCTCGTTCTTCTCTTGAATATCAAAGGAAATAATCGTACCAATCCATTCTGGATCTGAATCTATACACTGCCAAACGACTTTTTTATTCGTGATCAATTCCTCTATTCTCATCTTCGTTATGTCACTGCTGCCAAATCGAAATTCATTAATAAAGCCAATCTGATTATTAATATTGAGTTCATTGGTCCATATTTCCGACAGTCCCTCAGCGGTGGTTAAAGTTTCATACACCTTCGACGCTGGAGCATGTACGGTTTGCAAGTGCTCGATATTTGCCATGCCTTACTCCCTTCAACTGCAACAATTTATGTTAGATGCTTATGATAACATATGATGAATATTATAGTTTCTTTTGGATTGCTATGTTGCAGTTATTGCCATTATTTGTTCAACTATCCTACCGGGGAGATGGAAATTCGCAGCACTAACGCGCACTGGAACGGCCGTTCGAAGTATCATAGACAAGAAACCTAATCTTCCGGGAGATTTCCCGACTCTATCTTTGTCAGCCGTGGGTTGGAAGGCTGCAGGTCCTTTCTGTGGGTTCAGGAGATGTATCAACTGTTTTCTGGATCCGGAAGGCCGAGATATCCATTTCTAAAAAAAGAAAAGAAAACCACATGGAGTCGTTACACTCACATGTGGCGTCGATAGACGTTTCAGATACATATTACGTTTCAACGATATAAGTTCTTACAACTTCGTCACCATCAAACACATGAGCTCTGCCACATTCCGCACAACGCCAAACATCATGCTTTGGAGAAGGGATATTTAACGGATCGATGATACTTAGATTGATGATTTCATCCCATTCCCTGTCGCTATAAACATGTAACTGTACGTCGTTCGGAACTTCTGAATTGGAAAGTGTCACTCCACACTTGCAAAGAAATCTAGCCAATGAAGACAACTCCTTTTTTACCTTATCCAAATTTCTACTTTTCCAGGCAGTACCTTATCTTTGTATGATCCGGCAGCTCTATTCATAATTTGAGTTACTTGCTCAGATGTCATTGAAGTACCTCTAGTATCAATCCAGTCCGGACTTATTTCTGGCCACCCAACGACGCTGATTGACCAGTTGACTAATCGCCCATATCAGACAGGAAGGCTACTACCATACGATGATAATGATCCGTTGCTTCTAGGACGACAATGAGTTCTTCTCCTGTTCGTTCTCGAAGCTCTTGAATGACTTTGCCAAGACGCCTGAATCCCTCTTCGGTATGTCTAATAGTTTCCGGTTTCCGTTAGCGTCATTTCGCTTCAAAAACACTTGAATAACACTCTTCCCTTTCGCTACATCTAAGCCAATAACCGAATCCATATCCCTCTCCTTCTGATGACAAATTCACCGGCACTCCCACGATGGTTCCAATCTCACAGCTTCGCTTGTGATGCGAGGTCGATCCCTCAACCAGCTCAAACATGGTCATTGGATGTAGTAGGAGAACAGTTTCTTTTACGAGGTCGATCGAATTTCTGGTTGACCTGATAATACGAAAACCACATGGAGTTGTTATACTCGCATGTGGCGACTAATAATATCATTGAATTTAAACAAGCTCAATATTATATGCCGCTATTTCAATAGACAACTTGTCTGGGTCTACGGTCTTGATCAGCAAACCATTTTCTTGATTAAAATGAAACCACTCCATCGCCCCTTTAAATTCATGATTCCAAAGAGGTTGACCTTTATTGCTTAGGCACCAGATATAAGAAATATAGTTACGTTTCTTAACTTGAGTATGCAGGTAAACATAATTTCTTACATCTAATACTGGAGTATTCTGAGTAATATGACCGATATTTGTTTCCCAAAGCACTTGTCCGAATGTGTTTATCGCTATAACTCCAAAATACGTTGTACCCATAACCAACACACCATCATGGCTTAAAGCTGGTGAACTAATGATTCCCCGATCAGTAGGCGAATACTTCCAATTAATATTTCCATAAAAATCTATAGAGTATAACGAATGCAGATTTAGCTCACTGGCGATAAAATATATATTTCCTGAAGCATCCATAATCGGCTCATACTCAAGATAACATTTACCGAATTCTTTTTTCCAACGAATCTCTCCTTCATTGGTCAAAGAAATCAAAACACCTGGTTCTTCTCTGGCAGAGAAATAAACATTGCCGTATTTGTCGTAAATAGGGTTAGAACTAATATTGCGACAAGGGAAATTCCAGATGAGATGACCATTGCGATCGACCTTTATTAGCTCACTCCTAGTCGCGACAAACGCGTCGCCTTCCTGATCGACGATAGGTTCAAAGTGTATTTCACTAGCGAATTGATTATCCCATAGTTTATCACCTTTGGAATTAATTTTTATTATGTAAGTCTGATTTCCTCTATTTGCAACCAATAATATATTACCTTCGGGATCCATCGATGGACTTGATATCCGACCTTCCCCAATATTTGTACACCAATTCATTTCTCCAAACTTATTAATCGAAAATATTTCTCCATTATTTGCCCCAAATATAAGATTGCTTTCATTGTCAAAAATAGGGCTTGATGTTGAAATAATATTGTTTCGGGTAAACTTCCAATCGATTTTATTAATCTTTTTCAACCCATTAAACGGCAATTGCTTTGACCAATTCACATTGGATGGTAACGAAGTATTCATAGCAATTCATCCCCCAATATCAATAAGTTCTCCCCGCAGTAAGCTGCGGGGAGTTAATCTATCAGAGATTAAAAAGCTAACGCAGGAATGCCGCCAGGAATCAAACCAGGTACCGGTATCATTGGAAAAATAAAAAATTCCTTTGTATACTTTTGATCAAAGAGTTTATTCTTCACTTCTTTTGTGCTTATTGCAGACTCAACATAATTCCCATTCGGGTCTGTTTCCCGTTTATAAAATGAATATCTTGCCTCTCCTGCCTTTGGAAAATCAATTTTCATGTAGATGCCACTTACGATGTAAATACCTTTTATTGACTCAAGTGTACCTGTTGGCGCAGCAACATACCCACCAAGTTCTGTGTACTTCTCAATTTGTTTTTTGGGAGAGGCACCGCCTAGTGGCTTCACTTCCCATAATAGACCATTTGCTACAACGTCAGCTTCATAGGTCTTTTTGGGCCCAAGTCCCAATAGTGTGTTTTCATTGGACTTTATTTTCTGTTCAAGAATCGGGGCGTAACCCCTTTCTACTAATGCTCTATAAATATTCACTTGAGCGATTTCATGTAATGCAGTATAGAAATTCCATCCATTCGCTAAAATAACAGCTTTTGAAACTTGGGCTGATGTTTGATTATTCCCGAAAATTGAATATGCAGCAGCAATGCTGTTTAACGCATTAGCTGCCATATGTCCAGTAGGATCAACATGAGTTAGCGGATTATTCTGCACATAGGCGTACAGGTTCAGCGATAACGGATTATTAATTTGTCCTTCGAAGCTATCCTCATTGATAAACCTTCCTACAGAAGGATCATACCATCTGGCGCGAAGATATTGAAGCTGCGTAGTATCATCCCACAGTTCGCCGGAATATCGGAACGGGTTATGCACTTGTTCCTGCTCCGAGACAATATTGCCCCAAATATCATACTCGTACGCATTCAGCGGGCCGCCCTGCGAGTCGCGCAGTTCCACCAGATCGCCATGCCCGTTGTACAAAGCGTACGCTGTCGTTTCATCCGAGTATTCGATCGCCTCCAACTTGTTGCCGCGAATGTAACGGGCCTTAAACTGCGGCACACCATCTACGAGCGTTGCTTCGGCTATAATATGATCGCCATCGTAGTAGTAACGCGCCGTTGTCCCATTCTCCGTTCGCTCGACCAACAATCCGTCACCATTGTACCGATAATGTACTGTTGCTGCGGCACCATTCTGCGCTTCAATCAATCGGTTTTGATCGTCATACGTATACTCCATTATCAGCGGCTCTACCATCTGCTCCGATTGCAACGTCAGGCGGTTGCCCCGGTTGTCATACGTGTATGTTTCATTGCCGATTGTTGAGGTTGCAATCCGATTCAAATCATCATATATGAACTCGTTTGTTACTTCGTTCTCCGTCCGGCTTGTAAGGTTAGCATTGGCATCGTAACCATAACGGTAATGATTCAGCGCATCGCCATCCTGCACATGCTTCACATCGACCAGGCTCAAACCGTCAAATATGTTGTCATGTCTTATACCGTTCGCAGTCTCTGTTCGTTCAAGCAACCCGTTGTCATAGTACATGTATGCTGCTGTTGGCGTAACCGAAGAATCTAGCGGACTATCACTTACCACCGCCAACCTGTTCAGGCGGTCATACCCGTAATATGTCTTATATCCGAAAGGGCCTGTCATCTCCTTACGAAAGCCATTCTCATAGTACTTATAGGCTAATGTGTGCTGATCGGGATAGGTGAGCGTATCCAGTTGCCCGGTGTAATCATCGTAGTGATACGCGGTCGTGCCCGTTCCATCCGTCATAGTCAGTCGCTGGCCCAAGTCATCATACGTAAAGCTAACCGTCTCGTCGTCACTCGTACGCGTTTTCAGCCAATTACGGTCATTGTATTCATATATTGTTATTGCTCCATTGCGATCCTCTCGACGAACCAAGTTATTATTGCCGTCATAGAACCATTTCTCCGCTCGGTTTTGTTCGTCAATCGATCGTATCACCCGGCCGAGATCATCATATTCCTTCTGCTTAATGCTCCCATCCGCAAATGTAATATTTACCAGATTACCAACCATATCATACTGATATTGTGTAATTTCGCTATTGGCATTGGTGACAGAAACCAACCGCCCCAGTATATTGTAATCAAAGGTCGTGGGCTTCTGCTTCGCATCCCGAACTTCGGCCAGTTGGCCACTGACCGGATTGTAAACATAACTTTCGAGCGGCTTGATGCTGCTTGCTGCGGTTGCACGTTCCTCTTTCTTCACAATTCTCTCATATTTGTCGAACGTCTCGATCAGAGCATACCCTTCCGCATCCGTCTTCGTTACCTGGCGCAATGCATCGTCATACGCAATGGTCGACACGACTGAGCCAGCTTGATTCAATGGGTTCGGCTGATCGGTCTGGGTCAGACGACTCCAATTGTCATAGTGCATCATCGTTTGATTTCCTTTGGCATCCTCGCTCCAGAGCATTCTTCCATAAGCATCATAATCATATTTAGCTTTCTTCGCATAGCCGTCGGCGTCGTACAACCCTTCTTCTACTTTGTATCCCAAGGCATTCCAGCTTGTTTTCGTCCGATACCCAACCTCATTCGTTGTTGTGATCGTATTGTTCGTATCGTCGTAGTCCACGCTGAAAGTGGTGTCACCTGGGTGCTTAACAACTTTGATGCGTCCAAGCTTGTCGTACACATATTCTGTTCGATGGGCCTCTCCATCCACCCATGCCGTCATCAAGCCAGTTGATCTGTCATATTCTTCCTGCTGAGTGACGGTTATTGCGATCCCGTCCGCATCGCTGACCGAGATCGCTTGGCTGGTCACAAACGCCTGATCGTACGTACTTGCGTACGCAAGCGTGGTGACAATGTTCTTCGATCCATTCTTCGTCGTGATAGTACGAACATTCCCGTAGATATCAATATTTCCATAATCGATTTGTTGCAAAATTTCACCGGACGCATTGTTCTTTCGGCCGATTACCTGCGTAATGTCGCCCTGCGCATTGCGAGTATATATCGTATAAACTGAGGCTGTAGAAGTTGACGGCTTCAGGCTAGTTTGAAGTAAATGCTTGGTTGAATCATACGTGTATATCGTGGTGACTCCCTTAGCATCTGTTTCCTGTAACACGTTGCCATAATCATCATACGTGCTGATGGTCGTTAACACGTCCTGCGTCAGATTGTCGCTGTGGGTAACCGTCGTGGGCGCCGCTGCAAAATAACTACGAGTGCCGACTTTCTTGGCATACGCATAGGCAGTTGTTCGGGTCGCGCCGGATGCCTGGTCCACCGTCTGCTCCAGGTAGAACCGAGCGGGCGTATTATTATCGATATAGTCCTTCTTGTACGTATACGTGGTCTGAACCAGCCCGTCGTTGATGGTGGTTGATACCGTAATATCCTGGTTATACGATGAACCGAAGTCGGTATTGTTGTAGCTCATCGTTCGCATGTTGGAGGTGTTGGTACCGCCATTGCTTAATTGAACTTCGTCCTTGCGCGAAAACAACCGATAGGCTTGGTTGACCGAGCTGGTGCCGATATACCGTTGCACCGATTGCGGCCCATAAGTATAGATCGTTGAAGCGCCGGTCGGATGTTGAACTTTCGTCAGCAGCGCATACGGATTGGAAATGGCGCGCGACGGTTCGTACGACATCAAGTTGAATTTGGCGTCTTTCAATTCGTAAGAATACGTGGTTTTCCTGCCTTCGGCATCCGTAACCGATTCGAGCAATTCCTTGCCTTGCTCCTTGCGCTTGGCATACGTGACAACCTGCGTTCCCTTGGTCAGGGTTACTGCCGTTGCGGAATAGGCAATCTGAATTGTATTGTTGATTGCATCTTTAACTTGACTCAATAGCTTGCGATTGCCATACGCCGCATTCGCGGTATAGCTGAATTGAATCGTATTATTATTATTGTAAGCGTCTGATATTTGCAAGAGACGCCCATCCGCAGTGAAGTATTGCTTCCATGTGCCGTCGACTGGAACAAGCGCATAGTTCGAGGGTTCGCCATTAACCGTAACCGTGGTGTCCGTTACCAGGCTCAACCCTTCCCATTCATAGCCTTTCAAAGCAGTGCCACTTATCTCGTAGCTGCCGCCACCGGCCAGATGCACGTACTTCTTCCCGCTATTCGTTTCGATATAGGGCAGGTCCCATGACCATCCCTTGCCAAGAGGAAATATCTGTTCCTCCCATGGCGTCGTCGTAGTGTTATAGTAAGTGACTCCTTCGCCAACTACCTCACCGCTACTGCTGATTGACGGATTAGGGGTACTGACGGTGTAGTAATTATATATCCCATCAGTGCCAATTTTTATATCTGCTGCTATATTGACAATACTATTCTGCATTGCAACGGCTTCTGAATAAGTTGCGAACGGGATGCGTTTCCTCGTGCTGCTTGGCGCCCCTTCTACTTCAACGGATTCTATCCAAGGCGATCTGCGTACAGTAGAAACCGTATAACAATATCTCCAATTTGCGTATGAATCGTTTACCCATGAATCACATTTATACGAACCGGTCGTCCCCAGTTTGACTACTGTCCCACTATAATTTTGCCGCCAAATGCGCGTATCAGAGGCCGGTTTTGTGACCGTACCGGAATAATTTGCTCTCCACTCTTTGGTGCAGTTCACATAAGCCTGGCCCGGTGAAGAACAATCTCTAACCGTATCGGTCGTTGTTCTGTTCAATGTCCCCGAATACCCACCACTATTGTACGGCATTGAAGAATTGCAGGTGTTCGTGTAGTTCCCTGTTTGTTGCCATTGGCCATTGACGTCATAACGACCAGGCAGCATATTCGTACAGGTACCAGTTGCCGTTTTGGAATCGGCAGGCGTATACGAACCTGAGTAAACATAAGATGAGCCCGACTGGGACAAGTTGCCGACGAATCCGCCTGAGCTATAATATATGGTTGAAGAAAAACTATTCGTGTTGCTAGTTCGATAATCACTTACTGACATGTACTCAGTCGGCGTGGTATAGACGATGTTGAGATTCTGCTGAGCCATCGATTCTGAAGCATAAGTACCATATGTTTTTACACTCGTGCCCAGAGACACCGAATTATCGGAAATACCGTCACGATTAAAATCCTCCTCAACGTATTTCAACTCTTCAAACTTCACACTATATTGCAGAGACAACGGCTTTCGTGTCAGGTTGATATCCAACTGATAACCGTAAATAGGATACGTACTGGAATCATAAGACATGTCGTAAAATTGCGCGGCGTTCGTATCGTACTTTCGAATCAAGGAAAATGACAAACCATTGCGACCGGGCAACGTCATGTCTGTGTTCGTCAAGGAAAGCCCTCCGGTTAAGCCTGAAACCGACTCCCCGGCTGATCCGATTGAATAAGGAGCTTGATTCATGGCAGCATGGTCATAGACAGGCGGCACTTCCAGCCCCGGATCTTCACCATTCAGCAAACTGTTCTGCTGTTGCGGCCATTTCCCGGATAGCCCCGACTCGCCATCAACGGCCTCCATATCTTCATCCATACTTTTAAGGACAACATCTCTCAGCAAATTATCTGCTAGGGAATCTGTCACTTGCGAAACAGCATCATTTGACTCGTTGATTTCTGAAGGCGCTACTTCTGCTAAAGCAGCTTCGTAAGTAATACTTTCGATTCTGGCTATCAGGAAAGCTGCATAGATGCGATCCAGCGTATATCCAGCATCCAATTGCTGTTGTACGAATTCGCCTGTTGTTGAAAATCTGTCTACTATATCCTGAATGCTCGTTTGATTGCTTACAATTTCGGCTGCCGACACTGCATTCGTTCCGTAGTTTGGCACCAATTCAAAGATTAACGCTGTAATTAGAGTAAGCACTATGATTTTCCATTTCTTTTTCGCCCTCAATGAGAACTCTCCTCTCCTTTTTCCTGTATAGAATTGAAATACTATTCGTCCACTTTCTGTGTTCTCAATTAAAATTGAAGCAACAATACATGAATCCGATTCAGTACTCTACCGATGCATAGTGAATCTTCTGATCCTATTCATCAACCACACGGAATTGATACAGATTTAGTTCTATTCAAATAGCTCTGCAAATAACTGAGTGCGAACTCCACAATGCGATTAAGTGCCAGCGCTTTCCTGACTTTATTCGATATCAATCTTCAATATATTACCATTGTGGTCGTGAATAAAAGTTTGTAAAACTTCATTTGTTTCATCGTCTGATATTGTCTGCAATCTTCCCGATTGATCATAGTTATACTTAAGCTTCCTTTTTACAATTAAATTTATATTAACTATATTGCTGCTTGCAGATGTATTTCCGTCTACATCTTTGGCTCTTACAGCAAAACTGTAAAGTGTATTTGCTGCTATTCCCGTTACTGTAAAGGTTGTCGCGCTTTCATCTACTGATCCTATTGGCGCAGAACCATTAATGATCTCGTATTCCGTTACAGCTATATTGTCTGTAGACGCCGACCATGTTAGTTTGACTGAATTATTCGATAATATTATTGCTTCTAAATTAGTCGGTGCTGTCGGAGCTTCAGTATCCATGAATATAATCACCGAGTTGCTTGAAATAGAGGTATTGCCCGCTTCATCCCTCGCCTTAACTGTCAAATTATACGTAGTGTTAGCTGTCATTCCTATTATCGTAAACGTGGTCGAGTTTCCATCAACTGTCCCAAGTAATGATGTGTCATTATAGATTTCGTATTCTGACACTCCAACATTGTCTGTTGAAGCAGTCCAATTTATTATTGCGGAGTCAATGGTCCTTGAACCTACATATAAATCGGTTGGTGCAGAAGGAGCCTCATCATCCACTTGTTCTTCAACATATGAAATCGTCGGATCCCACAAAGTAGAATCGTTGGTTGCAATCGTGATCTGATTGACGATGAAGTATATGGCATCTCCTGCCTGAACGGACGTCGTAAGGTCAAGATTTTCACCGACATCATCGTTATAGGCGATATATCTCCAACCTGTCCCCGGCCAAATCTGGGAATCGTTCTTCATTACTTTCGCATTGACCCCATCTCCGCCGATCGTATCGAATTTGGCAACCTTTCCCGTTATATGGATCGTACCGTCTATTGGCGCAACCCATTTCCTGGCCGAATCGCAATCGTAATCCGGGTGGTGTTTGATATTCGTGAGCCTGCAAAATTCCCGCTCGCCTTGCCAATAGGTTGTCCCGCGCCATGTCATATCAACGTACGAAGAACCGTTCCAATATTGGTAGTACCATTGGTTGTGACCTTGAACCGAAGAAAAATCGGTTGAGGCGGCAAATGTAGTCGGAGTGTTCGGTTCGTTGGGTTCGTTAACATATAATTGTTGCTGCGGAACAACATCCATCACCTGACTTGGACTGGTCCACTTAAGAATCGCAGTCGCTCCGGTCCCATATACGCAAAATTCGACTTTAATATCGTAGAGTTCTCCAGCAATCAATTCGATGGCAGCACTGATTCTGGATCCAATCCCGTACTCCCATTCATCGAGTATCAAAACGCCGTTCACCCATATTCTTGCCCCATCTGACTGTTCCATTGTGAAAGTATACGATTCATTGAACATAGGTTGTATCTTTCCCGTCCATCTTACAGAGAAGTAATCGGCGCCCATGGATGGATCTGGCGAACCTGCTCCCCAAGCGAAATCAATGTTTGGATCTTGACGTGTTAATGCAAAGTCCGTCAAATCCGAACTGTTATAATAATCACCGGTTAATCCTGTACCTGTTCCTGTATAGACTGGCGGTTCGGAGGTATCTATAAACAATTGGCTTGCGGTACGACTTGCTTTTGCTGACTTTGGCTCGACCATTGAAGAATAGCTGTTGCTCCAGTCCCATATACGCAAAATTCAACTTGAATATCGTAAAGATTGCCAGCTGTCAATACGATAGGAGCACTTATCTTGGTGCCAACTTCATCTTCCCATTCATCGAGTATCAAGATGCCATTCACCCATATTCTAGCGCCATCGGACTGTTCCATAGAAAACGTATACACTTCACTGAATAGAGGTTGTATCTTCCCTGTCCATCTTACGGAGAAATAGGCAGGATCGATGGAAGGGTCTGGAGATCCTGCTCCCCAAGTGAAATCAACGTTCGGATCTTGACGGGTTAACACGTAGTCTGTCAAATCAGGATTATTGAAGTATTCTCCGATTAAGCCCGTGCCGCTGGGAGAATCCGCTGTTGTTACGGCAGCAAATGGTGGCATGCAGATCGAAATAAACAGAATAAATGTGATTGCGACAATGAATTTCACACTTTTCAAATCGAACATCCTCCTCTATTAAAAGTGGAAGCTTTTACCTTGCATTGAATTCATTATATTATTGCTGATACATATATTTCCATGGGAACTTTTGTTTTAATTTCTCGTAAAATCCGTAATTATGGGAAATTGCTGTGTATGTTGAGGTTCATTCAGCTTCAATTCGAACCTATTTAGCAAGAGACTTCATATTACGAGATCGTTTTCTCGACATTTACACAGATGTCAGAACATGAAAAACCCCCGCAAACCAGCATTTGGTCACGGGGGCTGAATCTATTTTTGTCAATGCTCATAAATATGATTATTCGTTAGGTACTCAGTTGATCCGCCATCAGATTCAAGCTGCGTTCAACTTCATCTGCCACCAAACGAATGAAAGGATCTGCATTGTGCTGATCCGCTTGTTCAAGCGCAACATAGTAATCGAGTCGATTCTCGTTGCGGATGATGGCTGGCGGGAATCCGTTCTTCATCAGGATAAAATTCATGCACAGTCGACTCACCCTTCCGTTCCCGTCCGAAAAGGGGTGGATGGCTGCCAGCTTGTGGTGAAATAATGCTGCAAGTTCAATGGAATGCAGGCGCGTTCGTTCCTGGTCATACCACCCGATCAAAGCTTCCATCTCCTGCGGAACAAGCAAATACGAACAGTATCGATGCAGCTCCCCGCTAACGGTCAGAACGTGATTATCCTTCTGCTTGTAGGCTCCGGGGGCGAACGATAGATCCCTCACTCCCTGAAACAACATCGCATGAAGATCCTTGACGAATCGTTCCGTTAGTTCCCTCTCGCGCATCGCATCCGCCAGATAGTCGACTGCTTCTGCGTGGTTGACGATTTCCAAATGTTCACGCAGAGACTTCCCTTTGACAGTCAGCCCTTCACGAAGGAAGAATGCCGTCTCCTGGTAGGTGAACGTGTTGCCTTCGATCGCATTGGAATGGTATGTCCAATCTTCCCTGAATTTCTGTGCGATCGTTCGCATCAATTCAGGGTTAAGAGGACGCAGCGCATCCACTTGCCGCTTCAATTGCTCGATGACATCCCACATGGCGAATATCCTTTCACGATCCGTATATTTACATTTGATATCATTATAGCACAAATGTTCGAAGTCCTAACAGCAGAGCATACTTGCAAATCGCCGCACATTCGTCATGATAGCTGTAGACAGGATTTTTGCAAAAATCGGGAACCTTTCGCCGCGAGCGTTGTCTAATACATAACGAGGTGAGACGGTTGGCGCACGACTACTTGAAATACGTGTCCGATCTCCAGGCGAATTCCCTGCAGTCTCTCATGCAGGCGCACGGTCAGGAGGTTTGGAACTATGCATTCTTGCTAACGAACAACCACCATCTGGCGGACGATATTGCACAGGACGTGTTTGTGCAAGTTTACTTGCACATCGATTCGTTCCGGGGGCAATCGTCGGTGCGGACGTGGCTATTTTCCATCACGCGTAATATCGCCTTCAATTATAGGAAGTCGGCGTTCTTCCGCAAGGTCATGCTGCTGGACTACATCGTTCCAGGGGCAGGCGCGAAATCAGCCGAGGATCAGTACATGAGCCGGGTCTATACGGATGCGATCTGGGAGCTCGTCCTGAAGCTGCCGTCCAAATATCGCGAGGTGCTTATTCTGGATGCCCACTACGAGATGCCGTTGACGGAGATAGCCGTATTGCTGCGACTGCCGATCGGAACCGTGAAGTCCCGACTTCATCGGGCTCGCGGCAAGTTGAAGACCTATCTGGAGGAGGCGGATCGTCATGTCGGACCGTAAGCCGGATTGGTATTCGCGTCTGAAGAAGGGACCGTTCGAAGAGCCGATTTTCGATATGAAAATGCAGCGTGCGGTCGAGGTGCGTTCAAGGGGTGTAAAGTCGGCGGAAACGGATGACAAACGGCGTCGGTTTGGTTGGTTGGCCGGAGGCGCGGCAGCGGCGGCGCTGCTTGCGCTCTGCGCGCTGCTGTTCGTTCCGGCGCTAGGGGATCCGTTTCGCATAGCGGCCGGCGGGGGAGGCGGGAGCGTAGGCGGTCCGGCGATGACGGAGGCCTATGTATCGGCGCATCTGCATGTCGGCATGACGGAGAACCAGGTCGAGCAAGCTTTCGGCAAGCCGACGGAGAGCATGTCGGTTCGGCGAGATTTCGCGGCTTCGCACGTTGAGGACAGGAACGACATAAGCACTTGGACTGCCGTTGATGCATGGCGTTATGACTATGGGTTGCGTGATGGGTACGAGGTGAGTTGGAATCTTGAGACGGACGCGGGCGCGGATAAAGATGGCGTTAGCCGCGGCGATGTGGCGTCACAGCTGATCATCATCTGGAATGACGGACTTGTAGAGCGGGCGTACTACTGGTATAAGGACGAGAATGGCCTAGCACTGGCGCAATATGGCCCTCAGATGACTTCGCCGGACTTGCCGCCTTCGCAGGATGATCCGCAAGATGATGAACAGACTCAGGATGCGCCCGAGAACTCGCCCGATCAACCGCCGGAAGCTTCACCAGACGACAACCCGGTGATGACAACGCCGCTGCCTGCAGCCAATGTCGGAGTCCGGGCTGTTGGCAAGTCGGCCTCGGGCACGTTCGAGATCAGGCCGAAGAAGGACGGCGATGAGCGCATTTCGCTGCTGGGGGCGCCAAGTTGTTATGGTTTGGAGACCGATTTGTATTTCTGGGGCGATTACGAGGTTTATTTCCGCGACGCAGCCGGTCATGAGACGCTTGTTCGCGAATTGATCGGCCTCGAGATCGTCCAAAGAACAGATGCGGCTATTCAATTTCTCAAATACGAATGGCCAGGCGATAAGGAGTTGTTCCTGTTCATCCCGCGCTACACCGATTGCCACGGCCTGGAATTTTACGCATTCGGCGTGGATAAGAAGACTGGCGAGACTTCGTCTTTCTCGTTCGAGCAAGTGGTGACAACGATTGACGAGAACGGAATTGAATCGACCAGCCTCGGCGAATCTCCCTACTGGACGACTTCGACGGTTGTGGACCCCGTAATGGAGGAAGGGCTGTTGATCGTCGAAGGCGGCCGCGGCGCAGGCCAGGATGGCGCCATCCTATATACATTCGAGCCGGATTGGACGAAGCAACGGATGAATCTGGTGGATAGGGAGCAGATCCCTTAGGTTTGGATTGCCTCGCGCCAGCGTGTGACACAAGATCAGCCGCACCGGCGCGGCGCAATTCAGCATGCTTCGTTATCACCACCGCGCCCCTTCCTTCTGCCAAAGTTATGAACTCTCGCTTCATAAGAAAAAACGCCGAAATCCCCTCGCAACCTATCATGCGACTAGGGGACTTCGGCGTTTTTATCTTCGTACCAGATTCCGGACGCTTACCAGGCGTATGCATTCGGAGCGCTGCCGCCCGGGCCGGGGAAAATCTCGTCGATCCGCGCGAGAGTCGCTTCATCCAGCTTCAACTCGACAGCTGCGAGGCTGCGCTCGAACTGCTCAAGCGTCCGGCAACCGATGATCGGCGCGGTGACCGCCGGTTGATGCAGCAGCCAGGCGAGCGCAACGATGTCTTCGCTGGAGCCGAGTTCGGCACACAGCGCGGCAAATGCTTCGAGCTGTGGCCGGTGCTTCTCGATCCGCTCCCGATTGCCCCCGCTTCTCCCCCCCGCATCAGACTTCAGCGCGTTGCCGCCAAGCAGGCCGCCGTCAAGCGGACTCCAGGGGATGACGCCAAGGCCGAGCGCCTGGGATGCCGGCAGCACTTCCAGCTCCGGCAGCCGGCACAGCAAGTTGAACTTGTGCTGCTCGGACACGAGTCCGAGATGGCCGCGCGCCTTCGCTTCGCCCTGCGCGACGGCAATGTCCCAGCCCGCGAAGTTGCTGGATCCGATATAGCCGATCTTGCCTTGCTGCTGCGCGATTTCGAACGCGCCCCACAGTTCTTCCCACGTGACCGACCGGTCTATGTGGTGCATCTGATACAGCTCGACATGATCGGTCTGCAGACGGCGCAGCGATCCTTCAAGATGGCGGCGAATCTTGTAAGCCGACAATCCTGCAGCGCGGTTCGGTCCATCCAACTCGTCGTGCATGTCGCCGTATGCCTTCGTCGCAAGCACCGTCCGCTCGCGGCGCCCTCCGCCTTGGGCGAACCAGCGTCCGACGATCTCTTCCGTCCTGCCCGAATTCTCGCCCCAGCCATACACGTTCGCGGTATCGAAGAAGTTGATGCCCGCGTCCAGCGCGGCGTCCATGATGCGGAATGCTTCCGTCTCCTCCGTGCCCACTCCGAAATTCATCGTCCCTAGGCACAGCTGGCTGACCCGCAGACCGGATCGGCCCAACTTTGTAAACTCCATTGACTCACCTCTCCCTTCTACCTCACACTGTACGATTTTTCGCGCCGGATGTCCAACCGCCGTCGAATGCGCTGCCAAGCGCACGAGGGAGGGACCTGATCGCTCAGGGCCCTCCCTCGAATCTGGATTCGCAATCTCTGATTGTAAAATTCCATACCACCATGGGGCTGTTGACTCATTATTGCTGCATATAAGCCCAAATTCGCACGATGATGATCGCCGCTTCAGCCCGGCTGAGCGAGCGCTTCGGTTGGAAGCTGCCGTCCGGGTATCCGCTCAATAGATCCAACTTCGTTGCGGCTCGCACAGCAGCCAATGCCCAACCGGACACAGATGTTTGATCTTTGAACGATGAATCGGTGCCGGATCCCATTTCTGGCTGCAGCTTCAGCGCCCTGAACAGAATAACCGCCATCTCCTCGCGGGATATTTGCCGCTCCGGTCCGAAGGTCGAGTCGTTATATCCACTCACCAGACCCAGCGCGGCTGCAATGGCAATCGATTCCTGCGCCCAGTGGCCATTCGTGTCCGCGAACGGCTTTATTTCATCCGATTGCAGTCCCAGGGCCCGCACCAACATGTCAATAAACTCCGCTCGGCTAGCCTCCTTGTTCGGATGGAATGCACCGTCTTTCTCCGTTACCAGTGCGCCCAGACCGGCCAATTGCTTAATCGCGTCGCTAGCCCAATGATTTCGCGTATCCGCGGGAACTGGCTGCGGGACGGGCTGTTTGGCCGGAATTTCCTTGGTCGGTTCCGGTTCACCCTTCGCAGGGATCGATGGCGCCGGATTATCCGGCTCCTCATTATCCGGTGTCGAGGTCGTAGGCTTCCTCTGGACATTCATTTCAATCGGCTCGCTCGCAACGGTCAAGACGCCTTCGATCGCGAACACGATCTTCTGCTCGCCGCTGCGGTTCAATTTGAGCGGAATCGACGCCTTTCCGTTGTCGAACTGAACGACCACTTCGGTTTCCGCCCCCAGCAGCGCCGCTCCCGCAGCAGTACCCGCCGAGCCACCAGCGCTATCGTAACCTGTAATCTTCACTTTCTTGCTTCCATTAAAGTAATAATCGGTTACAGGATATCCGCCGGGCTTGTTGAATTGTAGCGCTATGTTTACCGTTTCGTCCTGCTGTGGATTCCGCTTGGCGGCGCTCGATTCAAGTGTATACGCGTCGATATTGCGCTGCGACAGCAGCCAAGAGATATTGTCTTCGTTGCCATACGTAAGATCCCAGGAATTGTGCCCTACGCCAGGATATACCTTCAACTCAACATCTCCGCCTGCAGCTTCCACAAGATCAACCGCTGCCTGGCTGCCCCATGACAATGCGATCACATCATCCGCATCGCCATGGAAAGCTCGAATCGGGATGAGAGCCAGCTTGCCGAGCTGCTCCTCGCTCGTATCCGACAAGCCGCCGGCAATCGGCATCAGCGCAGCGTACAACTGTTGTCGCTTGCCGCCCCAATTCCAGGTGATGTATCCGCCCGCCGAAATACCGGTCATATACCAGCGAGTCGGGTCGGTGTTGAATGCTTCCGCCACACGCTGCGCTTGGTCGATCAGAAACTCAGCGCCGTTGTCGTTCTCATGATACTGCGGTAAATAGATGATCGATTCCTTCAGCAGCGGACTGTTGGCAATGGCCGGGCCGATGCCGACCAGCGCTTGCAATCCGGCTTTCGCGCCGCCGGCGGCTTTCAGCTTCTCGCCGTCCCCGTGATTGAACACGATGAATGGATAGGTGCGAGCCGGATCATAATCGGCAGGCACGTAGACGAGATACTCCCGCTCGGAACCGTCGATCTCAACTGTTCGTTTCTGGAATTCGAATTCATAGGCTCCTGCATCATAGCCGCCATCAACGCGGCGGATCATGCCACCCCGATCCACGCCTGCCGCTGAAGCCCAATCGAATGCCGTCAGATCAAGACCGAAACCGATGGCTGCCGAGTCTGCACGCAGTTTGTAATTGCCATTCTCCGGATCGACGAAGCCTGCCTCTTCCAACGTATTTACTACCAAGTTGTTGGCCAAAGTCATTTCGGATTCTTCCGGATATTCGAAGTCAAAAGCTTTTCCCTTGGAATTCCCCATTACAATCAGGTTGTTATAGGCCGCGCTGCCCTTGTGAAATTCCTTCGTATTCCAGAAATCGATGCCCTCACCTGCCGGATTCACGATCGTGTTGTGAACAAAATAGATCGGGTTATCCTGCCCATACCAGGCATCCTTCTCTCTATTGATTCGTTCCATGCTAATAATGCCCGTACCTTTAGGAGCAATAATCAAGTTGTTGTAAAAAATCTGATCTCCGTGGCCTTGGGTGTTGATGCCTGAACCGGTTCCCCGGGCGCGCTCGATGATGTTATTGTAATACGCGCCTGTTGAGCCGGGACCTATCTGCAGACCGTTGTTTTGCCACAGCACATCCTCGATCCCGTAGTCGCGGATGATATTGTTGTAGACCGCTACATTATCCGTCGCGGAAGCAACCTGCAGTCCGTCCCAGCCTGTTCTTTCAATCAGATTATCGTGTACGAACAAACCCTTGATCGCGTGAGGCCATACCAGCGTACCGTTATCAAGCGCGCCTTCATGATAGGATGTATGTCCGATATACATGCCTTCTGCATCCACGTCATGAACGTAATTATTCCTGACCGTAATATTGTACATGGTGAAATTGTCCCGCCAGGTGGACGGATCTTTCGCTTCAGGGTCCGTTTTGATCATAATTCCGGCGAATACGGAACCAAATACTTCCACATGATCGATCTCAATGTCCGTGTTCTTCGATTCAAGCTTGAGACCGAATATGCCGACTCCTTTGATCCGGATGCCGTATTCCGTGTTGTTATCGCCTGAACCCGTAAGCCTGACATGCGAAGAATCGACGAGTTTGAACGCCGCTCCGTGACCCAGATCATTCTCTACGATCGTGACAACGCCGCCATAGTTGATCAACGTGATCGGCTGATCGGCCGTGCCGTGGAAATTGACCAGACGCAGCGAAATCGGACGCAATCCTCCCTCAATGCATACGGTATCCCCAGGCTTGACGCCCATCTGCGTTCCATCCCAAACACGCGTCTCGTTAGACTCAATGACAAACTTGCAGTCGACATCTACCGGATCGGGCACGTAATTCTCGTAATCGAATTCAGGATCGAGCGGATCGTCCGGAACTTCCGGATCCTTGCCTCCCTTGTATTCCACGACAAGGTCCTTATAACGTTCATCTGACGGAGGCGTTAATCCCGGCAGGAATCCATGGCCTTCCGCAGGAGAGCCTGCCCCAAGCGCGTAACTGGCTGACACGCGGGGGTTGCCCGAAGCGTCGACGAATTGCACACTGCCCATATCATTTGAACCATAATTGTCCACAACGGAAACCGGGTACGTAACTGACTCTTGCACGATATATACCGCATCCGATACGCTGCGATGCACAATTACATTATGATCCACCGTATTGCCTTCAGCTGTATTGGCCGAATCGCGAAGCACGATTCCACTTCCTTCAGCAAGAGGATGCACGATGGTATTATAGCGAATGGTTGAAGGCAAATCCTTGACAAATAACGGGTCGCCTTCGATGATGGAAGCAGGCTCTGCCGGGCTGACGATTCCGTATTGACCGGGCTCAACCATCAGATTGTTGTAGATGTTGACATTGCCGCGCCCCTGGTTGTTAATTCCTCTGCCGGTCGTCGCTCCTTCTTGGCCGAGGATGACGTTGTTATAAAATTCGCCCGAAGTACCCGTCCCGATCAAGAGACCGCTATTGTTAAGCGGATCTTTGGCCAGCCCGTAATTCTCGATGGTATTGTTGTATACCCGCACATCTTCGGAGGCTCCGTACACGAGAATGCCGTCACGTTGCGTGCCAGAGATCGTATTGTCATGTATGCGAAGCCCCTTCGTCTCATGCGCCTGCTTTTCGGTACCGAAATTGCCTACGCCGACAAGCAAGCCGAATCCCGTTTGCCCTGCGGTACTCGCGTTGGCAATTTTGTTATGCCGGATCACTACGCCTTCTTGGGTAAAGGTATCCCGATAAATCTTATGAGCAACATCAGATCGAAGCATGAATCCGGTAAAGCCGGCCTTGACGATCTCTACCCCTTGAATCGTGTAATGGCTGCTGCCTCTGCCCACTTGCAGCCCAAAGCCGTATTGCGCATTGTTGACCAGCTTGAAGCCGTACTCAACGCCGGGAATGGATTTTCCGTTAAGAATGAAATATTCCGAGCTTCTGATGTCCATTGCAGCGTCCCATTCCATGTTGGCAGTGGCTTCGACTGCTTTTCCGTAAGCTACGATCTCAATCGGTTTGTCCGGTGTGCCAACCATATTGGCAAGCAGGATTGGAGTCGCTCGGGGTCCTCCCTCGATACAGATTTTTGAACCCTTTTGCGCTCCCCACACTTGTCCATTATGTGGAATGCCGTCCGATTTAAGAATGGGAACGATGATCGTGCAATCGGCAGGAGGCCCGCTAGGCGTCGGATCGCCATCGTTGCTCTCATATTCGATCACAAGCTGGGGTCTGATCGAAGTGTCCTTATTAGCCTGATCCTTGTAGAGAGACATGAATTCCGAGTAATCGCCGCTCGTCCCGGCAAGGCCACGCAGCATCAGCGTATAGGTGCCGGGACCGTCCACCATCGAACTGACGTCCACTTCAATCGCTTCACCTGCGGTAAGCGTCCCTACATACTGGCCCACAAGCGTATTCGGCGCGCTCGGACAATTATGCTCGGTGCGAACCGCCTGATCGGGCTCGGCTTTCGCATCCCACATACCGACCGTTGTCGTCGGCCAATCCGCAACGGCCGGCCCCGCATAAACGCCAAGCTTCGTGTCCGATTTATCCGCGAGCGGCGTCAGCCTTAATTTTGCCGAATACACCGCTCCTGTCACCGTCGACGGAACCGTGAAGCTCAAATAGCTCCGATGCGTATAGTGATCGCTCCCGCTCTTGAGAGGGGCGGCCTTGTTCACATCCCCGTTGTTCTCGACGGAAGCCTGGTGGCAGGCGACGACGACGTTCTTGTCCACCAGCACCTGAACGCTCTTCAGCGCGTCATCATCTCCGGCAGCGGACGCTTGCGGAGCAAACGCCTGAAAGCCGTACAAGAGCATGCTTCCAATCAGCAGCATCGTCAGCAGATGCTTGCCGATTCGTTTTCCTGATCGCATATTCATAATTGCAAGATTCAACTCCTTCTTCGATCGGATATAGCGGAAGAGTATGCCGCAACACCCCACATACTCTTCCGCGTCCCTTGATTATGCTGCTATCTCGCTCGAACTACTTGCGATTCGCGTTATACCACTCTGTCCGCTCCTTGACGAGCTGATCCCCACCTTGCGCGCGCCAGTCGGCCATGAACTTCTCGTAGTCCGACAACGGCGCCGCGCCAACCATGACCTTGCCTGCCGCTTCGCGGAACATCGTCGTCATGTTGTACTCGTTATCGATTGGCGGCATGCCGACCGATTCGTTCACGAAACCTTCCTCGTTGGCGATCTTATACGCTGTGTCCATATAGGCGAACAGCTCGTCGTCGCCCAGCTTAATTTTGGACAGCTCGGAGTTGTAACCGTGCATGCGGATGGCTCTGTCGAGCCAGAGTAGCGAGTCGTATTTCTTGGTGTCGAACGTAATGACGCCGTCGTTCACGCCCTTGAAGTACGTGTCTCCCTCGATGCCGAGCTCCGTGAACGTCTGGCCTTCGTCCGTTATCAGCCAGTCGAGATACTTGATGATCGCCTCCGGATTTTGGGCAGACTTGGGGATAATAAACGTCTTGCTGATCGGGCTCCAGCGCGTGCCGACCGGGCCGTCGTAACCCGTTCCGCGAGGTGTCGGAATGGCGATAACTTCGGGATTCTGGTCCGGAATCGACGCTCTCAAGTCCATGACCCACTGGTGGGCAAGTTGAGGCGTATGGTCCCATACACCGACGAGGCCTGACTTGATTTTATTTTCCCAAGTTTCCCGCTTGTTCGTCATGAACTCGCTGTCGATCAGCTTTTCTTTCCACATCGTCTGGATGTACTCCAGCGGCTTCAGAATATTCGGATGAATGTTGCCAAGAATCACTTCATTATTATAGTAGTACTCTGTCCAAGCGGTACCGATGCCCCACATGCCGAAAATGTTGTCGCCCCAGCCGATATTTTCCCGCATGCTGAACGGAATCTCATCGTTCGGATCGCCGTTGCCGTTCGCGTCCTGATCGCGGAAAGCGCGCAGTACGTTCAACAGTTCGTCGGACGTCGTCGGCACTTGCAGGTTCAGCCGATCCAGCCAATCCTTGCGGATAAACATCAGCTGGCCGGACAGCGACATGGCCGGCTGAGGCACGGCGAGAATTTCGCCCTTGATCGTAACCGCATCCCAGGCCGCCTGAGGAATGGCCTTCTTCAAGTTCGGGCCGTAGGTGTCGATCAGATCGTTCAGCGGGAGAATTTTACCGCTTTCGATCAGTTTGGCATCCGGTCCCGACCAGGCTTGATAGACATCAGGGAAATCGCCTGACGCAAACCTCACGCGCAATTGATCTTCATAAGTGCCGTGCGGCAAGAACTCAATATCCAGATCGACACCCGTTTTTTCCTCCATATACTTGATGCGAGGATCGTCCGCTTTCGGAGTAGGCAAACTGTTGTCGGAGACGATCATCTTGATCTTCGCCGGCGGCGCCGGTGTCGGTTCGGTGGACGTACTCGGCTTTGTGCTGGCACTCTCTGGAGCAGATGAGCTGGCCGCAGGTTCGTTGTTCTTGCTCGAACACGCCGCCATCACGACGGAGAATGCGAGCAGGAGAATGATGAAGCTCACCCAATTTTTCTTTACCATCTTTTTTTGACCTCCTGGCATGTTTTTATGTTCATGGCTTTCGCCAATAAACAACGTCTGTGGAGCTACTCCTTGATCGATCCAAGCAAAGCGCCTTTGACGAAATGCTTCTGAATGAACGGGTAGATGAGCACGATCGGAATGGTTGCCACCATAATTGTCGCCATCTGCAAGCCCTGGGGACTGGTCGTCAGCGTGACTTCGTTCACGACAGACATCAGATCGCTCATTTCGTTCCTCGCCACGATGTAGTACATATACAGCTGCAGCGGGCGAAGTGCTTCCTTCGTAATATAAAGAAGCGAAGCAACGTAGTTGTTCCAGTGAGATACCGCATAAAATAAACCTAATGTGACCATGATTGGCATCGACAGCGGCACGGCAATCCGTGTAATCATCCGATATTCCGAAAGACCGTCCATACGCGCCGACTCAAACAGCTCTTCAGGCAGCGATCGAAAAAATGTCAAACAGATGAGCATGTTGAATTGCGACAATGCCGCGGGAATGATCAGCGCCCACACCGTGTTGATCAGACCGACTTCCTTCACGACGAGGTACAGCGGGATCATCGGCGGATAAAAGATCATCGTAATGACAATGTACATGAGCAGGGCGTTTCTTCCCCGCAGGTAGCTCTTCGACAATGGATATGCGGTATATACCGTCATGGCCAGATTCAATAAAGTACCTACAATGACGACAAACACAGATACGCCGAATGCGCGCCAGAACTTGTCGTTGCGCATGACCGTTTCGTAATTGTCCAAGTTGAATCCGACAGGCCATAGGCTTACTTTGGAATGGATAATCGCCTGCGGGGAGCTCAAGGAACTGGCGATTACATGCGCGATTGGTACGACAACTGAAACGCAAGCCACAAGCAAGACGATTACATTCAAGGAATCGAATATTTTTTCGCCAATCGTTCTGCGGAATTGCATGGGTTCTCTCCTCTCTAAAAAATGCTCTGGCCCGTTGTCAGCTTGCTGGCCCGGTTCGCGATCAGAAGCAACAGGAGGCCTAAGACTGCCTTAAATAGCCCGATTGCTGTCGTCATGCTATACTGCAAGCGCACGATGCCTTCCCGGTACGAATACGTATCCAGGACGTCTCCTGTCGAATAGGTGATCGGATTCAGGAAAATATTGATCTGCTCAAAGCTCAAGTCCATGGAATGGCCAATTCGCAGCAGCAGCACCAGCATCAAGGCGGGCAAAATGCCGGGAATCGTGACATGGACGAACTGTTTCCAGCGCCCTGCCCCGTCGATCCTCGCCGCTTCGTAGAGCGGAGGGCTTATACCCGCCAGCGCCGCAAGGAAAATGATCGCATTCCAACCCATGTCCTTCCAAACACCGCTTGCCACGATGATAGATCGGAAGTAGCCGGGAGACTGCAGGAAATGGACCGGTTCGCCGCCAAGCGCCTGGATCCACTGGTTGATCAATCCGGATTGCGGTGATAACAGCATGTAGCCGAACCCGCCGATAATGACCCAAGACAAAAAATTGGGCAAATATAAAATCGTCTGGACGGTGCGCTTGAATGCATAATGGCGCAGTTCGTTCAACAATAAAGCCAATACGATCGGTGCAGGAAAATCAAATAGGAGCTGAAAAAAGCTGATGGCAAGCGTGTTGCGAATGAGGCGCGTAAATTGCGAATAATTGAAAAATTGCTCAAAATACTTAAGCCCGACCCAATCGCTTTCCCATATGCCCTTGTATATGTTGTAGTCCTTGAATGCGATTACACTTCCAAGGAGAGGGATATATTTGAAGGTGAGCAAATAGATGATTCCTGGCAGCAACATGAGGTATAAGGCGCGATGCTTCAAAATGAAAGACAGCAAAGATACGTTCGCAGCAGCCGTCTTAGGGGCTCGTTCCATGGCGATCTCCTTCGTCGTTGGACTTGTTATTTTCAGTATAGGAACGAAGGCGTGCCCCAACAATGAGGGCATATTTCTACTTGCATGGATATATTACTTTTTTGACTGAGAGGTTATTTGGGGACGGGTCACAAAATGGAAAAACCGCCAGAGAGCACTCTGGCGGTTTCGTAAGATTCGATATAGAAGGAGTTCACTTTTAGTTTTCCATCCAACCGAGAATGGCGTATTCCAACGCTCTCTGCGTCGTTACGGTCGGTGATTTCAAAATCAGATAACGCGCTTTAGGCGTGATGGGATTCATGTATCGGCCGTCCAATATCCACTTCTCCGATCCGAGCGTATTCAGATTCAGCGCCGTGTTGAAGTTGATGGATGTCTCGCTTAGACCGCTGTCATTCACCGTATCCTTGTTGGAATCCCACCACAATTCGACATATGGCTTGGAGTCGTCATGACTCCATGCTCGATAATAGGTCCAAGTTTCAGCGATGCGGACATTCGCCCAGTTCGGCCCGAAATCGATATAGCCATATCGATTCGCATAGTAGGGCGCTAACTCGCCCGTACTGCCACCCGACAACTCGCCGGTGGAAGCATTGTAGGCGACATTCCCATCGAATGCATAGTTCATCGGGAAGGGTGGGCTGCCAACCGCCGCCCCTGCATCAGTCGGCACAATCAACTGAAGGGTATGCGACGGATTGCCGCCGGGCATATCCAGCAGTCCGATTCCCTGATGCGGCGAATTCGGATCGAGTCTCAAGTCGTCCGTCATGACCGGAACCTCCTGCCATACGGAAGGAGCGGACCCCGGCGTATATTGCTGGCCGTTATGATCCAGCAGGCACTTATACATTTTCCCAACGTACATCACATAATCGCCCGACTTGTAATAGATATCTTTGTTATACATATCTTGGACATAAACATCCGTGCTCAGCAGCTTGGGAAACCAATTCTCCACTTTCAAATAATCGAAACCGGGGGCGAACGTGCTGTCCATGAACTGAACAGGCGCAATCGTCGTTCTCTGATTTCCGGTATCCGTCACGTTCGGCAATCGCTTATTCGGGTCATCCTGCCAGATGATAAATTGCTGCGGTCCCTCGTACTTGTTGTTGCTGAATACGAACGGATTGACGGCGTTCACATTGATATTGTTGAAAACATTGTTGTTATTTACATTTTTATTAATGGCTTCCGATAATTGATAATCTAAATGCTTGACCATGTTGTCGCGGAACAACAGCTTCGAAGTCAAATTATTATTGCTGGCTCCGCTCTTCGGTTCGAACAGATAGGAGAAATCTCCGCGGCTGTGCGAAAAGTAGTTGTGATGAACATCGACTTCACCCGGCGGATTGCTTCGTTCCGCAGCTGTTGCGACAAAACGGATGTTGAACAAATTGCCGGCCGCGCCAATCAGGATATTGTGATCGATTTCCATATCGCCATCCCTGGCTACGATTTGCATACCGAAATTTTGATAGTGCTGGAATGGAGATTTCCAACCGAGAGCGCTCATCAAGATGACATTGTGATGCACCCTGCTTCCATCTCCCATGTGGGAAATTTGCAACCCTTCCGCGCCGGTGCGAACGATCCTGTTGTTGAATACTTGCAGGTTGATGAATTTATGTTGATTCGCTGCGACGTCGTTCGTATGGCCGATGTACATGCCTTCATCCTTCGTATCATGAACATACATATCGTGAATGCTGACATTCTCCATGGGAGGACTGGGCTGAAAGTCGGTCTTGACGGCCATACCGGCGAATCCTGTTTTGGATATCTCGATGAACGACATTTCAAAATCGGTCGTTTCGCTGATCTTGATGCCGAAAATCTTGGCGTCCTTGATCTCAATCCCGTAATGTCCGCTGCTGTTCGCATAGTTGCCGTTCTGATGTCCGGTAAAGTTGGCATTCCCCGTGCCGTTTGCCGCGTTATACTCGCCGGTGATCTTCCAATTGGCGCCTCCGCTTATCCAGAGCGTGTTGTCCGACCAATCGGATTCGGGAAGGCCGGTTCCTCCGATTCTCACTTGTCCTCCCGTGTTCGTAATGATAACCGGCGACTTGCCTCTGCGATCGGGAAGCCCGCCGATCCGCACGTGTTTATATTGTCCGGCGGGTATCGTGACATAAAACTTAAGCGATGGATCCGTCCAATCGTATTGCGGAAACTTTGCCTTAATGTCATTTACTTGAATGTAATTACCCGCCCGTTCTTTTTCCAACGGGACGATCACGATATTCTCTTCTGCATGTGCAGTAGCCGGCAAGAAAGGCAATACCAAAGAGACAACCAGCAAAGCGGTTACCCACCAAGTCGATCTTCCTTGTTTCATAAATTAGCCTCCTCGTCCATTTCGATTTACCGTCCGGCTGCATGAACGGCCCTTCCCATTGCAAAGAATTGCGTAATGGCAGAGCGGATCACTTGCCCTATGGCTGCCTATTTCGTCTCCTTCTCTAAAATCACCTCCCACTCGATTTTCATCTTTTTCAAAGAAATGCTGAATACATTCAGAATATACAGAAAACTCTCACCAAAAGCAGTGAGAGAATGTTCCGATTTATATTCGTATGTTGAGGTGTTTGGTCGATTCCCCCACCTCCCGGCCTCAGGACTCCATCCTTCGCTTGTACTCCGATGGCGTTAGACCATAGAACTCCTTGAACAATTGCGTGAAATATACGCTATTTTCGTATCCGACTCTCTGCGCGATTTCATACATTTTCAGCGGGGTTGCAAGCAGTAACTTACGAGCTTCGTCCATACGCAAAGCCGCCACATATTGCCACACCGTCATTCCCGTCTCCTGCTTGAATATATTGGTGAAATAGCTTTTGCTCATCCAAGCTTCTTCTGCGATTCGCTGCAGACTGAGCTTACTGGCGAAATTCAATCGAATGAATTGTTTGGCATCCTCTATTGCCTTGCGCGTCGGATGGTCCTTCACAGCCTTACAGGCTTCGTAGATCATTGAAGCCCCTTCTTCCAATCTGCGAACTGCGCATAATCGGAAATAAAAGCGCGTCTTCTCCCAAGCCATCGTCACATCGCCAAGTCCGATATCGAATCCTTCTTCGAGTACGATTTCGATTCGATCTTTGCTAAGCTCCTCATTGACGACCTTCAGCCATACGAAGGACAAACTCGTAAGCAAATCGAGTCGATTCCCGGCCCAGTTCTCCAAAATATCCAGCGTATCGACCACGAGAAGCGGAAATGTCGATAGCTCGCCCAACTTCATCCGCTCAACCCATTGCTCCAATAGATCTCGATGATGGGGCAAGTGCTGCACCATCAATGCAGAAGCCCGATCCTCCCGCTCTTGCTTGATCTTTCCGGACGCCTTATTCAGCGCCGCCGCCAGCGCCTCCTGCTCAATGGGTTTCAGAATGTAATCAACAGCGCCTTGCTGCAGGCTCTGCCGAACGAAGTTGAAATCGTCATAGCTGGAGACCACGAAGTAATGCATCCACGGGTAGTTACGCTTAATCTCCTCTATTAATGCTAATCCATTCATATTCGGCATGCTAACATCCGTAATACAGATATCCGCATAGTAGGCTTTCAGCCAATCCATAGCCTGCTGACCATCTTCTGCCGTACCGGACACGACGATAGACGGATGGACTGCAGAGCACTTTTTGCTCAGGCTGGATCGAATGAGATGCTCGTCGTCCACGATCAATACCCGATTCATGTTGAACTCGCCTCCCTGGTCGCTGTTCTGATCGGCACGCGCAATTCAGTAACCGCCCCTTCGGCATTGTTATACACTCGCAGCCCCGATGAACGGTGACTATCATCCATGCGTATACGATAATGTACATTTAATAGGCCGATGCGGGACAATTCATGGTAGGCTTCGTTGTCATCCGGAAGCGCAAGCTTCTCTTGCAGCTGTTCCAGCGCTTCGGCTGAATAGCCTGCGCCATTATCCGATACCCGGATCAACATGTGGGTGTTTTCGGTGCACGCCCGGATAACGATATGCATAGGCCGCCCCGTTCGTTCGATGCCATGGCGCAAAGAATTTTCTACTACTGGTTGGACGATCGCCTTCAGGCATAGCAGTTTGTGGCAGGGGTCATCAATCGTAAATTCATAAGTTATCTTGTCATTGAATCTCAGCTTGCATATGGCCAGGTAACGTAGAGTATGATTGATTTCTTCTTCTAGCGGAACAAGCGATTTCTCGTAGTTGGCGGCGTAACGCAGCATCTTGGATAAATTGATCGCGGTCATTTCGATTTCCCGATGATCGACGAGATTCGCCATGGAATTGATCGATTCGAGCGTGTTATATAAGAAATGGGAATTGATCTGCGACTGCATCGCTGTCATTGTTGCCTGCTGCTGCTTCAGCTTGGAGTCAGCTAACGCATGCACCGATTGATCCAATCTGTCCAACATTTCATTATACGCCACGCCCAGGTCCGCCACTTCATCGTAGCCATCCGCAGGTGCGCGAACGTAAATCTGGCCCGATTGGGTCCGACGTATAATACGCCTCAGCTGGGTCAAGCGCCGCGTGACGGAAGAGGTCAATGAAATGACCAGCAACACGGACAAGGCAAGTGCTACAAGCGTGGTCACAATCGTCACATTCCGCACACGGATAATACTCTTATTTATCTCGCTGTAGGGGATGATCGCGATTGTTTTCCAGTTGGTGCTGGACATCGTCTCGAAAATAACCATATCCCCTGTTCCCTCCCGCAGAAACCACCCGTTCTCTCGTTCTGCCAGCTGTCCCTTTATATCTTCCGGCAGCATTCCGCCAATCTGCGTATCGTCCGGATGGACCATCACGCGGTTTGAAGCATCGCTAACCAGACTGACGCCCGTCTGGCCAAGATCTATCTCGCGCAATATGTGCTGCACGGGTTCAAGTGAGATATCCATCTTGATCAACCCATTGCCATTATTGCCGAATTGTTTAACCAAACTCATGACTAAACTAGAATCGGAAGCCGTATTTGTCAGCAAATAGACGTCGCTTCTACCTGTCTTGACGAATAGCTTATCTGCCGACCGCACTTCTTCCAGCCACGGTTCATTCTGCAACGAATAGTCTTTAATCAATCGGAAATACCCATTTTCTACATGGATTTCGTTCCCTTGCTCCGACAGCAGCGAGATTGACCGGATTTCTGGATGCTTGGACATGAACGGAAAAATATAGTTGTCTTTGATATCATAAAAAGTGAACGCCTTTGCCATCGTATCGTCGGGTGACAGGCCCATCCATTTCTTTACTTCGGCACTGGATCCCATGAGTAGAAATCCTTGCTCGTAGGATTGGTAGTATTGATTCAGATTGAAGTTGGCCTGTTTCAAAATTTGCTCGCTAAAGTGTTCAACGTCTCGCTGAAATGTACGAGAGGTATCCATATAGCTGAAAATGCCGATAATGGACACCGTCAGTACGATGACGACGATCATCAAACTGACGAATTTCCATTTCAATGAAGCGGCGATTACACGCAGCATAGGTCTCCTCCCGTTGTGCCGCCAGCGTCCCGGGCTTCAGTCCGCTTACTCACGACTTCAACCGAAATTCGCGATACCAAGCCGTACGTTCATCAATTAATTGCTGCCCGCCATTTTTTCTCCAGTTCGAAACGAAGTCCAAGTAATCATCAGGCGACTTCTCCCCAACGATAGTCAGAGCCGCTTCCTCAACGAGCAACGAATGGAGATTGTAGTCGTTTCCAATATTCGGCATTCCGATTGTTTCACTGACAAATCCTTGGGCGTTGGCCGTATCATATGCGGCTTTCAATTTCTCAAGCGCCCGCGGCTCATTCAGAATTACCGCCTCCGACTTCGCACCGATTGGGTGAATCGCAAACACTTCCTGCAAAAAATCGATATCTGCCGCGCGACCCTCCGTAATCTTGATCGCATCCCCTTCACGCCGAAATGTCTCCCCCTCTATCCCAAGCTCAGTGAATTGTCGGCCCTCCTCACTGAACAACCAGTCGAAATATCGAATGATCGCAATCGGATCCGCGGCATTCGCCATAATGGTATACGTCTTGATAATCGGACTCCATTTGTTGCCGACGGGGCCTTCATATCCCGCTCCTTGCGGCGTAAGCATGGCGACGACATCAGGATGTTGGTCGGGAATATTCTGATCCAATTCTTTTTGCCAATCCCAAGCGGAACGCGGCGAGTGGTTCCAGACCCCCACAAGACCTGATGAAATCTTCTGATCCCAGATCGAAAGCGTGTTTAATAAAAAGTCGCGATCGAGCAACTTCTCCTGAAACATCGTTCTTAAGTAATCCAATGAAAGGGCAAAGTTCGGATGAACGCTGCCCAGAATCAGTTCGCCCTGATAGTACGTTTCGGTATATCTGGAATTGACTCCCCACATGCCGATTAAATTTTCCGCCCAACTCAATTTTTCGCGCATCGTGAACGGGATTTCATCATGCAGTCCGTTACCGTTCGGGTCTTTGTCACGGAATGCTCGCATCACTTCGAGTAATTCATCCGAGTTTCGAGGGATCTCCAGACCAAGTTTATCCAACCAGTCTTTGCGAATGTAGAACACAGAACCCTGCAGTGTTTCCGAAAGCTGCGGAATCGCGTAGATTCGTCCATCCACCGTCACCGCATCCCAAGCCTTCTGGGGGATGCTCTTCTTCATATTCGGTCCGTACTGATCGATCAAATCATTCAGCGCCAGCACCTTGCCTGCCTGGATCAAGTCCGGGTCAGGGCCCGCCCAGCTCTGATACACGTCGGGAAACTCACTCCCGGCGAATTTCAAATTTAGCTGTTCCAGGTATTGAGCATGCGGCAAATAGACCACATCTAAGGAAACGCCGGCATGCTCGCTCATGTATCGCTCATATAATCCGATCCGATCTGGCACAACCATGCTTTGATCCGTCGTGTATAATCGAAGAGAAGGCAGATTCTTCTGGCCGTCCCTGCCGTCCGTCGTCTGTCTTCCATTCTGGGAATCGGAGGCAGACGAATAAGGCATGAATCCTTGATCCATGGAGCAGCCAAGCGTCAATACGGATATGAAAGCGATTGCAGCTGCGGTCAATACTGCCATAAATCGCAAAGGAATCCCTCCTTATCCTTGTAATTGTAAATCTCCTCTTCCGCCAAGGCAAGTAGGGGATATTGCGATTCACATAGTAATATTGCGATGTTGGTGCTGAGCGTATCGAGAAATAAAAGACACCGGATCCGCCGTGATGTTGACAGCAGTTCCGGTGTATGTTCTTTGGAGTCATTCTTGCCGCCCGTGCGAAGTACTGACCGAGTTGAAAAGTATCCCCGCTAGCTTATGTTAGGCCAGATTAATCGCCCGGATCTTCTCCATCGCGATCTTCGGCGTCCGGTCTTCGTACAGCAAGCCATTCACCTCTTGCTGAACGTCGGTCACCTGTGTATAGCAGAAGCCGCAAATATAATCGATATCTTTGATCGCCTGCGTGATGCTGCGGAACCGCGCCAGGAACGATTCCTCCGAATCGACCTGATTGCCGTATCCCCAGCCCGATTCAGACTTGAAGGCGATGCCGCCGAATTCACTGAGAATGATTGGCTGCCCACGATACGCATAGCCTTGTGCCATCGCATACTTCGCATTCATATGCGAAATCTCGTTCGTCGTAATCGCATCCTTGTTGTTCGCATACCGCTTCAGGAACTTGTCCCCGGACTCCTCGTAATCGTGCAGCGTAATGATATCGGAAATCGTATGCTCCCAGCCGTCGTTCACGACGACCGGTCGGTACGGGTCGATCGCTTTGGTCAAATGATAGATCGCTTCCGTAAACTGCTGCTGCTTGCGGTCGGTGAAAATGTTCGCGACGCCCCACGATTCGTTGAACGGCACCCAGGTGACGATACACGGATGATTGTAATGCTGCTGCACGATATCAAGCCATTCCTTCGTAAATCGTTCCACAGCCAGATCATTGTATTCATAGGTTGCCGCCATCTCCGACCAGACTAGCAAGCCCTTCACATCGCACCAGTACAAGAAGCGGGCGTCTTCGATCTTCTGATGCTTGCGCACGCCGTTGTAGCCCATTGCCATGATCTTGTCGATATCCTCGATGATCGCTTCCTCGGAAGGCGGCGTCAGGTGGCTGTCCTGCCAATAGCCCTGGTCCAGAATGAGGCGTTGGTAGATCGGCTCGTTGTTCAGCAATACATGACCCTTCTCAATCGATACCTTGCGCATGCCGAAGTAAGATTGCACCCGGTCCAGCTCGGTATCCCCATCGCTCAGGATAAACTCCACCTCGTACAGCTTCGGCCTTCTTGGATGCCAAGTCTGAACGCGCCATTCGCACTTCTCGCTGATCAATTCGACCGTAGCCGACAACGCAGCCCGATCGACCGACAGGCTGGTGGCTTTGATCAATTCCCCATCCATCGTGATGCGGGCGCTCAAGCGAAGCGACTCGCCGTAGCCGACACCAGCTACCAGTCCATTCACGCGATAATCGAAACGCACGGCGTTCGCATCGTATTCGGGCGTGATCTTCACCGATCCCACATGCCGGTCGCTGACGAACTCCATCCACACAGACTGCCAGATCCCTGTCGTCTGAACGTACCAGCAGCCAAAGTTGTCTTTGCGCCACCGCTGCTTGCCGCGCGGCTGGGTGCAGTCGATGCTGTCCTCCGCCTTGACGATCAGCACGTTATCCCCTTCGCTCAGAAGGAACTCGGTAATATCGTAGGAAAACGCCGAATAGCCGCCCTCGTGGCTGCCGACATAACGTCCATTCACCCATACTTTGGCTAAATAATCGACTGCTTGAAAATGCAAAATGGCCCGCTTGCCCAGCTGCTGTGCCGGAATCGCAATGTTGCGCCGATACCAAACGTTCGGATGATGCTCTGCAATGCCGATGCCGCTCGCCTGCGTTTCATACGCGAACGGCACTTGGATCTTGTGTTCCGGTTCAAAGGCCTGCGTCCAGCCCAGCTGTTCCCCCTGATTTTCGTCGTCAAAGCGGAAATCCCATTCGCCGTTCAGGTTCGTCCAATGCTCACGTACGTATTGCGGTCTCGGATAGTCGGGTCTGTAACTGGAAATCGTCGTCATCGTGTGAAACGCTCCTTTTGTTACATGATAATTGTATGAACAACCTCAATATACGGGGATTCCATGGCCAAGTCAACAATTTATTTCAATTTTGTTGTATATAAAAACAAAATAAGAGTCTTTATGTACACAATTGATGTACTAAATACTCTTATTCGCTCGGATGAATCCGCTACGACCGCAATTTGCGCGTTACACGACATACCGGACTTCCATCACCAGATCCTGCTCGTGATCGCCGAACCCGCGGCCGAATAAGTTCACGCCGCCCTGATTCGCCGCATCGCTCTTCACCCCGATCCGAATGCGCACGCTCGGGCGGCCTTCCATCGCCAGATCGCCGATCGTCACGGATGATATCGGCTGCCCGTTCATCGTCGTCCGCTGCCGGTCCGACTGCCACTCCGTCAGCACCCCGTACTGGGTCGATCCGTCCCGCCACCAGGCGGGATTCAGCTTGCCGCGACGGTCGCCGAAGTCGCCGGGGCTCGTCCACGTGCCGATCTCCACATCGTTGACCCAGACCGTAATGTCGGACGGCCAGTCATTGTCGAAGTTCGACGTCTCCGAACACATCTCCACCGATAACGCCATCGACTCGACCCGTGCCTGCGGGGGGATTTCGAGCGGCAGCAAGTATTCCACGAAGCCGCGGCCCAGCCAGATCAGTTGCGCACCGATGCGCTTCGGATAGTAGAAGCTGGCCGGCTCGTCCTCCCGCACCAGCATGCCTTCCGCGCTCGCCATCCCGCAAGTCGGGTATACCTCGCAGTCCGTATAATGGCCAATGGGCATCTCCGCATGGTAAATTTGCAATTCGCCGCCAGTCTCCAACCGGCTTGCATTCAATTTCACGTACAAATCGCGGCCGACGAAGCTGCACACTTTCATCGCGCCTCGCGTCGCCGGCAGCAGTTCCGTATGGATCAAACCGGCCGCTTCGAGCACTTTGACATGATTGGCCGCCGTCGAGACAGGCAAGCCGAGCGATTCCGCGAGTTCAACTACGTTCCTGTTCCGCTCGCCAAGCAGCCGGATCATATCCAATCGCGCCTGCACCGACAAGGCGTGCGCCACCGCCAGCAGCCGCTGCGGTTCCTGCAGATCGAGCTCCAGGAATGCCCCGCTGCCAGCATGATTTACCGTCTCCCGCATATTCGTGCGTATCCTCCGTTTGATTCTTGACATATACGGGTATTGTACGGCTCAGTCCGAATTAAATCAACAATTTTGTAACAAATCAAGTTTGTTGGCTCGTCAATTCGATCAAACGATGCAATACATGAATACCGCGCATCTGATAGCGATTCAATTCGCTCAGATAACGCAGCGCTTCCCGCGCGATGCGCCTCGCTTGCTCGACGTTATGGTTGTCCAATTCGCGAATCACTTCGCGGATGATCTCCAGCGACCAGACGGTCGAACGCAGCGTACCGATGATCATAATGCGGCGCATTTGCGCGGGGCCGAAATACCGGTAGCCATTGTCCGGATCGCGTTCCAGCTCAATGAGTCCCATCTTCTCCCAATGACGAATAGCCGATGCGGGAATCGACGTCTCCGCCGACACTTCTCCGATCGTCATTCGCTGCGGACGCCCCAGCCGATCTACGGGTTCAAGCGCGTCCGTGTCGAGCACCTGAATCGTCTTGTCCGCCTTCTGTTTGCGGCTGTGCAGGGAAGCCTGCGCGGCGCTGACGAGCCATAACGCATCGTTCACCTCGCCGGCGACCAACTTGCGCATGACGGCCTTGGTCGTATCCATGCCGAATCCGGGGCTCATCGCGCGAATGCATTGGAAATAGGCGACGTGCTGCTCCGAATAGCGCCGATACCCGTTCTCCCCTCGCTCCACCTTCGGCACGATTCCCCAATCCTCGTAATGGCGCAAAGCGCTCGTGCTGATGCCCAGCTGTTTGGCAATGTCCGCAGGTTTGATTTTGATCGTTCTTACTCTTGCACACATACAATACCCTCCTTTCCGGGCGCAAACGACTTTCATCCATTGTATCTCCCGCATGCATACCTTCACAAGAAACCTTGAAGTTCGTGTGGAGACTTGGAGCGAATCACCGCAAGGATACTGCACAATCTCTATCCAAACCTTAGCACTTGCATGATTGTTGTAAGATGGTTATGGATTGGAAATGAAAGGGCGAATCCGGCGGCGGTTTCCTGCCGGCATAGCCTGGATCAGGGAGGAAACATGAGCGGAATGGAATGGGCAATCGAAGTGCGGAAGCTGTGCAAATCGTTCGGCAGCCTGGAGGTGCTTCGCGGCATCGATCTGTCTGTCGCGCGAGGAACCGTGCAGGCCGTGCTCGGCCCGAACGGGGCGGGCAAGACGACGCTCGTCGGCATCTTGTCCACGCTGCTGCGGCCGGACCGGGGCAGCGCGCATGTGTTCGGACTGGACGTCGTGCGAGATGCGGACGAAGTGCGTGCGAGGATCGGATTGGCCGGTCAATTCGCTGCCGTCGACGAAGAACTGAGCGGACGGGATAACCTGATGCTGTTCGGAAGGCTGGCAGGCTTTGGTCGACAAGACGCACGTGCACGGGCCGACGAGCTGCTTATCGCGTTCGAATTGGCGGAGGCGGCGAGCAGGCCGGCGGGCAAATACTCGGGCGGCATGCGGAGAAGGCTAGATATTGCGGCGGCGATGCTCGTCGTGCCGGACTTGCTCTTCCTAGACGAGCCGACGACGGGCCTCGATCCCCGCAGCCGCAACGCCGTCTGGGACATTATCCGGGCGCTGCGAATGCGGGGAACGACGATCCTGCTCACGACGCAATATTTGGAGGAAGCCGATCAACTCGCCGATCGCATCGCCGTCATCGACGGCGGCGCGGTCATTGCGGAAGGGACAGCAGGCGAGCTCAAAGCTTCGGTCGGATCGGGCACTCTCCATGTCAGGCTGGCTGCGCCGGAGCAGAGGCCGCAGGCGGAGCGGCTGCTTCGCGAAGTCTTGCAGGCGGAAGTGCGGCTGCATGCCGACCCGGCGACGCTGTCCGCGCAAGTCGCCGGCCAGCCGCAAGCGGCAGTCGTCCTGCAAGCGTTGGCAAGCGCCGGCATGGAGACCGTGCAATTCTCCCTCGGCCAGCCGAGCTTGGACGAAGTATTCCTCGCCCTAACCGGGAGAACGCCTACGGCAGAGAAGGAGGAGTGCGCCTCATGACTATCGAGACAACCCGCTTGTTGCAAGCGCTGGAGACGACCGTTCGGCCGAAGCGGCCGCACCTGCTCTACGCCGTATCGACATTCACCTGGCGGTCGATGCGCCGCACGCTGTCGCAAATTCCGTACGTCGCCATCGACGTCGCCGTTTTCCCGATCGTTTTCCTGCTCATCTTCACGTACTTGTTCGGCGGGGCGATCGCCGGATCCACCGGCAATTACTTGCAGTTCCTGCTTCCCGGCATGCTGGTGTACACGGTGACGAGCATGACGGTCTATATCGGGATTGCGATCAAGACCGACATGGACCGGGGCGTGTTCAACCGGTTCCGGACACTGCCGTTCTGGCAGCCCGCGGCCATCATCGGCTCGATGCTCGTCAACATCGCGACTTTCGCGGCAGCGCTCGTCACGACGCTGGCGGTCGGCATCGCGCTCGGCTTTCGGCCGGAAGCCGGAATCGGCGGTGTCGTGTTGGCGTTTCTACTCGTCGTGCTGTACGCCTTCAGCATCAGTTGGATTTTCGCCTGTATCGGCATTGTCGTTCGCAAGATGGAGTCGATCTCCAGCCTGTCGTACATCGTCATGTACCCGCTCCTGTTCACCAGCAACGTATTCGCGGACACGTCCACGATGCCGGTATGGCTGGGCCGGATCGTCGCGTACAATCCCGTCAGCCTCGCCTCGTCGGCGGCGCGCGGCTTGATGCACGGTACGGCGCCGCTCGGAGACGTGCTGCTGACGCTCGCGGGACTGGCCATCGTCATGCTCGTCTTCATGCCGCTCGCGTTCCGGCTGTATCGGCGCAAGGCGGGCGGGTAAGCGGACGAAGATAGATTTAACGGCATAATCGAGGGACCGTTCCGAACAATCGCGGGCGGTCCCCCTCACTCCGTTCCTCATCCGGAACAGGTTAATCTTACGCCCCCCCGTACGCCTCAAGCTCGGAAATTTGCGCGGCCGGCCAAGCCGTATTCCCGGAGACGGTCAGCCGGATGTAGCGAACGTTCGCAGCGGATTCGAACAACACTTCCACCTTGTTCTCGGCAGCCGGGTCGAACGCGTAAGCTTGCGGAGCAACCAGCGGCACGAATGACTCGCCGTCCGTGCCGCCCAGCACCTCGATCGTCTGCTCCCGCCGCTCCCACGCCTCTTGCGGCACCAGACGCAGCACAAGCTTGTCGACTTGCGCCTCTGCGCCCAAGTCCACCGTCAGCGACTGCGGAAATTTACGCGAAATGCTCTCCCAATATGTGTACGGATCGCCGTCCACCGCTTTCTCCGCCGCGAAGGCTTCCGCCGTATCCGTCGTCGAACGGACACCGCGATCAAGCGCGAGGTTCGCCAGCTGCTTCACCTTGTGAAATGTCCCGGGCGCAACTGCTGACGGCTCATCCGCAGCCGCAAGCTCCACATAACCAACCTTCCTGCCTCCCGCCAGAGCGATATAGTCGAACCGAACATTTTCCCCCGCTTCCTCTACCGGCCAGTCCGCAATTTTCACCCCGTCTGCTGTATAGGCCGCCGCAACCGCATGCTTCCATCCGTCGCCCTTCCGCACTTGCAGCGTCGTATCTGCTCCGAATGGCTGATACACGCGGATCGCCTCGTCCCCGCGAACCTCCACCAGATCGTGTTCGCCCGGATCCAGGTCGAAGCCGTTGTAACGCGTATAGTTCCCGGCTCTTACTCTCCCGTCCTCCGACTTCACGTCGAACCCGCCGGGAGACAGCGTGAATGCCTCGTCCAGCACATAGGGCGACTCTTTGTTCCAATTGGCCGTCACGACATGCCCGGAGCCAAAATCGGTTCGTGTCGCATCTGGACCGACCTGCTTGAACCCGACAACCGGCGCATCCGCGTATCCGGCAAGCACCTCCCGCTGCAAGACGCCCGTCGCCGCGACCCACGGATTGGACACGCCATTGTACAGATCGGCGCTCAGATTGTAACCCATCGCGAGGTTCCAGCGCAGCAAGTCTTGATTGTCCGTCATCGTCTCGGCGGCCAGATCGTGCTGGTAGAGCATGACTTTGTCGCGCAGCAGCATGCCGATCATGGGATAATACTGCGTGTACGCGGCGGTATTGTTCCTGTAGCCGAGCACGTCCCACAAATAGTTGGTGCCCATGAATCCGACCGCATCGCCTGCCAGCACGTCAATGCCGTCCTCGGTGTACAGCTTCATTTTCGAAGATGCCTTGAAATAATCCCGCACCCCCTGAAAATAAGCATTCGCCGCATGCGTGCCGTCCGGAGCCGTCTCATTGTACATGGCCGGCGTATCGCGGATGCCCCATTGATCCTCGAACACCCCGTCAAAACCAGCCTCCAGCAGCTTGTCGTGTTCCCGCGCGATGCGCTCCCGCACGAACGGATGGGCCGGATTCATCACGTACCCGCTGTGCTGACCGTAATCCTCCTTGATCGGCAGGCCGCTCTTCCGCAAGGCTGCGATATGCTCCAGTGTCGTGCCGTCCGGCAATTGTGTCAGCGTCGGCGCATGAACGCCCCACCAGGAGAAGTTCGTGTAAGGGACGATCTTGTTCCCTTTCTCATGGGCGCCACGTACGAATGCCTGGAAGTCGGACTCCGTGCCCCAGACCGGATCGGGCGGCAAAAAATCGGGATAGTTCTCGTCATGCCCGCCCCGCTGGAATCCGACCAGGTGCAGCACGCCCGGGTAGCTCATTCGGTCGACGTAATCCGTCCTCAAGCGCTGCCAATTGGCGCCCTTAAGCGCGGAAATATCCATTTTGTATAACGGCAGCGCGGCGTAAACCGACAACTCGTCAGCCAACTTCTCCGCCAATGTCGGCATATTCGCGAATCCATTGCGCTTCCCGTATCCGCGAATCGAATCCGGATAATCCCCTCCGATCTCCATCACAATCTTGGGCGTCGACCATTCGCCGCCTGGAGGGATCGCTGCGTTGTACGCATGCACCACAGCAGTCTTGCCGGCATCGTCGACCTGGTTCTTGAAGCCGAGCTTCGTCGTCTCGATCGTTGGTCCATGAATGTCGTAAAGCGCCAAGTTCCCATTATTGGTCCGAACGGCGGCATAGGATGCGAACATCGTGCCGGGGTATTGTGCTTCGTAGGAATTGCTTTCCTGGAAGAAGGCAGCAGTGAGCCTGGCTCCTGGCAGCAAGGGCAGCAAGCCGTCCTGCACCTGTGCGGCGTCCACCTTCAATTCATACGGAAATTGGAAGGAGGCCAGCGCGTTCTCCGTATGGTTAGCCACCTTCGCTTCCATCTCGACACGGCCTTCCGCCCCGAAGAGGAACGTCGCCTCCACTTGCATCGGACCGCCATAACGCAGCACAAGAGATTGGCTGCCGCGATGCCATTGGTAGGAAAACTCGTTTGCCTGCCCGGCTCCATTCCACGACGAGGATGAGTTGCCGTCCGCGAACGCCCACCACAAAGCGCCAGCCCGATTGCCCAGAGAGATCGTCTCCCGCCGGCCATCATGCGATTCGCCGCGAACGTACCGAATCCCGCCGTCCGCCGCGCTGAATGCGATCTCGTACTTGATTCCGCTCACGACGAGCAGGTCGCCTTCTTTGGTAAACTTCACGGCGCGGCCGAACAGAGCGTCCGGATAATGCCAGATGAACATGGCCGCAACCGCAAGCGCCACCACCGCTCCCGCGGCAAGAACAATCATGAACCGTTTGTGCATCGATAGCCGACTCACTCCTGATCCGCGTCCGCTTCGCCGGTCTCGTTGCCGCCCGATCTTGTCCGTCTCCATACGGTTAACTCCTTCCGCAAAGATTTTCTTCTTGCGAAATCCGCTTCTTTAGCGAAGTACTGCATAACCTGCATCTCTTTTTATGGTCTTGTCTGTTTGCGCACAAAGAGCTGTAAAAGGTACATCACTTCAACCAAAAAGTGCTCCTGTCGAGCATAACGAGGGAGAACAAATGCAGGGAATGCAGCTTTTCGTTCAATCGGAGTGAATTGGGCGAAAAGAACTATACTTTTCGCATCTGATCACAGATCGGGCGTTAGCCTTCCCGCGACGCGAGCCTGATCAACAAAAATCCGGCCCCGCCAGACAAGGCAGGACCGGAGGGGGAACAAACATGTCAACCTACAGCTTAATCGTGTCGTAGAACTTCTCCTGCACGAGCTTCGCCGCCATGTCGAGCTGTTTCTTCAGGTCGGTGTCCTTCTTCGAGAACACCTCCTGCACGACATTCGTCATCGTCGCATAATAATCTTGCGTGTTGTACTGCGCTTCCGGCTTGCCGTCGATGAGCGACAGCACTTCCGGATCGTATTGGTACACGTTGTCGTACTTGTTATAAACATCGCGCACCTTGGCGCCGTAATCGGAATTGTCCTTGTAGTAGGGAATGACCGGCGGCACGAAGAACTTGCCATCCGTCTTCCGCGCCTGAATGCTCGCCTCGACCGACTCCAGTCCTTTGTCCGAGAAATAGTCGAACGTCGCGTAACGGAAAGCGATCTCCTGCTCGTCCTTCGAGGCGTTCGGGTTGATGACGAGGAAGTCGCCGCCCATGACGCCTGTATGCTTGCCGCCGGCAGCGGCAGCGGGCATCGGATAGACGAGTACGTCCTCCGCCCTCATCCCGCCTTGGTTCAGCGCCTGGTCAACTGGGCCGTCAGGACCGGCAATGACCATCGCCGTGCGGCCTTGTGCGAATGCCCCGACCGCATCGCCCCAGCCGAGCGCCCAATCCTGCGGAATCGCGTTCGCTTCCCAGCGCAGCCGCTGGTAGAATTCGAGCGCCTTCACGCCCGCGTCGGAATTGAATGTCGCCGTCACCTTGCCGCCGTCCACAGACTGAATTTCGCCGCCCGCCTCGAACAGGAAATTCGTCCAGTTCCAGCCGGCTTCGTTGCCCTTGCCCATAGGAGCAATGCCGGAGATGCCCTTGCCGGGATCGGCGACCGCCTTCGCCGTGTTCAGCATATCCTCCCACGTCCAGTCGTAGCTCGGTATCGCCACGCCCTTGTCCGTCAGCATCTTCTTGTTGACGACCGTGCCCGTCGGGTACCCTTGCTGGGCAAGTCCGACGACTTTGCCGTCAATAATGAACAAGTCCTGCAGCACCGGGTTCATCTGATCCTTGAACTCATAGCCGTTGTACAGCTCGGTAATGTCGGCCGCCCAGCCCTTCTCGGCCAGGAACTTGCCTTCCGTCGCATACGTGTTGAACAGCGTCGGCGCTTCGTTCGCGCCCATCTTCATGCCAATCTCGTTCGGATTGTACTGCCAATCGCTCTTCACGATCGTCACGTTCGGATACACTTCGTTGAAGCGCTTGATCTTGTCGTCCTCGAGCGCGCGCTTCTCGACTTGGTCCGGCGTCGGATAGTAGATGCTGATCGTGATCTTCTTGCTCGCCAGGTCGTCCGCCGGTGCGGCGCTGGGCGAATCGGAAGCGGCCGGTTTCGAAGCGCTCGGCGCATCGGAGCTGGCGCTCGGCGAGGATGAACCTTCATTCTTCCCTCCGCATGCCGCCAAAACGAGACTGACAGCAAGCAAGCATACTGCAACGAACGTCAACTTACGCATGGTTATGCAACTCCCCTTCGGCAACGTATTTTGGATTACACGATCATCATAAGGGGACGATCGCGCCGTGACGATGTGCATTCCTATCCCGATCATGTGCAACCTTACGTTCCTGTTCGTCATGTCCAATCTGACCATTCTGCCGCCTTACCCGTCTCTGCATATCTCCTCCATTGCCGCCGTTGCCGCCGTTACCCCTTCACCCCGCCCAAGTGCAGACCGCGGATGATGAAGCGCTGAAACACGAGGAAAATCGCGACCGGCGGCACCATGACCATCGTAAGAATCGCGAACCGGACATTGAGATCCAGCCGTCTGGCGTCGATGACGAAACGCTTGATCGCCGTGGCGAGCGGGTACTTCTCCCCATTCAGGACGAAGGAAGGCCAGAACCAGTCGTTCCACGCGCTGCCGAACACGAAGATCGCGAGCGTGGCGAAGATCGGAATCGACAGCGGAAAGGCGATCTGGCCGAATATGCGCAGCTCCGAAGCTCCGTCAATGCGCGCGGATTCGAACAGCTCGCTGCTGATGCCGTCGAAAAACGTCTTGAGCAGCAGCAGGTAGAACGCCTGGGCCCCCGCCGGCAGCCAGAACGCCCAATACGTGTTCAGCAGCCCCAGTTCCTTCAGGTTGATGAAGTTAGGGATGATATACGTCGTCGGCGGTATGAACAAGGTCGCCAGGAAGAAGTAATACACGGCCTTTCGATATGGCCAATCCAATCTGGACAAGCTGAAAGATGCGAGTCCGAGCACGACGACCGTCACCGCCATATTGCCGATGAAGATCAGCATGGTGCTGCGAAAATATTTCATCAGATCGATATAATGCCAGCCTGCGCCGTAATTGTCCCAGTGCCACGACTTCGGCCAGAACGTCGGCGGGAACGAGTTGACCTCGGTGTTGGCCTTCACGCCGTTGAAGAAAGCGATCGCGATCGGATACAGCATCGACAGCACCATGAGCACGATGACGATCAGCATGAGCGCATAGACGATCCGATTCGCCGGTTTCCGCAAATCATACGAAGACAGAATGCCGCGATCCGCGTTGTTCACGTTGTTCACGACGCATCCCCTCCCCGCTTCGACAATCGGTTCTGCGCAACCGCCAGCGCTGCGAGCACGAGGAACATCAACACGCCAAGCGCCGATGCCGTTCCGTAATCCAGCCGGTTGAACGCCGTCTTGACGATGTAGAGCGAATACGTCAGCGTCGCATTGTTCGGCCCTCCGTCCAGCATGGCAAGCTGCGATTGATAGCCTTGCGAATTGGCGATCAGCTGCAGTACGAACAGCAGCGCAATCTGGCCGCGGATCGCCGGCAGCGTGATGTGGCGGATGCGCCGCCAGACGCCCGCCCCGTCGATCTCGGCCGCCTCGTACCAGTCGCGCGGCACGCTGAGCACGGCCGCCAGATAGATGAGCATAGCCGATCCGAACTGCTGCCACGTCTCCATGATGACGATCGAGGCCATCGACCATTTCGTGTCCGTCATGAAGCTGATCTGCGGGATGCCGAGCTTCGTCAGCACGAAGTTGATCGGCCCCACCGGATCGTACAGCCATCTCCACAGCCCATACAGGACAACGACCGGCACCACGTAAGGCAAGTAAGCCGCGACCCGTGCGAAGCCCTGGCCCTTGCGCATCTCGGAGATCGCAATCGCGAACAGGATCGGCACCCAGAATCCGATAGCGATGCAGAGCAGCATGTAATACAGCGTGTTGCGGACCGAAATCAGCATGTCGGGGTCTTTCAGCACCATTCGATAGTTGTCCAGTCCGACGAACGTATTGCCCTTCACGAAGTCGATGTCGTACAGGCTGTAGATCAAGCCTTTGACGATCGGCATCCACAGGAACAGCAGGAAGATCGCCACCGCCGGAAGCACGAACGCGAACCCCCAGAAGTGTTTGCGCCATCTCCCCCTCGGGCGCGTCGGCAATGCGGCAGGCGCAACGCCTGATGTGACGGTATGATTCATGCTAGTCTCCCTCCGTCCTTACTCTATCCGTCTTGCTTCATTGTAGAGAAGGCCGAAAGCCGTGAATAGGTGCAGTTCTATCAGGATGATGGGCGATCTTACGCTTGCGCTGACGAGCTTATTTCTTTACCTCGCTGGGGCTGATGCCGTAGTATTTCTTGAATATTTTGCTAAAATGTTCCGGCGACTCGTATCCGACCTTATCCGCGATTTCGTACCTGCGCAGATCGGTGGAGAGCAGCAGCATCCGGCTCTCTTCCATCCGCAATTTGATCACGTATTCCCATAGGTTGAACCCGGTAAATTTCTTGAACAAGTAGCTGAGGTAGTTCGGGCTGACATGGTTCTCGTGCGCCACTTCATGCAGTGTCAGCCCTTTGCGGGCGTAATGCGCGTCGATGAACGACTTCGCCTTCTCCACGATCTCGTTGTTCTGCTCGGTCCACTGCTCATCCGTCGGCTCCTCGCTGAACAAGCTCCATTTGAAATCTCCGTAGTAGAATACATGATGATCGCGGTGCTCCCGATTCCACAAAATGGCTTTGCGCGCCTGTTCTCCGAGAGTGTAGAGGAATGCCGGTCCTTTCAAGATCTGGCTGATGCCGACGACGCACGCCAGATTCAAATATTTATGAATGTTGTGGTGCAGGCTCCGGCCAATCATGTCGAGTTGGTTGATCTTCTCCGCGTCGCTGGCCGCGCCGTAGGCAGCCTCATCCCAATGCAGGATGATGCCGATCGACGTGTCGGCCGAGTAGAACGCCGCATGGCGCCAATCCCGGCCGAGCAGCTCTTCTGCGATGTTGAGCGCGGCATATTGCAATAGCCCGGTATCCCTTTCGGTCAGGAGGGGCTGGCGCGACGCGGGATCGAGCTTGACGCGGATGACCGCGAAGTAAGGACCGGCCGGACCGAGCGCGGCAGCCAGCGCTTGCGCCGATTCTGCCGCGGCGTCCGGTTCGGTCAGCACCCGGTTCAGCAGCTCGGCATGCGCCAGCAGCGGCTCCTGCATGCGGTAGTGCTCGCGCTGCGCGGACAAGAGCCCGTCGTCCGTCGGCGCCGGCTTCTCCATCTGCAGCAGTACGCTGCGCACCGCGTCCAGGAACTGCTCGTTCTTGAGCGGCTTGATCAAGTAATCCTTCGCCCCGAGCCGCATCGCGAGCTGGGCGTATTGGAACGTCTCGTGCGCGGAGATGACGATCGCCTGCACCCAAGGCTTCAGAATTTTCGCCTGGTGCATCAGCTCGATACCGCTCATCGCGCCCATCTGAATGTCGGTGATCAAGAGGTCGATCTCTTCCATGCGCAAGTAATCGAGCGCTTCATGTCCGCTCAGCGCTGTATGCAGACTGCCGATGGCCAGACCCGACGATTGGAGCAGACTGCTGAGCCCCCGGCAAATCAACGGCTCGTCGTCGACGATCAAGATGTTATACATGCCGATCCTCCTCCTTGTCTTCCCGCGCAGGCAGCACGATCGTCACGATGGTGCCGCCGCCCTCGCGCCTGGCGTAATGCAAGCCGTACCCGCCACCGTAATGCAGCTGTATGCGCTGATGTACATTGCGAATGCCGTAGCCGGACGTCGCATGCTCGGCGTCACCCTCCAGCAGCCGCGCGATCGCGCCGTAGTTGACTGCCGCGTAGCCATTGTCTTCAATGCGGATTACCACGGCTTCCGCTGTCAAATCCACGTTGACCGCAATTTCCCCTTCGTCGCCCATCTGGCGGACGCCGTGCAGGATCGCGTTCTCCAGCAGCGGCTGCAACGTAATCTTCGGAATGAGGCAGTGCATCGCGCGCTCGTCGATCCGCCATACCAGCTTGAACTCGTAGTCGTAACGCATCTGCTGCAAAGCCATATATGCCCTCGCATGCTCCAGCTCTTCAGACAGCGCAATCAACTCGCGCCCCCGACTCAGCCCGATCTTCATGAGCAGCGCCAGCTCCTTGATCATCTCGGCCGATTCCGAGCGGCCCTCCAGCGAGCTCTTCCAATAGATGCTTTCCAGCGTGTTATACAGCAGATGCGGATTAATCTGCTGGTACAGGATTTGCAGTTGCGCTTCCTTCTGCTTGATCTCCATCAGATAGCGGTCCTCGATCAACGCGTTCAGCCGGCTTGCCATCCCGTAGACCGAGTGGATCAATACGCCGACTTCGTCGTTGCGGCCTTCCGCGGGCGCGCTCGGCACCCGCTTGCCCGGCTCGTAGGATCGGGTGAACGCGGCAAGCCGCTGCATCGGCGTCAGCAGCGAACGCCAGAAATACGCCATCACCGCCATCGCGAACGCCGAATAGACGATCGAGATCAATTGGATAACCCGCTTCAATTCATTCTGCTGCTGGAGCATGGAGAACGTCGGGATTTTGTAGATCAGCTTCCGTCGGTTCTCGTAATTGTAATGCTCGACATAGATGTAGCCGCCATGGACCGCGTCAACCGTCCCTTCCGGTTCGTCGCCGGTAACGAGCAGCGGCGGCAGTTCGAGCTGCCCGCCAATCTCGGCCTCATGCAGCGAAGAGGCCAGGATGCGGTTGTCGTAATCGGTTACATAAATCTCTCCGTCGCCCGGCAAGGAGATCGTCTGCAGCGATTGTTGAATTTTCTTGTGGACGTTCGTCGCGATCAGCACGCCGATCACCTTGTTGCCCTCCGTCGTGCTGTTGACCGCCCGCACATAAGCAAGCGTCATCTGCGGCATGCCCAAGGCCATCGACTCGAAGATGCGCAAGTACCCCTTGCCCTTGCGCTCCGCGGCTTCTTCCATCCACGCTTGCCTCGTCTGGTCCGTATAGAAGAACACGCCGCCATTTTTGAAACGCAAAGAAGTCTGGGGAGCAAACGAATAGTGGTCCTGCGGGTCGTAGATGTACAGGTAGTACATTACGGCTTCGCCTTCGCTGACGCCGAGCGGGTAAGTCGCCAGCAGACTGTCGACTGTCTCGTACTTGCGCACTCGAGCCAGCGTATCCTCATCCTTCGGCTGAAGCGCCTGCGTCACTGGGTTCTGGATGATCGTCGTCATGATGCGGCTGATCGTGTCGATATCCCGATTGATCAGGATGTCGTTCTGCTTGTTGAGCTCCAGATAGGCGTTCGTCACATGTCGTTTCAGGATCTGCTCGGCTTTCAGGTTGGCATAGTAGTTCAGCACGAATACGGGGCCCACCAGAATGAGGAACAGCAGCGCCAGCTGCTGCTTCACCTTCATGCGGGTTAGCGGATTCGTCCATCCCGGCCGTTGTCGCGGCATGCTGCCACCTCCGTGTCTCTCCATTATAGGTGCATTGTCGCCCTCGATTGAAGTACCTTCGCGAAAATCGCGTAATTCCGCACATCCTATCGATAGGACAGCACACGAAAACACCGCCTTGCGGCGGTGTACGGTTCGTCGGATATTAACTCGTTCATTCGTGGCCGGAAACAGCCGGTTGCAGCCGTTCATCGCCTTGGGCCTATTGTCCGCGTTGCCAGGCGACGAACGCCCGCGCCAGGCGAGGGTCGAATTGCGTGCCCGCATGCCGCTCGATCTCCGCCAAGGCCGCTTCCCGGCCCATCGCCTCGCGATAAGGCTGATCGTGCAGCATCACATCGTAGGCGTCGACAACGGCGAACAGCCGCGACAACAGCGGGATTTGCTCCCCCTGCAAGCCGTAGGGGTATCCCCGGCCGTTCCAATTCTCATGAAGGGATAGGATCGCTTCGGCAAGCGCAGGTTCCCCAAGCGAATAGGCGAGCCGGTAGCCGATCTCGCTATGCGAGCGGATCAATTCCCACTGGTCCTCGCTCAGCTTGCCGCGGTTGCGGTACACATCATCGGGAATCGCAATCTTTCCGACATCATGAAGCTGGGCGAGCAGGTCGAGCAGTGAATGCTGGAATCCGTCCGGAAACAGGCGCAGCCGCTCTGCCAACCCCTCTGCCAGGCGAGCGATACGCTGCACGTGTCCCCTGTCCTCGATCCCGCGCGCGTACATCGACTCCGATATTTCATGAATCAGCCTCTTGCGGACGTTGCGGCTGTCCGTGAGCTTCATCTTGTACATGATCTTCTCTGCTTGCTGGAAGAGCTGATGCTCGTCATCGAGCGGGCTGGACATCGTCGACGATCCGATCGCCATGCTGATCTGGATCGGATTCGCCGCCGTCCGCTCGCAAGCTTCCTGAAGCCGCTCGATCTGCCGAGCGCATTCGGCTTCGTCCGCGCCCGGGAGCAGGATCAGAAATTCGTCGCCGCCCCACCTGGCGCATACCGCATCCTCGCCGAACGTCCTGCGGATGAGCGAGCACGCGCGCAGGAGCATCTCATCTCCTTTTAGATGACCGAAGACGTCATTGACCAGCTTCAACCCGTTCATATCCGTAATGATCATGCTGAGCGGCGCGAACGCTTGCTTGCGATAATCCGACATCCACTTGTCCACGTAATTCCGGTTGAACAGACCCGTCAGAGGGTCGTGTGTGCTGAGGAATTCCAGCTGCTCCCTCGACTTTGCCTGTTCGGTCATATCGGTCAGTATAATCATGATCCGCGATTCGCCGGCGTCATCCGACTGACCGATCTGCTTGCAGTCGATGCGGATCCGCATGCCTTCGCGTTCGAATGAACGGGGTAATCCGTCCGAATAGCCGATGCCGCGGCTGCCCTCGAGCGGGTCCAGCATACGCAGCAGCAGCGCTTCGACCTTCGCCCGCATGTACGGATCCTGAGGCCAGATCAATTCGGTCAGCGGCAAGCCTCCGATCCGGCGGCCGAACAGTCGATCGCACTCCTTGCTGTACGGCTTCTGCACCTTGAGGCTGCGGTCGACCATCAGAAAGCCTTGGCCGGCGTTGTCGAGCAGGGCGGTCAAATCCGACTCGAGCCGGTAGAGCGCCATGCTCTGGGTGTCGCTGATGTGCAGCACTTTATACATTTCCCGCAGCAGCTTCTCGTATCGCTCGGACAATCTGCGATAGCCGGACAACAGATCGCCAGGCGAATAGCCGGTGCCGGCTCTGTTTACTTCCCGTTGCGCCTCGAGCAAGGCGAGTCTTTCCTCCTGGAATGCCGCGTTGTGCTTGTAGCTTCCCGCCATACGATTACCGCTCCTCTTGATCGCTTGAACCCTTCAGCCTGAAAGCGAATAACGTCATATCGTCGCGCTGGTGCTCTTGATCCATGAATGCCGTCAGATCCGCTTCGAATCGCAATCGCTGTTCCGCCAGCGGCACTCCGCTGTAAGAGGCAAGCCATTCCGTCAGCTTGGTCTTGCCAAGCGACAGCTTCTTCGGTCCGCCGCTCTGGTCGGGGATGCCGTCCGTTACCAAGTAATAGACTGCATCCTTCTCCGTCCGAATGTCGTGATCGGTATACGCCGTATCTTCAAGCGTCCGGCGATAGCCGATTCTGGGCTTGTCTCCGCGAATGAGCCGAATGCCTTCCGTGTCCTGGACGAACAGCAGAATCCCTGCACCGGCATATATCATCCGTCCCCCGCGAATCCTGAACAATCCGAGATCGAGCCCGTCATCGGTCTGACCGTCCGGCTCCGTCTGACCGAGCGTATCTTTAAGCAGCACGTTCAGCTTGCGCATGACATGAGCGGGCGAGTCCATGCCTGGCTGCACTTGCTCGACGATCCGATCCAGCAGCGATACGCTCAGCATCGTCATCAGCGCACCTGGCACGCCATGGCCGGAGCAATCGCCGACGGCGACCCACAGCGTGTCCGTATCCGCATCCCGCTTCATCCAGTAGAAATCGCCGCCGACGCCGTCTCTGGGCTTCCAATAAGTCAGATGTTCGGCGAAAGCGTCCCGCAGCTCGGATACGGACGGCAGCACGGCTTGCTGAATACGATTCGCGTAGGCGACACTCTCCGTCATGATCCGATTCTTGTCGGACAACGCCTCGGTTCTCTCGGTGACGATCGCCTCCAGTTCGTCATTCAGCTTCAATGCGCGCTTGTACGGATCGGCGATCCTTCTGGAAATGTAGGTGAAGAAATACACGCTCACAATGAGCGAAAGCACGGCCACCACCGTCGTGTTGTTCCGGATGGAACCGAGGAATCCTGTCGTCTGGCTCCGGGGAATCTGCACGAGCAGCTGCATCTGAGCCTCCCCGATCGGATAGCGGATCATATCGACCTTGCGCCCTTCCCGGTCATCCGCTTCGAATACGTACGACTCGGCCGCGTTGCCCTTGTTCCATTCCTCCAGCGCCGAAGCCGTCAATCGGTCCGCGATATTCATACCCGTCAGCGAATAGTCGTCAGCCAACCGGATCATGCCGTCCGCACCAACCATCCAGATGCGGCTCCCGCTCATCAGCTTGTAACCGGCAATGTCCTCGGACAATTCCTTCAAGGACAAGCCGACGCCCGCGACGCCCAGCGGACGACCCGTCTCGCCGATCAGAACGTTAACGAAGACAAAGGTGTCCTGTCGTTCGGAATTGTAATCGACCGTCACGGTCGATTTGCGGCCCGCAGCGATCGTCCGGTAAAACCAGCTGTCGTCCGGATTGCGCTTGCTGACCACGTTGAGCACTTGGCCTGATTCCGACCAATATTGGCCCGTAACCGCGCTGACGACGAAAGAGTTCGTATAGTCATATTGACCGGGCAGTTCGGCCAACATCCGCTTGACAATGCCGCCCAATCGATCGTCCCGTTCGGCGCCGGCAACCCATTCGGCGACTGCCGGATTATCCGCCAGCATACGGGACGTCTCGACGGCGCGGTCGATGCGGCCTTGCACTTGGTTCGCGACGGAACGCGCCAGAATCGCGAGATCGCCCGCCTTGAGATTCTTGATCACTTCCTGCTGTGTAATGCGGTAGGACATCACACCGACTAGTGTCGTGGACAAGACGATCAGGACCGTCGCGACCATGATGACTTTCCATACGCTGCCGTCATACAGCGGTCGTTGGCGGCTGTCTTCCCGGCGTTCCGTCTGCATCGTTCACCTACTCTGCCGATTTTGGAACGATGTCGAACGGAAGGCTCAAGTCTTCCTTGAATTCTTCCGCGCATTCGAGCTCGCTCTCATTGTCGATATCGTACTGCCATCGTACGGCGACCTTCTTGCCCCGTCGATAGGCTTCATCCAACTTCTCCAGCATCATCAGGAAGCACTTGGTACTGGTCGTGTTGATATAGGGCAGCTGCAATTCGAAGTCGACGATCGTCTCGCTCTGTACATGCGTCAGATAACCGTCCATCCAGTGGAGGAGCGGCTCGTAAAAGGCGAATGCGTTCTCCGGGTACGACTGGCCGCGGATCGCGAGCAGGTGCTTCACAGGATCAAAATGGACTTCCGGCGTGCTGCGGGTAGGCGCGATGTGAATGGGCTGAATGATGTCGTTCATGCTATACAACCGCCTTTATAGTGAAAAATGAGAGGTTGTCCGCATCTTTCGTCACGGAATATTGAATGGGCGATGTCGCTTTGCGAGCCATGTCTATCAAGCCGATGCCTGCCCCCACTCCGTCTTTGGGCTCACTGGATTTGAGACGCTCCTTGTACAGCATTTTCAAACCGTCCTTGTCCATGTGCATCAGCGCATCGATGCGCTCGCCGAGCGGTCGCGCGTCGGCATGCTCGATGAGATTGCCTGCGCAAATATAAGTGCCTTGATCGTCCTTGCCGATCGTGACGATGCTCGATTGCGCGATCCGGTCGGATGACTCGGAATCCGACTTGCTCGAACAATAGTTCTTAATATTCTGGGTCATCTCGATAAAGATCGAGAAGATATGGAAGATCTCGTTCTTCGGCCTGGACTCCGACTCCAGGTACGTCTTGACCGCATCGCCATATTCTTCGATCAACTGCTGGGACAGCCTGCCGGAGAAGCTGATCAGAATGCCGTTCTTGCGCAGCATCGATTGAACTTCTAACAAATTACGGTCGATCAACCGGAACACCCCGCAGCCTTTTTCCCTCATTATACCACCCGATATTAGCGTGAAAAGACATATTTCGTCATTTTGCGCCGAATGCAAGAAAAAAACCGCGGAAGACCGTCGGGTCCCTCGCGGCTGGCGAATGCGCCGTCGCAATCATCAATCTTTGTCGATCAAATCGCGCTGGAAATATTCCTCCAGCGTCTCCGTAATGCGCGATACCGTATCGGCCAAAATGTAATTCCCGTACGAATGCTCGCAATCGTTGCGGTAATCCATCTGTACGTCATAATGGCTCATGCGCTGGGCGATGACGTCTTCGTCCAGTTCCATCGCTTTCAGACGCTGTTCCAGCGTATCCCGATCCGCATACAGGAACAGACGCACGACCTTGTCTCCGAACAAATCCTTCAATCGCTGGGCGCCTTCCCGATTGAGCACGAGGTAGATGTAAGCGTGCTTGTCAATCAGCCGTTCGACGTCCTCGCGCCGGATGCCGTACCGGTGGCCGTTGATTCTCACGCTTTCCAGGAATTGACCTTCCTGCTCTCTTCTCTCGTATTCTTCCGTCGAGATGAAGAAGTAGTCCTGTCCGTCGATCTCGCCTTTCCTGGGCGAACGCGTGACGTACGAGATGACTCTGACCATGCCGAATGTTTGGCCGACGGCCAATGCGACCGACTTGCGGCCGGAACCGTCCGGACCCGTGAACACAATTATCCGATCTTCACCGTTCCCTTCGAGCATCGAACCTGTCCCCCGTCCTGTTAATGATTATTATTAAGGATAGACCGTAGAAACCTCGATGTCAACGCCAACTTGCTTAGATCTCAGGGCAATCGTATACGAAATGAACACCGTCAAAATAATTCTGTCCACACCATTTCCGCCCACCGTACCTCCAACTCGCTCTACATGTTGCTCTCCGTACCGATCGAGCCCGTTGTCGCTTCCCGGATTATTGCTCCAGCACCGCTTCCAGGAATGCGCGTCCGTACTTCGCCATCTTCGCTTCGCCGATGCCTTTGACCTTGCCGAGTTCCTGCTCCGTCGCGGGCCGCACGCGACAAATCTCGCGCAGGACGGCATCGCTGAAAATGATGAAGGGAGGCACCCGCTCCCGGTCGGCCAATGCTTTGCGAAGCGTGCGCAGCCGCGCGAACAGCGCTTCTCCTTCCGCGCCCAGGCTGGCGTGATCGGCATATCCACGGCCGGAGGAGCGGCGCTGCGGCGGCTGCGTCTCCTGCGGCTGCTCTAGTCGGCGGTACACGCGTTCCTCTCCATCCAGTACCGAGCGGACCCGGGAGGTCAGCGTGACGACCGGATACGCGCTGTCGGTCACTCGCAGATAGCCTTGCGCGGCGAGCGCCTGAATGAAGCCGACGATGTCCCGCTCGCTGCGGCTGCCCATCCGGCCGTATACAGCCAACCGGTCGAAGCCGAGCTCCAGCAGCTTCGCTTCCTTCGAACCCCGCAGCACCTTCGCCGCCATCGTCACGCCGAATCGCTGGCGCATGCCCGCCACGCAGGCGAACACCGCTTTGGCCGCTTCGGTCACGTCCAGCTTCTCGGCCGTGTCCAGACAATTGCCGCATTGGCCGCAAGGCTCGCAAGTGTCGCCAAAATAAGAGACGATCGCCTGCTGCAGACATTCCTGGCAATAGACATAGCGCACCATGTCGTTCAATTGGCGATAAGCGGTCTGTTTATGCTCCTCGTCGCCTTCGCTTTGCTCGATCAGGAACTTCTGCGTGACCGTATCCTGCGGCGAATAGAAGAGCACGCATTCGCCCGGCGCGCCGTCGCGTCCGGCCCGACCAGCTTCCTGGTAATACGCTTCGATGTTCTTCGGCAAATTGTAGTGCACGACGAAGCGAACGTTGGACTTGTCGATGCCCATACCGAAAGCGTTCGTGGCGACGATCACTTGCAGATCGTCCCGCAGAAACGCATCCTGCGTGCGGGCTCGCTCCTGCTCGTCCAGGCCGGCATGATATTTGCCCGCGCGTACCCCTTGAGCCTGCAACCAGGCATGGCAGGCTTCCACCTCTTTGCGCGTGGAAGCATAGACGATGCCGGCCTCTCCCGCGTGAGCTTGCAGGCAGCGCATGAGCTCGCTCCGTTTGTCGGAGCTGCGCGCGACGCTGAAAGCGAGGTTCGCCCGGGCATAGCCGGTTGTGATCTTGAGCGGGCTTCGGAGTTGCAGCCGCTGCGCGATGTCCTCCCGCACCTCCGGCGTAGCCGTAGCCGTGAAGGCGGCGATGATCGGCCGTGGCGACAGCAGCTCCGTCAGACGCGAGATGGACAAGTAGCTGGGACGAAAATCGTGCCCCCACTGCGAGATGCAATGCGCCTCGTCCACGGCGATCAGCGACACTTGAATCCGGTCCAGCCACTGGGTGAAGCGCTCGGAATCCAGTCGTTCCGGCGCGATGTAGACAATACGATAGCGGCCTTGCTCGATGTCGCGGCAAGTCCGGTTCATCTCAGCGGCAGTCAGCGTACTGTTCAGCAGCGCGGCGGGGATGCCATTCTCGGTGAGGGCGTCGACCTGGTCCTTCATGAGCGAGATGAGCGGGGATACGACAAGCGTGATGCCCGGCAGCAAGATGGCGGGAATCTGGTAACAGATCGATTTGCCCGCTCCGGTCGGCATGATACCGAGCACGTCCCGCTGTGCAAGAATGGCCTCGATCAGCGATTCCTGCCCCTGACGGAACGAATCGTACCCGAAGTACGTTCGCAAAGCTCCCCTGGCTTCCTCCATCACTGCGCTCATGCCCGCTCCCCCCATTTTTTACAGATGATTATTCGCCCTTCGGCAGCCAGACGGACGCATCGCCTTGATAATACACATGCAGCACGTGCAGCGCGCGGGTGCATACCGTATACAGCAGCTTGCGGTCCTTATCCCGGCCGTAGCGAGCCGAGGACGCGTCCCATACGATCACCGCATCGAATTCGATGCCCTTGGCCAAGTAAGAGGGCAGGACCGACACGCCCTTCGGCAGTTCGGCCGATCCGCCCGTAATATACGTAATCGGCGTCTCATCGGGCAACTGCTCTTTGAGCATCGCGGCCGCATTGCCGCATTCGTAGGCCGACTTGGTGATCACGCCGATCGTGCCGTAGCCTTGCGCGAGCAGCTGCCGGATGTCTATCGTAATGGCGTCGACAAGCTGAGCGCCGTCGCGGCAGGCGGTGACGGTCGGCGCTTCTCCATCGCGCTGGAAAGGCCGGATGTCGGCCGCTTCCTCCGGCAGCAGTATTCGCTTGCTGTACTCGACGATCGGGCGGGTGGAACGATAGCTCGTCGTGAGGCGCCAGACGCGTGTTTCCTCTTCCGGCTTCAGCCGGGTCCAGCCCCCGAAGCCTCCGTTGGCCTGCGAGCCGGCATAGATCGCTTGGTTAAAATCGCCGAGCACGGTCAAGCGGGCGCGCGGGAACCGCTTGGCCAGGTATGCGGCCTGGAACGGCGTGTAATCCTGCGCTTCGTCCACGAACAGGTGGCGGATGTCTCCCTCCACCTTGCGGAAGCCTTCCAGTGCTTCCATGAGATAGAGCAGCGGCGTGGCGTCTTCGTGGTCGATTGTTTTGCGGGCGAGCGTCTCTTCGGCGCGTGCGGCCATCCATTCCCAGCGTTCGGGCAATTGGCCATCCGGCGCGCAGGACGTGAATAAAGTGCGGCTGCGGAACAGCTCGCGATACGTCTGGAGCGCGTCGATGAAGCGGTATGCCTTCACGGCCTTGCGCAGCGGCTCGACGGCCGCCTCTACCGCTCGTCTGCGTAGGGCGTCAGTCATGCGGTCCTCGTCGTCGAACGCATCCTCGTGAAATCCGCCTCCGCGGCGGATTTGCACGTAGGCGCGCTGGATTTCCTCATCGTCCGCGAGCTCTGCCGCATCGATCACCCATTGTTCTTGCAGTTGGGATTCCTCCCAGTCGGCAAGGCGCTCCAGCAACCACTTGCGCAGCGTGAAAGCACGGTAAGCGAACCCTTCCGAAGCTCTGATCGCGTAATACTGCGCAGCCATATCATCTGCAGAGGCGATCGTGTCGCCTCGAAGCCGCAACGGGCGGAAGACGATTCCTTTGCGCTCGAGGTGCACGATGTACCGCTCCACCGTCTGGAAGTAATGATCCGAGCCTTTGTACCTGACCGCCTGCTCGCGCGACTCGCCTTCCGGAGTAAGCTCCGCGGCGCTGAGCGCTTCGGTCTGGGAGAACAAGTCTTCCACCTCGTATCTGCGGCCGAGGCGGGCTTCGATCAGCTCGCGGAACGTCATCTGCCGCATGTTCGCTTCCCCGAGGTCGGGCAGCACGCGGGAGATGTAGCCCTTGAACACCGGATTCGGCGAGAAAAGCACGATCTGGTCGGGCGTGAGCGTATCGCGAAATCGATACAGGAGATAGGCGACACGCTGCAGCGCCGCCGACGTCTTGCCGCTGCCGGCAGCGCCTTGCACGACCAGCAGCCGGTGCTTCTCGTCGCGGATGATGCGGTTCTGCTCCTTCTGGATCGTCGCCACGATGCTCTTCATGGACGTATCGGACTTCTCGGACAGCACTGCCTGCAAGATTTCGTCCCCGACCGTCTCGTCGGTGTCGAACACGTGCTTCAGCTTGCCGGCGCGAATGGCGAATTGACGCTTCAGCGTCAGCTCGCCCGCGATCTTGCCATCCGGCGTATCATAGGAGGCGGGGCCCGGCTCGTGGTCGTAGAACAGGCTCGACACGGGCGCGCGCCAATCGTACACCCAGAACGTGTGGCCGTCTTCCGCCACGAGCGAAGCGCGGCCGATGTAGATCCGTTCGTTGTCCAGGCTGCCGGTCTCGGTAAAGTCGATGCGCGCGAAATAGGGATTGTCGTGCATCTGCGCCAGTTTATTGACCGCGTCGAAGGCGACGCGGTGACTGCGCTCCCGCTCGATCAGAATCTCCTTCTGCTGCATGATGCTGGTCCAGGTCTCGCCGAGCTCCGTCGCGTCGGAAAAGTTCATGCGGACATCGTCCCAGAATTCCTGACGGATGCCAACGACGTCGCCGCGGCGCTCGCCGAGTACGGCGAGTTCCTTGTCCAGCCGTCGCTCGACCAGCTTCAGCACTTCGCCGAGCCGCCGCTCTTCCTCCTCGCGCGGGGTAAGTAACACGGGCGAAACCTCCATTCAGGCAAATCTCATATCCTTTGTTGTATCACGTGCGGCACGCGAGCGCAAGGATGGCGCCGCTGAGCTCGTCGACCGAAGATCGCGGTTGACGATATTGTGTCTACTCGCCGCTAATTTGTCCCACTAGCCCGCCGACCGCCGATTTTGTGCCTCCCCGCCGCTAATTTGTTCCGCCAGCCCGCCGACCGCCGCTCTCCCCAATTCGCATTTCCCCTAAAGCATTTCCTCTTATATAATGAAATTATTGACTCATCTCTCCCTATCCTTACTACAGTTCACACTTACTGGAGGCGCCCCTAATATGCAAACGGTTTCATCCAAGCAACAAATCGACCGCATCCGCAATCAAATCGGGCAAGTCATCGTCGGCAAAACGTCCACCGTGGACCTGCTTCTCACCGTATTGTTCGCGGGCGGCCATGCGCTGCTCGAAGATGTGCCCGGCACCGGCAAAACGTTGCTGGCCAAGACGCTCGCCCGCACGCTCGATTGCACGTTCAAGCGCATCCAATTCACGCCGGACCTCTTGCCATCGGATCTGAGCGGCATCAACTTCTTCAATCCGAAGACCGGCGATTTCGAATTCCGTCCCGGCCCGGTGTTCGCCAACATCCTTCTGGCCGACGAGATGAACCGGGCGACGCCGCGCACGCAGTCCAGTCTGCTGGAGTGCATGGAAGAGCGGCAACTGACCATTGACGGCGTCACGCACAAGCTGGAAGCTCCCTTCCTCGTCGTCGCGACGCAAAACCCGATCGACAACCAAGGCACCTTCCCTTTGCCTGAAGCTCAGCTTGACCGCTTCATGATGCGAATCCGCATGGGGTACCCGACGTTCGAGGAATCGGTGGACATCCTGTCGAGGTTCCGTGCCGATGATCCGCTATCGCGGCTTGAGCCCATTGTCAGCAGAGAGGAACTCAGGGCAATCGCTCACTACGCCGCGTCAGTCGTTGCGATCGGCCCGGATCTGCTCGGCTATATCATCCGCCTGGCGGAAGCGACACGCAGCCATCCGGACGTGGCGCTAGGCGTCAGCCCCCGCGGCAGCCAGGCGCTGATGCGCGCGGCTCAAGCCTATGCGCTCGTCCAAGGACGCGACTATGTAACGCCCGATGACATCAAGACGCTCGCTGTACCGGTATGGGCGCATCGGATGCTGCTGCGTCAAGCCATGCCGTCGGCAAGCGACCGCGGCGAAGCGCTGCTCAAGCGTCTGATCGGGGAAATCGAAGTGCCGGCCGAACCGTCCGATTCCTGGGCGAACGCACGCGGGTAGCGCCATGTCGCTGCCATTTCATTGGGTTGTCCTGGACGGCGTCATCCTGTTCGTCTTGTTGGCATGGATTTACCGTAGAAGAGCCTTGAAACATGTCACTTATGAACGGCATTTCTCGCGTGCAACAGCTTATGAAGGCGATCATATCGAAATGGTCGAGAAGATCGCCAACCGTAAGCTGCTGCCGATCCCTTGGCTGCGGCTTGAATCGTTCCTGTCGCGCGATCTTGTGTTCGGCAAACAAGCCAACCTGGACATCCGCAGCGGCGAGCTGTTTCAGAACCACTTAAGCTTGTTCAGCATGCGTTCCTATCGGCAGATCGTCCGCCGGCATGATATTCAGTGCCGCAATCGCGGGCTTTACCGGATCGAGTCCGCCACGATGACCGCCGGCGATCCGCTCGGCATGGTGCGGGTGTCCAGACAATATCCATTGTCGCTGGAGCTGCTGGTTTACCCGAGTATCGTAGATTTACGCGACATTCCTCTGCCCAGCCACAGCCTGCTCGGGGACTTGCTCGTCAAACGCTGGATCGTCGAGGACCCGTTCCTGATCTCGGGCGTGAGGGAATATCGTTCGGGCGACTCCTTCCGTTCGGTCAACTGGAAAGCGACGGCCCGAACCGGTACGCTTCAGGTGCATCGCAGGGACTTCACGGCGGACCATCGCCTGATGATCTGCCTGAATGTCGAAACCTCCGGCTCCATGTGGGGAGCGACAACCGACCCGGAGCGCATCGAGCTTGGTATCCGGTATGCGGCGACGATCGCCAGCCATGCCATTGCGGGAGGCATCCAGACTGGCTTTCTATGCAACGGCAGGCTAATCGACCAAGCGCCGGCTTCCGTCTATTTACCGCCGCTCGGAGGTTCCCTGCAGCACGAGGATATTTTGACGAAGCTCGCGAAGCTGCAGTTGAAATCGTCCGCCAACATGGCTTATTTGTTGAACGAGGAATTGGAACGAGCCGTTACCCGAACGGACTATCTCATCATTACTTGCCATCGTGAAGAGAAGCTTCTGCAGGCAGTCGATCGATTGAAACTGCGGGGCCACGGCACTGAATGGCTCGAAATTCCGGAAGAGTGGGGAGGGAATGACCATGCCGCACAGCATGCATGACCGCCCTGCCGTTCGAACCTCTATCGTCCGCGGTGTCTCGGCTGCTTTCGAACTCAGCATGGCGTTCTTGCCGGTGTGGCTGCTTCTGCGCCAGCATGGCATGCCGGAATTCGTACATCCGTACTGGGCAGCCGCTGCGCTGATCGCCTCCGTCCTCTCAGCGATGCTTAGCGAACAGCTGCGATCCTGGTGGATGAATCTCGCCCTGTCCCTTGCAGTAAGCGCGGCGGCGATCTGGCTCATCGGTCCGACGGCCTCTTCCTTCGTCGGTGCCGGCATGCTGATCGCCGCATGCTTGCAAGGATCGACCGTCCATCTTCGATCCCGGCGCAACCTGTGGCCCTGGACGGGTGTCGCCGTCTATTTTGCCGTTAGCGCGATCGCGCAATTCAAGCCGGAATGGACCGGATTGACCGGCACGCTGGCGGCGCTTGGAACTCTTCATCTGGCTGTGGCGCTGTATCTGGCCCATGATCGGAACATTCGGGACATCACCCTCTCGGATCAAGCCGCGCAGCGGGTGCCGCGGGAAATGAAACGTCAAATTCGCATTTATGCGGCCGTGCTGCTGCTTGCCATGCTGGCGCTCGCTGCCGGACTCGGCGGCTTCATCGTCCATACGCTGCGAAGCGTGGCGACGGCACTGATCTCCTGGCTGCTGTCATTGTTTCGCTCGGGCCCGTCCGAGGAGATTCCGGAGGAACCGCCTGCCGCACCGAAGCCGGAAATGCCGCCGATGGAGCCGACCGAACCGTCGCTGCTGTCGCATATCTTGAATCTCATTTTTTACGGTATCGCCATTCTGCTGGCGCTGGCTATCGTATACTGGGCGTTGTCCCGCCTCTATCGCAACCGCCGCGATCTGTGGGACAAGTGGACAGCGCTGCTGCGCAGAATGGTGCGGGTCCGTCCGCGGACGGCATCCAATACGACCGGATACGTCGACGAAGAAACCTCGTTGTTCTCTTGGGAGGAGACGTTAAACCGAATGCGGAATCATCGACTGGGCCGCTTGTTCGTGCGCCATTCCGAGCCGGGGTACGACGAACTTCCGGACAACCGCACGAAAGCCCGATTCCTGTACCGCAGATGGTTGCGAGGCTGGGCCGGAATGGGCTACAAAGTACAGCCGAACCTGACGCCGAAGGAATTGCTGGAAGATACGGAAACGTGGCAAAGAGAGCAAAAGGGACAGTCGGGCAAACGCCGACAATCCGAGCTCACGCAGCAAGATGGCAAGGCGCTTGTCGAACTCTATTATGAAGCTCGCTATCGTGACCGGGAACCGACGGAAGAGCAACTGAACCGCTTGCGCGGCAAGCATTAGTTACGGCAGCATGAGCTGCAAATCCGATGCGCCGGGTTGGGAGAAGGCCTCATTACCGGGGACGACTCCCGACCGGGCGAGTTTTTGCACGATTCAGAAAGTATAAAATGAGCTATCCTTTTCTGAATCGTCTTCGATAAAAACGACATTCTTTGTCCCGAAGGGGACGACGAAGTCGTTTTTACTTGGATTTTCGACTCATTTCCCTTCTACTGTCGCTCATTGCCCTCGCCATTTCAAGGACGTTGCGGTTTCGCGTCGATTTCCAGCAGCTTTGCGCATATGCGTTCCAATGGAACAACATGGTCCACGCACCCAAGCTCAATCGCAGCCCTCGGCATGCCGAATACGACGCATGTTTCCTGCGCTTCCGCAATGGTCGCGACCTCTCCGCCACCCGATTCCTTGGCGAGCAGCATGCCTTTGGCCCCGTCGCTGCCCATCCCCGTCATCAGAACAAGCGTATAACGGCGCTCGATCCGACTCAGCTTCGCAACCGATGCGAACAACACATCGACAGAGGGGCGATGCCCGTTGCATGCCCCTTCTTGATTCAGCCGAACGAAGAGCTCCCCGTTCTTCTCCACGATCGTCATATGATAATTGCCCGGAGCGATATATACGGTACCGCCGATCATGCGCATCCCGTCTTCCGCCTCCAGTATGCGAACCTGGCACACGCTATCCAGACGCTGCGCCAGCGATTTCGTGAATTTAGGCGGCATATGCTGGACAATGACTATCGGATGAGGGAAGTCTGCGGGCAAGCTCCCAAGCACGGTGTCAAGCGCTCTTGGGCCGCCTGTCGAGGTGCCGATCGCGATAAGCTGGCTGATATTCCCGTTCCCCGCAGCATCTGCGAAAGACTTGCGGGATGCGGCAATAGCCGTGCGGGGCAGCGGCACAGACGGGCGCTTCCGCGCGTGAGCGAGGGACCGCAAGGCCGCCGCGGGCGTTCCGGCGGCGGATTTGATTTTGGCGAGCAGTTCGCCTTTTACCTTATACAGATCCGCCGACGTAGAGCCGGAGGGTTTCGCGACGAAGTCTACGGCGCCGCGCCTGAGCGCATCTATCGTTTCGTGAGCCCCTTCCTGCGTCAATGAACTGAGCATGACGACAGGGGTCGGACGCTCCTCCATAATTCGCGTCAACGCAGCGAGTCCGTTCATGACCGGCATCTCGACATCCATCGTGATGACATCCGGCAACAATTCGCCAGACAGCCTGACCGCTTCCTCGCCGTTGCGGGCTGCCCCTACGACCTGCAGCTGCGGATCCTCTTCCACCAGCCTTGCGATCAGCTTGCGCATGAACAAGGAATCGTCGACGACCAACACTTTGATCTTGGCCATTTGCATTCACACGCCCCGTCGTCAGATTTTTCTGTAGAAAAAAGTGTCCGCAGGTTCCAGTCGATACCGGGCGGCATTGAAAATTTGCTCCGTACCGCCAACGAACAGATACCCGCCTTGTTTGAGCGATCTGCTGAATTTTTGAATGATGGCGTCTTTCGCTTCATCGGTGAAGTAGATCAGCACATTGCGGCATACGATCAAATCGAAATTCGTCTCATAAGCGTCGGCCAGCAGATTGTGCCGCTTGAAGGTGACGCATCGCTTGATCTCGTCCGCGATCGCGAAGAACGAACCTTGCATTTTGAAATACCGGCCCAGCAGCGGTCGCGGCACTTCCTTCACCGATTGGGCGGGATAGACGCCTTCTTTGGCTTTACGGATGGCGGCCTGATCGATATCGGTTGCCAGAATGTGAATATCCGACATCTTGAACTTTTTTGCCAGCATCATGACGAGGGTGTACGGCTCGTCCCCTGTCGAACAAGCCGCACTCCAACATCTAATGCTCCGGCTGCGGGCAAGCAGTTCGGGCATAATTGCGCGTTCCAGCACTTCCCAGCGTTTCACATTCCGATAAAACTCCGAGACGTTGATCGTCATATGCTCCAGAAGCTGCTCGTACAGCTTGTTATCCTGCTGAATCGCTTGATAAAAATCGCCGAACGTCCGGTAACCCCGGTTGTCCTTCATGCTGGTCAACCGACGCCTCATCTGGCTTTCTTTATAGCATGACAAGTCGATGCCGGTACGAATCTTTATTTTCGATACGAATTGCGTGTAATCCCTGTCTTGCGCCGATTGCAGGGGCAACTGCCTCTCTTGGCTCATCTGTCGTTCCGCCGGTTAACGAACGCGGAAAATCGAGACGGAACGGTTCAGTTCTTCTGCGAGCTGGGCCAGAGATTGCGCGGTCGAAGCCGTTTCTTCGCTGCTGGCCGCTGCTTCTTCGGTTGCCGCAGAGATGCTCTCGATCGAAGCCATCACTTCCGACGATTGCGCCGCCTGCTCCTCGCTCGCTGCGGCGATTTCGCCGACTTTGCCGGCGGATTCGTTCACGATGCCCGTAATCTTCTCGAAAGCTTCCCCTGTTTTCTGCGACGACAGCACGCCTTCCGCCACGGCTTTCACGCTTTGTTTCGTATTTTCCTGCATCCCCTTGATGATGGCCGTAATTTGCTTGGTCGCCTCTCCGCTCCGCTCGGCCAGTTTGCGAACCTCGTCGGCGACGACGGCGAAGCCGCGTCCCTGGTCGCCCGCGCGGGCAGCTTCTATGGCGGCGTTCAAGGCAAGCAGGTTCGTCTGTTCGGCAATATCGTCAATGACTTCGATAATTTCGCCGATCTGATTCGAATCCTGCTCCAGGCGGGACATCTGATCGTTGACGAGCGTCATTCCTTCGATCGATGCGCGCACCACTTTGCCGCCGTCCTCGGCAATGGCAGTCGTCCTGTTCGACAAATCCGCGGCTTGCTCCGCGTTTCTGGCGACGGAACCGATCGCTTCCGACAGCTCCCTGAACAGTTCGTTCATCGTCTGCGCCGCCTGGGCCTGGCTCGTGCTTCCGCTGGCGATTTCCTCCGTGCTCGCCGATATTTGCTCGGATGCGGCGGAGACGCTCTCGGCGCCGGAAAAGATTTTGTCTACGGTCTGGCGAAGCTGCAGCACCATCGTATCGATCGCTTTGCTGAGCGTGCCGATTTCATCCTTCGCGTCGTAATTGACCGTTTCCCTTAAATCCCCTTCGGCCACTTTCGACACAAGCCCGACGACCCGATTCAACGGGACGGTGATCATTCTGGAGATGAAATAGCCAAATAGGATACTGACGATGACGGCAGCAACGACTACAACGATCGTAATCATGCGGGATGAGCTGTACAATGCCTCTGCAGCGGCGTTTGCTTCATACGCCTCGTTCAGATTAATATCGACGAGTTTGTTCAGCGCTTCCCTTACCTTGGTTGAATATTCGCCCAATTCCCCGTCGATCATGGCCTCCAATTCGTCCATGCGACTCGCAAGCCCCAGCTCCAACCCCTTGTCGTAATATTGCAAATACTGCTCGATACCTTCCAGCAGCAGCGGAAGCGCTGCCTGGGATTCAGGCGCTAATTCGGTCTTTCGAAATTCGTTAATATAGTCGGTCACAACCGTCTTCTCGGCCCTTTGCGCTTCTGCAATTTGCTGCCGTTGCTGTTGGTCGCCCGTCATATACATCTTGCGCATTTCGCTGCGCATGTTGTTGAAGGTAGCCTGGGCGCGCAGCAGCGGTGCGACCGCGTTCAATTGATTCGCATACATATCGTCCAGACTGCTGTTCATGCGCCCCAGATTGTTGAGTCCGTAAAACCCGACGAATGTCATGATGATGCCGATAATCAGGAATGAGGAAATCAGCTTGACGCTCGTTTGCAAATTGATGATCCATTTCAATGTAATCGCCCCTCACGGTGAATTTATTTGCTGCTGTTTCTGCCGAATAACGCGGCCGCTTCCAGAATGAGCGCTACGCTGCCGTCGCCCAGAATGGTTGCGCCTGCAATGCCGTCTACTTTGCCGATATAGGAGCCGAGCGACTTGATGACGATCTCCTGATTGCCGATCAGGTCGTCCACTACGAGCGCCAGCCGTTTCTCGGCCGATCCGACGATGACGAGCGGAATATGGGATTTCACTTCCCTTGTCCGCTGGCTGTTGAATAGGCCGCGGATATCCACTACCGGTATGACCTGGTTGCGAAGCATGATGACCGGCTGGCCTCGTACGCGCTCGATCTCGCCGCTCTTCACTCTTACGATCTCGGCAATGTTGCTCATCGGCACGATCAGCGTCTGCTCTCCGACCTTGATCAGAAGCCCGACAATGATGGCAAGTGTCAGCGGCAGCTTGATCCGGAACCGCGTCCCTTGCCCTGGCCGGGTCTCGATATCGATTAACCCGTTCAATTTCTCGATATGGCTGCGCACGATATCCATCCCGACGCCGCGTCCGGATACGTCGCTTACCGTCTGCGCCGTGGAAAATCCGGGCCGAAAAATGAGCTCGATCGCTTCCCGGTCGCTGAGCGACTCGGCTTCATCCGCATCTATGACATTCTTCGCCAACGCCGATGCTTTCATTTTGCCGGGATCGATGCCAATGCCGTCATCTTCCACGTAGATGACCACCTGGTTGTCTTCGTGGGCTGCCCGAATCCGCAGCAAACCCTTGCGCGGCTTGCCCGAACGCTCCCTGAATTCCGGATGCTCCAGACCGTGGTCGACGGCATTGCGAATCAGATGAATCATCGGATCGGCGATCTCTTCGATCAGCGTCCGATCAAGCTCCGTGTCCTTGCCTTCCATCACCAAGTCCAGTTCCTTGCCCAAGTCGCGGGACAAATCCCGGATCATGCGGGGAAAGCGATTGAACAACTGTTCGATGGGCAGCATCCGCGCTTTCATGACGCTTTCCTGCAAATCTCCGATAACCCGCGAGAGATGGTCCGATATGTGGCCAAGCTCGCTTACTGAATCGTCCTGAAACCGCTGGCGTTGCGTCCGCTCGACCTGATGAATCCGGGTCTGGTCGATGACCAGTTCGCCCACCAGGTTCATTAGGTGATCCAGACGATCCACGCTGACGCGAATCGTCTGGGATTTGGATTTACCGACGATGCCCTGCTCGGAAGCGGGGGTCGACGCTGCCGCCATCTCCGTATCCATTGCCCCGACAAGTTCCGACTGCACGCCGGCAACATCGGTCAAATCCGACACGAGCGTTCGGATCTCTTCCGCCGTTTGCGGTCCCGCATACAGATAGGCCAAGACGAGCGGGTCCACTCGGGATTCGCCGATGCTCTCATAATCCGGCGATGCGATCAGCAACTCTCCCCATTCCGACAGCTTGGCTTGGATGACGTAGGCTCTGGCTCCTCGAATGACGCATTCGGGAGTGAGCGCAACATGAATCCACTGGACGTACTGGCCTTGTTCCTGCAACTCCCGCACTTTAAGTCGCGTGGAAAGCGTCAGGGCAGGCCGATCGGCATCGTCAGTTCGTTCCTCCCCGTATTCGGGGGCGATCTCCAGGCGGCCCCCAGCGCTCTGCGCGAACTGCTCCAATTCCCGGACGCATCCGGAAATATCGGTCAAACATTCATTGCCCTTCACAATATCGTTCCTGAGCCGCTTCAGACAGTCCAGCGATTTAAACAGCAAGTCGATGAATGGCGGCGTCACGTTTCGCCGCTTGGCTCTGACTTGGTCCATCAAATGCTCCATATGATGGGTCAGCAGCTTCATCTCTTCGTAGCCCATCGCAGCCGATGAGCCTTTCAGCGTATGGGCCGCCCGAAATAGGCTTTGCACGACTTCGCCGGTATCTCCGTCTTGTTCCAACTTCAGAATGACTTCGTCCATCAATTGAAGCTGTTCCTCAAGCTCTTCCAGAAATACTTCCTTATACTCGCTCAACATGTCTACTTCTCCCCTAGTCATGGAGCAGCACTTCGTCAAGCTTCAGAATACCGACGAGGCCGCTGCCGGTGATACCGATACCGACGAAGAAATTGCCGTCGATGCCGCCTACCCGTTCCGGCGGAGGCTGGATGTCCGAGAATGTCGCCACTTTGCTCACCCGGTCGACGATGATGCCTACCGTATCTTCGCGGTGATTCACGACGACAATGCGGGTCGATTTGGCATATGGCTTCTCCTCCATGCCGAACAAATTCCGCAAACCGAGTACGGGAACGATCCTCCCTCTGAGGTTGATCACTCCTTTCACATAGCTCTTCACATTCGGAATCATCGTAATATCCTGCATCTTGATAATTTCATGAATGTCCTGAATCCGAATGGCGTATTGTTCGTCTTCAATGCCGAATTCCACGTATTGTTCCTGCAACGTGACTTGCATGATTCTACCCCTTCCCGGTCATCATTCTTAATCCGATTAAGCCCCCAGCATTTTGCGGACGGCTTCCAGCACCCTATCCTCCTGAAACGGTTTGACGATGAAATCCCTCGCCCCGGCCTGGACAGCCTCCACGATCATGCCTTGCTGCCCCATGGCGGAGCACATGATGATGACGGCATTCGGATCGGACGCTCTGATCCGCTTTACCGCCTCGATCCCTTCCATGATCGGCATCGTGATGTCCATCGTAACGAGGTCGGGCCTTAACGTCGCGTATTTCTCGACCGCCATTGCGCCATTCTCGGCTTCGCCCACCACTTCATGCCCGCCTTTTTGAAGAATGCCTTTCAGCATCATCCGCATGAAAGCCGCATCGTCCACAATCAACACTTTCGCCACGTTAAACAGCTCCTTGATTTTGTATGGAGAGGATCATGTTGAGATGCCCCGTATTTTCCAGATCGACAGGAACCGACAATCCCTTGTCAAATCCCGGCAACTGCAGCTGACCGATCATGACCTTCGGAGGTGTAATCTCGATCTTGCGGCCTTTGTCGAAAATGAAGGCTGCAGTGTTTCCTGCGATCATATTGGCCAACTCGCCGATAAAGCTGTGAAGGATTTCCCCTTCCAGCGGTACGGAATACATGCGTTCCGCCAGTTTTGAGAATACGCTTTCATCTCCATAAATCATCATTTTTCCGCAATAGTCTCCAGTGATGCCGATGAGGACGCCTATCCTGCCCTGAACGGCCGAACAGGCGATCCATTGGGCAGACTTCACTTCAACAGGAATGGGGACAACATGGCGGACGGCGTCCATCACGCTGTGCAGAAAATCCGTCATCTTCTCCTGAACTTCGATGACTTTCCATTCGACGTAGGCCATTACGCTCATATCCACCCATTTCTTTAGTATTCAGGAACTGTTTTCATCATAATGCCAGAGTCATAGTCTCGTAACCGAAAAAATGGGGCGCGGAACCGCAAACTTATTGCGCGACCGCGCTGCGCGCATAGAAAAAAACCCTTTTTCCCGCAGAAGCGCGAGAACAAGAGTAGGCAATCAAGCATTTTCGTATGTTCAATCAGATCCTCTATAGAATGTCCGAACCGTCCAGCAATCCAAGATGCTTGGCTTTTACTACGGCTTCAATACGAGACTTCACTTGCAGTTTGCGAAACAGGTCGGTCAAGTCGTATTCGAGCGAACGCTGGCTCACGATCAATTGGGTTGCGATTTCTTTATTGCTTTTGCCCTGAGCAATTTCTTTCAAGATCAGAAGCTCGCGTTCGGAAACGACCGCCGTCCTATCCGCCGTGCCGTGCTGGGCCGGAATGAATTGCCTGCGAAGCTGCTTGACCAGACCGATCGGTAAAATCATTTCGCCCCGAAGCGCGCTTCTAACTGCTGCGACCAACTGCTCCCGGCTGGCGGTCTTGAGCACAAAGCCTGATATTCCCGTTTCGATCATCAGATTAAAGTGATGATGTAACTCATGACCGGAATAAATCAGGATGACGGCGTCCGGCACAACACTAAGTATATTCCTGGACAACTCGATCCCGGTAACACCGGGCAAGTAAAGATCGATCATCATCACGTCGAAGGATTGGAGCGAGGCCATCTCCATGGCCGAATCGGCGGAATGGGCCAAATACACCTTGATGTCCCCTTCCTGTTCCAGCCACACTTTCGTCCCTTCCATCACCGCTGGATGGTCGTCAACCAACAGGATCTTGATCAATGTTGTCGCACCCCACTTGCCGGTCAATCCTTTGGCGACAACGGAATATGTATTCGAATGGATAATCCCCGATTTGGAAAAGATTGAAGAACGATAGTCCCGTTCATACTGCGAACCCTTTCCTTTATTCCACGTAAGCCCATGCTGACAAAACTGGTTCCTGTTTTCTCAGTGTCCATTCCGATCCCGTTATCTTTGTAGATCAACTGAAATCCAGCTTTCGTGCTTATTAAGCGGAAAGTAACCTGATTAGCCTCAGAATGTTTCGAAGCATTTGCCAACAACTCTTGAACAATCCGGTACAGGCCCGTGGCGTGATCTTCTGCAATCTCCGCATGGATAACGTCCGCATCGAACAGAATCGAGTAATCGGAACGCAACTGCGTATGTTCGAACAGTAATTCCAAGGAAGAGACAAGCCCTTCTTCCTTGAGCAACGGTGGCCGCAAGTCGTTGCAAACGAGCCGGATTTGATAGATGACGTCAAGCAGCCCTTGTGAGATCGCTTCCAATTGCTTATGGGCTTCCGGAGCGAGCGGCTCATCCGTCAGCACCTGATTCAGATGGCGGTACAAGGCCATCTGATCTTGCAGCACCGCGTCATGAAGATCCTGGGATAAACGTTTGCGACCATTTTCGCTTATCTGAAACATAAGTCTGAGCAACCAGTTGGGCGGTGCTTGAAGACTCCCCTCCGGAAGCCGCTCAAGGGACTGACCTTCAATCGCCGAAGACAGCGGGCGATCCGTGCGCTGTTCCTGCCAATGCAGCGTTTCTTCGCTTGGCTTGCGATTTGTAATGTCCATCGTCAAGCCGTCTACCCGACCGCCTCGCCTCGCAGGAGAACGCCTTGAGACTACCTTCGTATAAACCCGGCGAATACGACCGTCCGCACGGATAATCCGATATTCGCACTCGCCCGACAATCCCGTGCTTGCTTTCCTGTACAAGTTTTGAAAGCAGGGCAGGTCGGCCGGATGAACGATCGCGATCCACTTCCGAAAATCGCGAAATTCGTCGCTTGAATAACCCGTAATACGCTGGATATCCGCTGTTATGTACTCAAAATGACGCTGATCCCAATTGTATGACCACATCGCAACATGATCGACGACTTGCGCTCCGGAACCACCCGATCGCCTCACTGTCAGATTTTCCGAACACGATTCGCTTCTATGGGCATTTTCGAGTGTATGCAATAATTGTTTCGCCCCCCGAACATGATAATCGATCCATCATATTGTAACTGATCTCGACCTATAAATCATAGGCTTTAAGTCCGACAACCCAATCGTACAGGCCTATACGGCTGTTGTCGTTTCAATTGTTAGATTCGCTTGACATCATTCGAGTATATTGGTAATAATACAATATGAGCATATGTTCATATTGTATTATTACTCGCCTGAGCGGAGGGGATATCCTCAGATGAAGCAAACCGAGCATACTTTTCTTACCAATGCCGCTGTGGACAACGTATCGCAAATTTTCAAAGCGCTGGCTGACCCGACCCGTATCCGGCTTCTCTTTTTATTGTCCCAAGAAGAATGCTCCGTCAACCATATCGCGGAGGTGCTGGAGATGTCGCAATCGGCCATATCGCATCAGCTCGGCTTCTTGCGTAATATACGATTGGTGAAACACCGCCGGGAAGGCAACATGCTGTTCTACAGCTGCGACGACGAGCATGTCATCTCCCTGCTGACACAGGCGATCGACCATGCCGAGCACCACGAAGGAGGCGACAGCCATGCATAGCCATGATCACCACGGACACGGTCATGATCATTCGCACCACCATGGTCACGGCGGGAACGGCCATCATCATGGACATTCGCGCAATCAAGGCAGCGAACACGGTCACCACTCACACTCGCACGGCCATGGAGGTCACCATCATCACCACGGTGCGGCCCGCGACGGCAACAAGAAGGGGCTGGCGATCGCGCTCGCCATCACGGCTGGCGTCATGCTGCTGGAATTCGTCGGCGGCTTGATCACGAACAGCCTGGCTTTGCTGTCCGACTCCGGCCATATGCTCAGCGATGCAGGCGCCCTGGCGCTTAGCCTTGTCGCCATCTGGTTCGCCACCCGCCCCGCCACCGCGCATAAAACGTACGGATTTCATCGATTTGAAATTTTGGCGGCACTTTTTAACGGAATAACGTTGTTTGTCGTAGCCGGTTTTATCGTATGGGAAGCCGTGCGCCGGTTCAGTCATCCGCCCGAAGTAGCCAGCATCGGAATGCTGACGATCTCGACGATCGGGCTGCTCGCCAATCTCGCCAGCGCCTGGGCGTTGATGCGCAAGGGCGACGTCGAGAACAACGTCAACCTCCGCAGCGCCTATCTGCACGTACTGGGCGACGCGCTCGGTTCCGTCGGCGCGATCGTCGCCGGCATATTGATGGCCGTATTCGGCTGGTATCTCGCGGACCCGATCGTATCGGTGCTCGTTTCCGTGCTGATTTTGAAGAGCGCCTGGGGCATCATCAACCATACCGTGCACATCTTGATGGAGGGCGCGCCATCCGGCGTTCACCGCGCCGAGGTAACAGAAGCCCTGCTGGCCATCGAAGGCGTGCGCGATGTGCATGACTTGCACATCTGGACGATCACCTCCGGCTTCGACTCGCTCAGCTGTCATCTGCGCATCGACGATCATCTAGACAGCCAGGAGGTGCTGCGTCAGGCGATCCGAACGGTCGAATCGCAATTCCGGATTGAACACGTGACTATCCAGGTGGAGACGGCGCAGATCGATCATGGGGAGACTTGTCAGTGACAGGTGATTCTCCGTTTACTATATTTATCAAGAGCTTTCAAGTTCCACCGTCCTACCGCATATATATAACAGGGTGAAATCACTGCTGCAGACAGGGGGCTTGGCTGCAATGCCCAACTCGGATGAACATAAGGCGCTGGAGCGCGCAATCGACGAAATCACGGAAATCGCCGCCGGTTTCGGACTCGACTTCTACCCCATGCGCTACGAAATTTGCCCGTCCGATATCATCTACACGTTCGGCGCTTACGGCATGCCGACACGTTTCAGCCATTGGAGCTTCGGCAAGACATTCAACAAAATGAAGTTGCAGTACGACCTCGGCTTGAGCAAAATTTATGAGCTGGTGATCAACAATAATCCATGCTATGCGTTTCTGCTCGACGGCAACTCGCTGGTGCAGAACAAGCTGATCGTCGCACACGTGCTGGCGCATTGCGATTTCTTCAAGAACAATGCCCGCTTCTCCCGAACGAACCGCAATATGGTGGAAAGCATGTCGGCGGCGGCGGAGCGAATCCGGCAATATGAATTGGAGCATGGCGCGGAGCGCGTAGAGCGGTTCCTTGATGCCGTTATGGCCATTCAGGAGCATATCGATCCGGTTCTGAACCGCCCTTACGGGCAAGACAAGAATCGTTACCTGGAATGGCGGCGCAAAGAAGAGAAGGAACGCAGCCAGCGCACGCCTGCTTCATCGCCTTACGAAGATTTGTGGGTATTGGAAGAAACGGATGAGGCCGATTCGGATACGAACAATACGTCAGAACGCCGCAAAGCCGAAGCGCAGGATTCACGCCGCATCCCCCCGCACCCCGAGAAGGATCTGGTCTGGTTCGTGCAGGAATTCTCGCCCGTGCTCGAAGATTGGCAGCGCGACATCATGAGCATGCTCCGCGACGAGATGCTGTATTTCTGGCCACAGATCGAGACGAAGATCATGAATGAAGGCTGGGCAACGTTCTGGCACCAACGAATTATGCGCGAGTTGCCCCTCACCAGCGAGGAGACGATTGAATACGCCAAGCTCAATTCCGCCGTCGTACAGCCGTCCCGAACCACGTTGAATCCCTACTATTTAGGCGTGAAGATGTTCGAGGACATCGAGAATCGGTACGGATTGGAGCGGATCTTCGACGTGCGCGAGATGGATTCGGACCCTTCCTTCATCCGAAACTATATGACCAAGGAACTCGTGCGCGATCTGGATTTGTACATCTTCGAGAAGAAAGGCCAAGATTGGCAAATTACGGACAAAACGTGGAAAAACATCCGCGATCAATTGGTGGTGTCGCGGGTGAATGGGGGGTTCCCGTACTTGGAGGTGACGGACGGCGACTGGCAGCGAACCGGCGAATTGTACGTCACCCACCGGTACGAAGGCGTGGAATTGGACTTGAAGTATGTGGAGCGCACGCTGCCTTATCTGGTCCAGCTATGGGGCAAGTCTGTCCATCTGGAAACGACCGTGGAAGACAAGAGCGCATTGTTCACCTGCGATGGGCAGAAGACGACTCGCAAAAATATTTAAACGATGGAGAAACTCGATTGATATCCCCTCCAAGTTCACTCCGTTCCTCATGATCACATAAGGTTATTTCTGAGTGTCTACTTAAAGGGGATACGACCACGGATGTGGTGTGACTCTATGAATTTCGCTTAATTAATTCCTGCAGGAAGCGGGATTTTTTTTATCTCATTTATTTTTGAATAGGTAATCACTGATTTGAAGTCAACTTCCTGTCCTTCCACATCATACGTTCCTTCAGTAATGACTTTATTTGGAGTATTGGAAAGCGTAGTACTATATACATACGTAACTGACACTGACTTCGTTTTATACTCTGAATTCATCAGTTTGTCGTACTCCGTTGGATTGTACGTAACTACAGTCTCCCTAGTAGAACCTTTTACCGTAGAAGTCACGTTCTCAACTGCTTCCCTAAGTCGATTATAAAAGAGTAGGGAACTCGAATCATCAGCTGGAATTTCTGCTTTTACCCACTCATTAGAAACAGCTTTCTTTGCATACGCTACTTTACCGACTATATAGGCTTCATGGGAGAAAGGTACTGCCATTCCCTTTGATTCCGTCTTGGTATGAGAGATATAGTTTGGTTGCAAAATCGTCTCTCCTGTAATCGTTGTTTCCAAACTCATTCCCATCATATTAACGGTAGTCACTGATGTAAAAGCGTAACTTGTAAGGTCTTCAACATCAGGAAGCATATCTAAGTACTCTTTATCGGTAAGAGGTTTAGGTTTAGAAGGCGCTGGATTAGTAGGTACAGGATTTGTAGGTGTAGTGCTAATAGTGATCGTACTTGTTGTTTGCTCCCACCCTACTTCCATTCCTAATGTTTCACTAATAAAGCGAAGAGGAACGAGCGTATGTCCATTGGTGGAAGTTGGTGCGACAATAAACTCCTTTTCTTCACCATTAACGAAAACTTTCGTTTGTCCTAGTTGAAAGCTGATTTTCATATCTTCTTTCTCACCGGTGACTGTTTTTGTTTCTTGGTCCCAGTTCACTTTTAAACCAAACTTTTCAAAAATCACGCGGAACGGAACTAATGTCGTTCCTTGAGTTACAAGTGGATCGATTGGAAAAGTTAATTTTTCCTCGTCAACATACACCTGAATTGGTGCAGCAGCTGCATGGACGGGTAATGCTGTAATCGTTAAAAATAGAAAAGTTAGAAGTAAAATAGACAAGCGTTTCATAAAATACCTCCTAATATTTTTTCACTTAAAAACAATTTTTTCTAGTCGATTTGTGCAAATGAAGCAATGCTAGCGTTCCGGAATGCATGCTAAAGTCCGATTCCTTGGGTTCATAATAGCAGAACCATTCATGATGAGAATCTAACTATAGTTATAGTCCTGGTTATATCTTTGTGATAGGGTGACCACATGGGACAAGGGTTTGGGACGCAAAGGTGATATTCCTTCATAAAAAGTCCTCGCTTCTCTAAATCGAAGCGAGGACTTTCTACGATCTTATGCAATATCATTCTATTTGGCTCCAGATGGGATTCCAAGTGGAAGAATGGAAATATACACTTTAGTGGAATCGTTCTCTTCAGTAATATCAATATAGATTGACTTCTGATCGGATATTGCTGTTATGAGCATCGATTCTGTCAGAGCATCAACTGAATATTCGGTGTGCTCTTCAAAGTAGTCAATATATTGGCTGTACATTCTCTTAGTCGAAGTCTTAGTCCAATAGGTGATATTAACTACATTCGTTGTCTCGTTCTCAATATGCATAGTCTCATCCTCAATGAAGTCATGATCCTCTGGAAAAGGGAATCCTTCCGGGATAAAAGCTTGTATCGCTTCCGAACCTTCATTCAGGTTCAAATATCCGATCCCTTCACCAAGAGCATTATCACCGATTTCCTTATCGGAATTTTCATCAATATTTCCATCGATATCCAATTCTTTATTCTCTTCACTTTTCGAGTCGCTTACAGGATTTTGTTGTGTGTGAGTAGTGTTGTTACTAGTAGACGTAGACTCCGTGCTCTTGCTGCATCCAGTTAGAGCAACAAGACATATAACTGCAATTAATATTAAATACTTGATGCTTTTTGATGTTACCTTCATTGTATTGTTCCTCCACCATATTTAGGTTCATAGTTCTTGATCTGTTTCTGGAAATGCAATTTTGAGATTGAGCAGCTTGATTGTTCCCGAATCTACTGTGTAATCTGCAGATTCAACAAATTCGGCATATTGATTCTGAGCATATGAAGTGATGAGCAGTGGAATGGGATCTATTCCACCCGGCATCCATCTAGCGGTGATTCTATATTTGGCAATCGGAACATCAACGCCTGTTCCTCTAGGTGAATATTTACTCATCTCCGTAATTTCCTGTCCCGTACTTCCGTCAATTAAAGGTGTGAGAGGTGTCAGTGTCAGCTCGACATCTTCTTCAGAGAATTCCGGCAGATCCTCTGGCCATACTTCAGCTCCTCCGGGAAAATTCCATAAAGTGATCGTCACTTTGGCGTTAAGATCATCCCAGGTAAAGTTCCTTATGGCTCCTACGTGCCCTCCAAACGTATCCTCGGTATCGGGGGTGAGATTGAAAGGAAGAACTTTTCCTTCAAATTCATGCTCATAGTAGCTAAACATGCTATACGCCGTTTTCGCTTCGGGCAGCGAGATCTCATAGTACCCATTCTCATCGCTCTTATCAACCAAGTGGTTATTCCAAGCAAATTGATTATCAGCCGAAATCTCTATGCCTTTCATTGGATTGCCTAGACGATCCTTAACGTAGCCCTTCACCACGAATGGTTCTGCTGCTGAGGTTGGCGCTGGCTTTGTATTGGGCTTAGGAGTTGTATCTGGCTTGGGATCTGTATCCGGATTCGCAGTAGAATTGCCACTAGAAGTAGAATTTTCGCTATCAGTTGTCAGAATAGATGCAACCATTCGCTTCGCATCGTATCCGACCTCAGCGCCAAGTGATTCGGATACGAACCGCAGTGGAACGTATGTATATGAATTGATGAGCATAGGTGGAACATCTAGAGTAATAGCATTATTATTCACATATGCCGCAGTATCATTGACCCCGAGCTTAACGGTTACAGAGCCTTTCTTGGCTGTAATAGATTTTGTTTTCGGTTCCCACAATACCTCAGCATGCAGCTTCTCGAAGATCGCTCGTAAAGGAACCATTGTTCTTCCGTCTACATTGAAGGCTTCGACATTCAATTTTACGCCGTCGATTTCTACACCAATTTTCGAATAGCTTGTTTGCGCAGATGAGGTAATGCTTAGAGCCCCGGATAACAAGGCTGCAATAAGTACAACAATTATTCTTCTCATAATTTTCGTCCTTCCGTAAATGGAAATGCAATCTTTAGTCGATTGGTTGAGTTTATTCTATCAGAACCATTCCTGATGAGAATCTAACTATAGTTATATTCCTGGTTATATCTTTTGTTTAGGTTCAGCTTCCGCACCCGCTTGGCCGGAACGCTTCCGGCAATCCCGATTCACAAGCTTCCTACATACCAAATAACCGCTCATCATCCGTCAACGTGAGTGAGCGGTGACACTATACATATTTGCGAATGCACTAGAGCAATCAACCGCATTTCTATCTATGTCATGATTCCCAGGTACAAAAAGAACTCCATCTGGAAACGACCGAGGAAGACAAGAGCGCATTGCTCAGCTGCGACGGGCAGAAGACGACTCGAAAAAATATTTAAACGATGGAGAAACTCGATTTGATGCTTAACTTTACGCCATTTGGTCCAATCTATCCTTAACGGAATGGAAAGGAGCAGATGACAAATGAACAATCAGACGTTGACGCCGGCGCGGCCGACTTCATTCCCCGAACAGCACCAGAACCGGCAGCCGGGAATCGAGAAAGAGATGCGGCCATTGCCGGAATCCGAGTCGCCTATTTATAAGCCGGCAGGCAAGTTGACCGGCAAGGTCGCGCTTATTACCGGTGGAGACAGCGGGATCGGCCGGGCCGTTGCCATCGCATTCGCGAAGGAAGGCGCGGACGTGGCCGTACTGTACTTGAATGAAGAGGGCGATGCGCAGGAGACGAAGAAGCAGATCGAGGAAGAGAAACGGCGCTGTTACCTTCTTGGCGGCGACATCGGCGATCCGGCACTTTGCAGTCGCGCTATCGATGAAGCCATCAGGACGTTCGGCAAGCTCGACGTACTCGTGAACAATGCCGCCGAGCAGCATCCGCAAGACAAGCTGGAACAGATCACACCAGAACAGCTGGAGCGAACCTTCCGTACGAACGTATTCGGCATGTTCTACTTGACGCAAGCGGCGATCCCGCATCTGAAGTCCGGTGCCAGCATCATCAACACGGCTTCCATCACCGCTTATAAGGGCAGTCCCACGCTGCTCGATTATTCCGCGACCAAAGGGGCGATCGTCGCCTTCACCCGATCGCTCTCGATGAACTTGGCCGGCCAAGGCATCCGGGTGAACGCCGTTGCGCCGGGGCCGATCTGGACGCCGCTGATTCCATCTACATTCGATGCCAAGACGGTTGCCAAGTTCGGCGCGGATACACCGATGAAACGGGCTGGCCAACCGGATGAACTTGCGCCCGCCTACGTCTACCTGGCGAGTGAAGATTCGTCATATATGTCGGGTCAGACGTTGCACATCAACGGCGGGGAAATCGTGGGCAGCTAGGGAATCGCCATCCCCCTAAGGGTTTCCCAACCCCCTAAATCCCCCTTCCCCGGAAGGGGGATTCCAAAGGGCTGCGCCCTCTGGACACCCGCATTTTCAAGAAGGATCGACCGCTTGCTTCAGCCGAACCGAGCCAAAATCCGTCCGATAGTAGCGAATCATAACCGATATTCCCAATACCATCAGGAACGCGTATAACGCAAGCCACGCACCGATGCTTCCCCACTCCAGCACATTGACAAACAGATAAGTCAGTGGCACAAATAAGATCCAACTGCAGATCAGAGACACTTTCATCAAGAATGAAGTATCTCCAATTCCGCGCAACCCCCCGGCATAGAAGTTGTACAAGCCGTCGAATATTTGCAGGTAGGCTGATATTGTAATGAGGAATGCCGACAATTCAATGACAGCAGCATCATTCGTGTAAAGTCCGGCGATCTTTTCCGCCCAGATCAACTCCACCGTTCCAAGCAGAACCAGGAAGATCGTCCCTAGCATCGCCGTATGCGTTCCCGCTCTTCTCGCTTCCAGCGGATTGTTCTTGCCGATTCCGTTCCCGACCAGGATCGTCGCCGTCGAGCCGAATGCGAATGCCGGCATGAACCCGAAGGACATAATATTCAGAGACACCTCATTGGCAGCCAGTGGCACTTCACCGAGCTGGATCACGAATACGGTGAATATGAACATGGAGATACTCATCGAGAATTCCATCATGCCGAGCTTGCCGCTCTCGCGTCCGATCAAAGCGAGTTCCTTGTAATCCGGCTTCGGCAGTCTGCGCGTACGGAACTTGGCATGCATGGGACCCCAGAAGATCGCTAGACACAGCAGCAGTCCGACTGCCTCTCCGATCAGCATCCCATATCCGGCACCCAGCAATCCGAGCTTGGGCATGCCCCAATTGCCATAGGTGAGTCCATACGTAAGCCCGATGATGATCAGATTCGCCGTAATGGATACGATCATCGAAATCCGGGTATCGGCCACGCCGCGAAAGAAGCCATGGAACGCGAAGCTCATCATGCCTAGTGCCATCGCATAGAATCGCAATTCCAGATAATCTCCGCCAGCAGCGATCAACTCCGGTGAACCGCCTGTCCATTTAAGAATCAGGCCGCCAGCTGACCATCCGACGAGCGTAATGAATAGTCCTACACCCACGCTGACCGCCAGCGCCATATAGGTGCGTTGGATGCCTTTGGGCATATCGCCTGAACCGTAATTTTGCGCAACCAGATAATTCACCGAATGCCCGATACCGGAGAAGATAGCGAACACATTATACATTATGATGTTGGACACACCGACAACACCGATGATGAGCGGCCCAAGATCTCCGACCATGATCAGGCAAATCGTCCCTGTCAAGGTCTGCGTCGCAAATGCAAACAGTGACGGCAGTGCGAGTTTAATAATTTCCGTCCATTGTTTCAGTAGTGTCATGATGTTAATCTTCCTACTCTTCTCTAAGTTCGATTCTCCCATTCTGACCGAGATTCATAGGCGTGTCAATATAGTGCCAACTATTGCAAATCCAAATGCTCAATTGGAGCACAAAACCTATGAACTGGCCCATTCGGATGAGCTATTTAATTCCGTAGCAGGCGGAGCGATCTTATCTGCGTGCTCTGCTGGCCTGGATGCATAGCCTGCAGCAGTGCTAGCCAGTATCGTCAACACGATCAGAATGATTCCCTGCCATCTTCTCATCAAAATCCCACCTTTCCGGTTATTATAGGGCGTCAGAGCACAAAAAAAGAAAGCACATCCGTCGTAATAGACTCTACTGGAGGGTGCTTCCCTGTCTTCACTTATCCAATTAAGATCATTATAAGAAATTGCACCAAAATTCGTCAACAACTTTTACAAAAAAAAGAAGACCATGTCCTCCACAGATGGAAAGATCCTTCCACCCGGACAGATCCTGGTGATCTGCCCGGGCGAAAAGCTCCAAATTACCGGTTTCCAAATAGCGGTTTTCTTGCCGGCTTGTACTTAGCTTGCTCTTCCTTTGCCAAATGCTGAACTTTGCTCAAATTCGCTTCTGACACGGTTGCAAACTGGCTTTCCTTCGACCAAGGATATTCGAAGTAAACCTTACGAGCCTTTGGATCGAAAGCCTGAACATGATTCATGTTGACGAGATTCGTGCGGTCCAACCTTTCAAAACCTGCTTCATTGAAAAGAATTTGAAGCTCTTCCATCGTGGAGGGGTAGAAATACATGCCTTCCTTCGTATGAAACTCAGGACCGCCAGCTGTCGGTCGGATCGAAATGATGTCCTCCACGTTGATCGTGCGGGCGTTTCCATCAGAATCCAACAGACGAATTTGCTGGGTCATGTTTTCATCCCCCTTTCGAATCGGTATTACTTCTTCAGTTCTGCAGGAATTTCAGGACGGTGAAGTGAAATCCATGATGCTGTGCTCACAAAAACAGTTGCAATTACTAATAATATTTTTGAAATTCCAATCACTGCAGCCCTTTTCATTCTATCACCTCCTTTTAAGTTCTATAATTGTAATAGCTTGGATTGCAAATACTATACAAATAGTAGAATTCATAAAATAAAAGTTTGTAGCTACGATGAATAACGAAATGAGTTTTAATACAAAGAAATACTGGCTTGGAATCCTGGCATGCCCTTCAATATTTGATGGAGCAAATATAATAATAATAATCAACGTTACGATTCCAATAGTTAAAACTAAATTTGTGCTTAGTGGAATATGAGGTGCAACCGATATAAGAATTGCAGAGACAATAGAGCAATGAACTGCTGATTTCAAATGTAACCCACCGGAAAAAAATCTTAGTATGGCGAATCCAACGAACCCAATAAGAGTTGCAACTGGTTTACCTGTTACTAAGCCAATTATAGCAATGAAGAAGATGGTAATGAAAGCATTAATAATAGCCTCAAGAGCAAATTTCATAACTTCTATACTAGCAGTTTTTTCTGGTTCAATTTTCTTTAATGCATTTGCTATTTTCAATGCAACAGTTTCAACCATTCGTCCGCTCATCCTTTTTAACACACATATAAATTAAACCTATTAATGCGACAAATAGTATGGAAGCGACAAGCAAGTACGGAGTATCTTTAACCGAATACATTAGTAAATTTGCTAAGAAAGTCATAATAATTGAAATAGAAACAAGTATGATAAGTGGCCTGTTTTCTTTCGTAAATATTTTACTGCGCCGGGAGCGAGTATCGTGATCAATAAAACTAAATCCACCTTTTAAAAATAAAGTAATGACACCGAATGAGAACATGATAAAAGCCGAAGCAGTTTGCGTTATATAAGCTTTCGGAGTCCCTGTTATTACTTCATCTGAACCAGTAAAATGAATGACCACGGCTATAAGTATCCATTGTACAATGAAATTAATAACATACCCTGTGATCACCATAATTAAAGAATTAAAAATATGTACCCTTAAAAGGAATGCAACAAAACATATCATTAGAAAAGCCTGAAGCAATGAAGAAATAGCCTGTAAAGATTCTAGTTGCATTGAATTTGAAACAAAACTTAAAATAACTGAAAATATAACGAATTTTACGATATGTTCACGTATACTAAACCTAAATAATGCAAGGATAAAGAAAATAAATCCGAGATACTCCAGAGTGGAGAAGAATAGAAAAGCAAGAAAATTCATTCTAGTTGACTCCCTTTAAAATTCTCCTTCTATCGTAACTAGTCCTATTCTACCAGAGTTCTTGCCGAACGTATATTTATTTCACTTGCATTCTAGTAATTTGTATTTAAATTTTCCTTTAATAATTATCTTTCACAAGTGTATTATTCAATAATCAATATAAATATTCTGAATTTTCTATTATAATCCATTTTATAATCAAAATTAAGAAATTGAGGCGTGCACTTGAATGGAAGAATTCATTAGTCTTATGAGAATGAGCATTCTCGGAGCAATTCCACAGACATTTGCTTATATTTTTTTTGTAATGTCGTTTATTCGCCCTCGTCCGAAAAACTTGATTGGGCGAATTTTTGCAATTGCACTCATTCATTCGGTGTATACAGATACGATGCAACTATTTTTGTCTATTCCATTCCATGTTATTAATTCTGTAATTGCTCAATATCTTCTATTATTGTTACTCTTTAAAGAACTGAAGTACAAACAGAAATTATTATTACTCATGTCGATTAACCTTGTTGCTGTAACTTTAGATTTAATTCTGTCCGCATTCGCCAACTTCGTGATGGATATCAGCGAACGTTCAGACGTATTGTCGGAACAATTCTTGCGAATTCTTCCATTTGTGTGGGGAGAGGTTTTCATCCTTGTTTTAGTGTCACACTTTATAAGCCGGAGAAACTTTGCCAAGTTCAAGTCTTACTTCCAACTCCTATTTCAAAGCGGTCGAAGTTACCTTGGAGCATTGATTATTTTGATCCTCCTACAGTTCTATTTCCTTGGAGTTCTCAACTTTGTTCACTTTGCGAATGAAAGCAACTGGGTGATTACCTCTACTATTCTTATTTACGCTGTCTTTATCATTTCTCTTGTGGCCCTCATCCTTATCGCGCGACTGATTATCCGAACCCGAGAGCACGCCGTTCAAACAACGCAAGACCACTACATCGAAGACATCAACCGCATGTTTGCCTCCATTAGGGGCCAAAGGCACGATTTCATCAATCATCTTCAAGTCATACATACCATGACCCAGATGAATAAGACAAGTGATTTGCAAAAATATGTAGCTGACATAGTGAACGAGACGCAGGAAATGAGCGAAATCGTCAATCACACCTCTCCTGCTCTGGCTGCATTCGTAAAAGCCAAGACAACGGTTGCGATCGCGAAAGGAATTGCTTTTACATTCGAGTTGCCGCCACAGAAACTTGAAAATGAAAGCTCAATTCGAATCATCGACATTATCAAGATTATCGGCAATCTGGTCGACAACGCATTTGACGAAGTCTCCTCTATGCCAGCGGACAAGCGGTTTGTCCTAGGTTCAATCAAATATATCAACCAATGCATGATCCTGGAAGTAGCAAATCGGGGCCGGATCTTGAGTTGTGATGAACAAGCAAGAATTTTCAAAGCCGGATTTACGACAAAGACAAGCGGGAAGCATTCCGGGCTTGGTCTAGCTATTGTAACGGAGAGAACGCATTATTACGGAGGGACAATAGAATTGCAATCAGACGAGATCAGTGGAACCGTATTTCGAATCTCGATTCCACAAAAAGAGGTTGTTGCCGGATAAGCAATATACGATAATGATTTAAGAACTGGTCGGTTATACGGAATGTTTCATAGATTACCATGGGAGCTAAAGTAAAATGAATTTTCTTGAGCTTATGCGGATGAGTATATTCGGAGCAATGCCCCAAACTTTCGCAGTTGCCTTATTCGCGATCTCATTCATTAAGAAACAACCCGCTAAATGGATTCAACGATTTATCTGGTTTGCCGTTTTACATTCCTTCTATACCGATGTTATGCAATTGTTCTTACCGCTTGCCTTTCATCTAGTAAATTCCTGGTTGGCCCAAGCTGTTCTACTTTGGCTGTTATTTAAGGATTTAAATATCCGTCAGAAAATCGCTGCACTCATTCTCATGAATTTTACTTTTCTTTCCCTGGACTTAATCGGCTTTGCGATTGCCAAATATTGGATGGGAATCGTTGATCGCGAAGAGGTGATAGGCTCGCAATTTTGGAGGTATTTCCCTATCGTGTTTATCCAATCTTTATTATTGATCGCAGCATCTCGCTTTACTCGTATGGGACTTCAGGGTCTCAAGCATAACCTTGCTCTCCTAATTTCGAGTGGACGAAGTAAACTTGGTCTTCTCATCATGCTGATCTTTGTCCAGTTTTATTTGTTAGGCATCCTGCAAGCCGTTCAGCATGACAATGAAAGCAGCAAACCGATAACGAACGCCATCATTATCTACGCCGTCATAGCCATCTCCTTGGCGGCGATTGTGCTCGTCGCGCAGCTTATTATCCGCACCAGAGAGCACGCCGTTCGAGCTACTCAGGATCACTATATCGAAGACATTAACCGCATGTTCGCCTCCATACGGGGACAGCGGCACGATTTCATCAATCATCTTCAAGTAATCCATACGATGACTCAGATGAACAAGACGAAAGAGTTGCAATCATACGTAGCCGAACTGGTGCATGAGACGCAGGAAATGAGCGAAATTGTCAACCACGCCTCCCCTGCGCTCGCTGCCTTCGTGAAAGCGAAGACAACCGTAGCGATCGCCAAAGGAATTACGTTCATGTTTGAACTTCCGCAGCAGAAATCCATACAGGAGAGCTCAATCCGAACCATAGACATCATCAAAATACTTGGAAATTTGGTGGAAAATGCATTCGATGAAGTCTCGTCTCTACCTACAAGCAGGCGTGTCGTTCGGGGTTCCATCCGATATGAGAATCAGCAAATGGTCATGGAAGTCGCGAATAGCGGCAGGATATTGAATAGCGAGGAACGGAAGAAAATATTCGCCGCCGGTTTCACCACCAAGAAGGGCGGCAAGCACTCCGGACTTGGTCTTGCGATCGTATCCGAGAGAACGGAGCATTACGGCGGCAAATTGGAATTGCTTTCGGATGAAGAGAATGGCACGGTGTTCCGGATTACGATCCCGCAGCAGGAAGCTGCCGCGGGATGAGCTGTCAAATTTTATTTTCGATACAAGGGCTAATAAATCAATTGGTTTCCTGCTTCATTTCGACATAACAGCTGCATCGGCCATCTTGGCCTTGTATTGTCCCGGCGTAATCCCTTCGTACTTCTTGAAGACGCGAATGAACGAGTTGGCGTTCAAGAATCCGACCCTCTCCGATACTTCCTGCACGGATGCGTCGTGCAGCATCGGCTTGGCGACGTCGATACGGTATTGGTTGATATAGTCGATTACATTCGTATCGCTCTGCTGCTTGAAGAACTTGGAAACATACGTCGGATGCAACCCGAATTGCTCCGCGATCAGGCTCAGACTCAAATTTCCGTCCGCGTAGCGGGCTTGAATGAACTTCTCAATCTGATTTTTCAGATCGGTATGCCGCGGGTCCTTGCCTTGCTGCACAATCCGACAGACAAATGCCAGCACCTCGTGAAGCACAGTCTCGATTTCCTCGAACGAATCGCATTTCAAGAATCTTTTGATCAGTTCCACGCGCTGCAGCCCCGGACCTTCCGGTTCGGACTTGAGATGCTCCGTTGCCTTGAGCACCGTGCTAATGATCTCGAACATGAGACACTTGGCCAATTCAATGGACAGCGTGCCTCCGGAGAAATTCGTCATGAGTATCTCATTCGTCACTTCTGTCGCATGCTGCAAATCCCCTGCCGCGATGAAATTGATCAACCGCCGCTCCAATTCAATCGGATAATAGAACGCTTCTTTGGGCGACTTCACCGTCTCGTAAGGAATAACCGCGCCCGTACCACGAATCAGCCTATACTCCAGCGCTTCCAGCGCTTCTTCGTAACAATGCGGGATCACGCCAACACCGCCGCAATGGATGTCGCTGACTCCGACTGAGAAGTACAAATAAAACTTCTCCTGAATGAAGGTCTGAGCTTCCTTGATCCGCCCGATCAGCCGGGCATTCGCCGCCTTGGATGCATCCGGCGGATTGACGAGAAAGACGGCCATCCCGTCTACTTCGATGTAACAATAAGCATGATCCATGCCCAGTAATTCGCCGATGATGTTGGCAAGAATCAGTTGGACGAATTGCAGCTTCTTCCCGATATCTTCCCTACTGCTCGTGCTCGAGCGGAACAGCTGCCGGTAGTCTTCCACATGAATCAACACGATGGAATAAGCGTCCGAATCCAGTCCCAAACGATGCTTATCGAACAACGACTGCAGCTCCGGATCGAACTCGGTTCTTCCTTTCAACAGACGACCCAGCAAATTGGCCTGCATGAGCGGCGCCGATTGTCGAAGCTTCCTGTCGCTGTCGTTCAGATCCTCCATCGTCTTCTTCATGACCTGCTGGAGAATGCTGAGCTCATTGCGGGATTTCGTCAGGTTATCCTGTACATTATGAGAGACAATCTCCATCATCCGGCCGATCGGTCTGTAATTGCGCTTGGTAAACCATAGCAAGGCTGCGGTGCTAAGTCCGACACTAAGCAGGAATCCGAGAATCGTCAGGTTGCGCAGTGTCGTCACTTTGCTCGCATAGACACGAGTCGGGGTGACGATATAATAGCTCCAGTCGCTGAATGACGAGGTAATATGGGCAACCGTCGCCTTCTCTCCTTCCCACTCGACCGCTTGCTCCCCTACAGCATCGTGATTCCAAGATCCGATGTCAACACCGTCAGCCAGCAGCTTCGTGTGGGTCGTGAACAACACTTGATCGTTGCGATTGGCGATAAATACGGTACTTTCTTCCTCCAGCTTCACGCTCGAGATCAACTGCTCGAAACGCCTGGAATCCAGAACGACCAACAAGGAAGAAGACATCTGATCGGACTGCGAAACAAGCGAGCGAACATATACGAGCGCACTCTCCGGTTTATTGTTGTCACCGTTCACAGTCATACGAACGATTTCATTTACATTCGGTCTGCCAATCCATCTTTCCCACTCCGCTTGCGACAATCCCGTACTCTGGTGATACATCTGATAGATTAAATCTTTGTCCATGACGGAACTTGAGGTCAATCCGATATTTCCTTCCGGCATGTAGACATAGAAATCTCGAATGAAGCTGTTCGCTACGCGCATGGAAGTGAACATTCGGGTAAAATCGAGCGCCGCCAAGCGCCATGTAGCATCCGGCACCTTGGAATAGTTCATGAAGGTGATCAGCCTGCCGTCGACGGACAACTGTGTTCCCATCCGCATAATATCCGAAATTTGCGCATCGATGACTTGCTGCACCTGCTTGAGCAGCGCTTCATTGGAACGGCTGACTTCATTGGCCAGAATCTGCCTTGAATGCATCAGAATCGTCACGCTGATCACGACAGGAATGAGCAGGATCACGGAATATGAGATTATCCAGGATACGCGGACGCTGCGCAACATCATCCCTTCCCTTCCACGGCTCCTATTGTCACCCATTATACCACGTCCCGAACGGGCAGCGGGCTATTCCTTCAAGGCTCCAATCATGACCCCTTTGACGAAATACTTCTGCAGGAACGGATAGACGAATAGAATCGGAGCCGTCGCAATCATAATGGTTGCGTACTTGATGCTCTCGCCAATCGCTTCCTTATCTCCCATGGACGCAGAAGCGGTCATGGCGTCCGTCGAATTCTGAATAAGAATTTCGCGAAGCACCAGTTGCAATGGAAACAGCTCGCGGTTGCGAATATAGAGAACGGCATTGAACCAGGAATTCCAGTGCTGTACACCGTAGTAGAGCAGTACAACCGCAATGACCGGCATCGACAGTGGAACGACGATTTGCCACACAATGCGCAGTTCGCCTGCCCCGTCGATCTTCGCCGATTCCAGCAAGCTCTCCGAGATGCCCTGAAACGAAGTCCGCATGATGATCAGATTAAACGTATTGACGGCAACCGGAATCATAAGCGACAGCAGGCTGTTCCCGAGATGCAGCCAGTTGTTCACGACCAGATAGGTTGGAATGATGCCACCGCTGAAAAACATCGTAAATACGATTCCTAGCATGATGGCATCCCGTGGCAGGAAGTTCTTGCGCGACAGGGCATAAGCTCCGAATATGGTCATCACGAGGTTAAGCAAAGTGCCAATCACGACGATCAGGAGCGTATTGCGGTACCCTGTCGAAATATTCGGATTGCTCAGCACCAGATCGTATGCTTCCAGATTGAAGCCGAGCGGGAAAAACAGCAACCCCGAATGCCGCAGCAATTGATTGGAATCACTGAACGAAGCGGCAAGCACATGCCAGACGGGATATAGCGTCGCTGCCATCAGCACGATCATCAGCGCAATATTCAATGCATCGAAAACGTGTTCAGCAGCCGATTTTTTCATGCTCATGCACCTCAGAATAATTTGTGATCGGATATCGTCCTGGACAGATGGTTCGCGCCGAACAGCAAAATAAAGTTGATTACGGCCTGGAATAAACCGACCGCCGTCGTGTAACTGAATTCGGCCGCTTCGCTTATTCCCTTCCGATAGATGAAGGATGAGATCACATCCGCCGTGTCGTACGTATTGGGGTTGTACAACAGAATAACCTTCTCGAACCCGATCTCCATGAGCCCTCCTACGCGCAGAATGAGCAGAATAACGATCATGGGCATGATGCCGGGAAGCGTCACATTCAACATTTGCCTGAAGCGCCCGGCACCGTCGACTTTGGCCGCGTCATAGATTTCCGGATTAATTGCACCAAGCGCAGCCAAGAAAATAATGGATGAGAATCCAATCTCCTGCCACACTTGCGACACCGTGTAGATCGTGCGAAAATTGGCCGGATCGTTCAGGAGCGCCTTCGGCTCGCCGCCGAAAAACTGAATGATCACATTGACCACTCCTCCGCGGCTTGTAAAGTCGACAATCATCCCGCAAATCACGATAAGGGAAATGAAATGCGGCAAATACGAGATGGTCTGCACGACGTTTTTGAACATCCGCTGCCTCAACTCATTCAACAGAAGCGCGAGAATAATCGGCGCCGGGAACCCGAATATCAATTGATAGAAACTAAGCAGCAGCGTGTTTCGCAACAGCCTCCAGAAATAATAACTTTCGAAGAAATCTTTGAAGTTGGCGAGCCCTACCCATTCGCTTTCCCAGATTCCCTTGGTTACGGTGTAATCCTTGAACGCGATCACGGCACCGTACATCGGCATGTATTTGAAGAGCAGGTAATACAGCAGCACCGGAAGCGCCATCCAGTAGATCGCTTTGTTCTTTCTGTAGTTGTCCCACAGCGCCGTGAATGCATGCGTCATGGGCTTCACCTCGCAGTTCAGCTAATGTGTGTCAACAAGAAGGGGAAGCGTTTTCTGGCGCGCCCCCCCTTCTTCTTGCGTTTATCTCGCGTTGTATCGTGCCAGAGCATCCTGCTGTATCTGAATGCCGCGGTCAATATTGAACTTCTTCATCTGCGTAACGTAGGCATCGAAATTGGCAAGCGGTTCTGCGCCCATTACGAATTTGACAAACATTTCATCTCGGTACGTCGTCGCATCGGAGTTGATTCTGCTCATTTCCTTCGCTTCCTCCGGCGTCAAGCTGGTCGGCGGTATCGACACTTTCAACGTATTGTCGGCATACTTGGCGTACAGCTTGACGGCTTCCTTCTGGGCGGGCAATTCGTAATATTGATCGTTGTAACGGTCATCGTCGACTCCAACGAACGGGTAGTTCGCGAAGAAATGTTTGGCCATTGCTTGCGCGACCGTCAATTTATCGGGATTTTTCATAATCAAATCGGTATATACCGGCTGTCCGTCCTTCATCGTATAGGTCTGGCCTTCGATACCGAAGTTTTTGAGCATGTGTCCTTCAGGGCTATATAGATAATCGAAAGCTTTCACGATCTCCTCGGGGTTTTTGGCGCTCTTCGTGATGACCGCCCCGTTCAAATCCCATTCCCAAGAACGCCCGGTGAACAACGGCTGATCGCCTTTATTCATAACAGGGAACTGCACGGCGGAAAGCTTCGCCTTCGGATCTGTTTCCTGAAGAGCCGGCAAATAGCGTCCCATGCTGCCCCCGATATAACCAAAGAAGGCACCCGCCTTGCCGCTTGTAACCTTGGCGTCGAACGTCTTCTGATCATTCGTCGCGAAGTCGGGATCGATCAGTCCTTCGTTGTACCACTTGTTGAATACAGTCAAGAAATCCTTATAGCCCGGCTCGATCGGACCGTACTTGATCGCGCCGTTATCCAGATAGTAATTGTTTGTGATGCCGAATGCTTCCTCGATGCCCGGCGCTGTCGGGCCCATCATTTCCAGCTTGGGCGGCGCTCCGGCCAGAAGCGGAATTTCCGCTCCCTTCTTCTCCTTGAAAGCCCTTAGCACCGTCTCCCACTCGTCGACCGTCTCCGGCGCCTCCAGACCCAGATCGTCCAGCCAATCCTGACGAATCATCAAGCCGGCGAACACTTTATAGCTGCCGGTACGCAGGTGCGGCAGCGCGAAGATATCTCCGCTGTCCGATTTCAATTGCTTGGCGACGATAGGATTCTCATCCATAATCTTCTTTAGATTCGGAGCGTACTGGTCGATCAGATCGTTCAGTTTGATAATAACGCCATCGGAGTACGCTTTCTGAAGTCCCCCCGGGAACGAGTTCAGACTCATCTGGAATACATCCGGGAGGTTGTTGGAGGCAAGCGTGACGTTAAGCTGTTCGCTCTCGGTGCCGGCGGAAGGATGCTGGAATTCGACGGCGACGTTCGTACGCTTCGACCATTCCTGCGTTGCCGCTACTTCATTCAGGTTTTTGACGGTAACGGCGGCATTCACGTTGAGCGGCATCCAAATCGTGATTTTGACCGGATTCTTGGATGCCGGCGGAGCCCCCTTATCTGTTGCAGAAGCAGACGTGTCGGGCGAGGCTTCATTGTTCGTTCCGCCTCCGCAACCCGCCAGCAAGGCCGGAACCAACATCGCACACATGGAGACAGACAGCAGCTTTTTCAACTTGCGCATATTCATCGAAACTCCCCTTCTCCCTTCTCGTGTTCAGTCGTTCGATTGTGATTCGGTCTGTCCAGATTGAGGCCTCGCTCCGAATCATAGTCCGGATGGCTGTCAATTGTAAATGATTCGTTCTTGCTGCAATCTCGATTTTTTAGTTCGAACGCCAGAACAAGAAAACGAGATCGGGTCCGAAAATCGTGATTCGACGTTCTGGAAATCTAACCTTTATTGAAGAACAAGAGAAAGACAAGCCGGCTGGCTTGCCTTTCTCTTGTTCCGAGTTTCATCAATTTCGGGATGAACGCTCTCTTGCCGATTACAGCGGGGCGAGCTTGATCATGCGGTAACCGCCGGAGAAGAGAGCGCGGGTGACATACTGATAACGCCCCGGCGCGAACTCGTCCTTGTGCGAGAAGTGAACATGCCCGCAAAAGATCGCCAGCAAGTTATCGTGTTCGCCGCCGGTAACCATCGCGCGGAATGCCTCCGTGCTCGCATCCGCATCCCGGACGCCCCGCTTCTTCCGGGCATCGGGCTGCCATCCTTGCGCGGCCATCATGAGAGGGGCGCCCCAGACGTCCGTTACGGCTTCGACCAGCGAAGGAATGTACAGCGGAATATGCATGAACAGCAAGCAAGGGGAGCCGTCGGCCAGCTCCTCGCGCACGAACGCCAATTGCTCGGCGGTAATCTGATAATTGCTGTTATCCACCGCGATGAGCTTGACGTCCTTGACGTTCAACACTTGGCAGGCAGGGTTATGTTTCGTCAGCTCTGCGAAGCGGGGATAGTACCGTTGCCTCGTCTCGTCGTTCCAGGCAAGATGACGATAATGCCAGTCATGATTCCCCAAGGTGTACAAGTAAGGGGATTCCAGCGTCTTCACGGATTGGTCCAGCGCCTCCAGATTGGCAAACGACGGGTACATCATCATATCGCCAGTAAGCACAGAAGCGTCTACTTTCCGGAAATTAGCCAAACGAAATAGGCTGTCCAATCTGTACGGCCTGGATACCCCGCGCAGATCGCAGTCGTTGTTGTGTATTAGCCGTTCGTTATAGCGCAGATGCTCCTCCAGCACGTCCTTGCCTTCGCGGTCGTCCACCTCGATCATATGAGCGTCAGTCGCGTGCAGGAGCGAAACCGGCTCGTGCAGCCCTTCGACCTGAATGAGGGTTTCTTCCAGGTTCCCCGTCTCCGTAAAACAGGCTTTCATCATATCCCTCCTTCCTTACAGCCGATCTGTCATGACGCCCCGGCTTCGACTGTCGCTCTCGCGCTTCTGCCGGATATAACCGGACAATAGTTGTGGCCAATCGGTTTGAATAATGTCGATTCCTTTATCGATCAAGACCCCCCAACCTTTGTCCGGATCGTCCATAATCGAGATTCTGTCATCATAGCCGGCATAAAGGACGGTATGATCATCGAAATTAATCGCGTTAACCCAAACAAACAGTCCTTGTTGCTGGATGGAGCGGATATAGGATTCCTGTACGAACCGACTTTCATTGGTTGTCGCGAGAAGCTCTACACCTACCAGATTGATGCGATGTCGTTTGACGATCTCAAGCTCCTCTTCCGAATTCACAATAGGCATGTACATGTACTTGGTCGAACACGTTTCAAGATACGACAGCAATTCATTTTTCACTCGGCTTTTCAGAATGATCTGATCCGCCATCTCGTATTGATCAACCAGCTTCAATACTTCAGGCCAGTAGTCCCACGCACGGTCGATATTAATCAGAGTGTCGCCTTTGAAATACCGGAATACCGATTCCAAACGTTCGACTTTGTACGCGGTTCTGAAGTACTTCAGCTTGTCGATCACGGCGAAAGACATTTGCTTGATGTTGGTCGTTTCATTGCACAATCTTAATTCATTGCCGTCGTGGAACGTGTATAATACACCGTCCGTAGATATAATGACGTCTGCCTCAATGATGTCGCCTCCTTGCCTGATCGCTGCGACATAGGCCGGAATCGTGTTTTCGATCAGGTTGCCTCCCGGGCTGCCTCGATGCACCGCAATGAGCGGCTTCTTCGACGCCAACCTTGCCCGGAGTTTCGCGTTGATTTGGTCCCTATTTTTCATTGCCGTCAAATGCGGATGCTCCTTCCTTGATTGCCTTATTATTTATAAGCGATATAGTCTTGTACCCGATCGACCAGCACGCCGTCGACTCCCCATTGCTTCCACAAGGTCAGGTTGTCCGGACGGCTCCGGCCGATGGAGCCGTCGTGTGCCGATCCGCTCATCACCCATGCTTCTTTGCCGGCTTGCTTGATCTGCCGTACGGCATCATGACTCAGCCAATTTTCCCAGAGCCGGATCGCATCGGCAGAACCCGCCAAGAAATCCGCAAGCTGATCTGCACGCGGCATGAATGCCAATGTCATCATCCGTTCATTGAATCTTTTCACTTGCTCGATATCCTCCGGTGCAGTCACGCCAATAACCGCCTTGCCTTCACAGTCCGCTTGCCTGATTAGCTGCAAAATAAGCTGCAGCCTCTCTCCGCCTTCTTTGACGTGAAACAAAATCGGTGCCACTCCCGATGAGAGCACCTCTTCCAGCGTGTGCGGATGGCAGTTTCGGTTCTCTACGAACGTCAGGCTCCGGAATTGTTCCGCCGTCATATCCGCCAACTGCCGGTCCACTCCGAACAAAGCTCCGGCATCCCGGTCATGGCTGATGACCGGAACGCCGTCGCCTGCAAAACGTATATCCATTTCGACCATATCCGCGCCCAATGCCAGAGAATGTCTCGCAGCCGCTATGGTCAATTCGGGAAAATGGTCTTTCCCGGCCCGATGCGCAAAAATCTTCATTTCGCCAATAACGCATGCAGGCGATCCGGCGCGTTCACGGTCATGCCGATCACGCCGGCCCCCAGGCAAGCCGTCATTTGGGCATCTTCGCGAATTCCCCATGCCCGCACCTCGCAGCCGAACTGCTCGGCCTCCTGCACCAGTTCCCGCGTGACGATGCTCGCATTCGGACAATATTGTACGGCCCGGACCTGCCGCAAAAGCTGACGAGCCGGCTCGTCCCACTGCTTGGTCAGATACCCCAATCGGACATTCTCGTCTGCTTCGCGCATTCGCGTCAGCGCGTCCGGATCGAAGGAGGTTACGGTCGCCCGCGCATACAAATTCCATTCCTTGATTCGCGAGGCCAGCGCCTGCTCTATGCCGGTCTCCTTCAATTCAATGGCCAGCAGGATCGGCCGCCGCGCAAACTGCTGCAGGAAGGTATCCAGCAGCACCAGCGGTTCTCCGCGATAAGCGTCGGAAAACGATGAACCGGCGTCAAGCCGGCTGGCTTCCTGCCAAGTATAGGCGGACAAATCTCCCGTGCCGTCCGTATTCCGATCAACCCGCTGATCGTGCTGGAGCACGATATAGCCGTCCTTGGTGCGGCGCAGATCGGTCTCGAGACCGTTAGCCCCCATCTCCAAGCCTTTGTAGAAAGCGGCTAATGTGTTCTCCGGCGCGTGCTCGGAAGCCCCCCGGTGAGCCAGGTTCATGAACATGACGTTCTCCCTCTCTCTGTTTGCTGAATTTGTCGCATTATCTCCTCGCGCATCTGCTCATACTCGCTTGGCTGCAACTCAATCGAATGCTCCGAATCCGTCTGGAAGGGACGGCTCCAGCCGAAGCCATCCCTATATTTCGGAACCAGATGAAGATGGAAGTGATCCACCACATCGCCGTAAACGGCATAATTGAGTTTATCGGGATGATACGCCAATTGGAGGGCTTTGGCGACGATCGCGACCTCGTCGGCAAAGTCATGCAGCGATTGCCGGCTCAGCTCGAACCATTCGCGCTTGTGCTCCTTCAGCGCGACAACGCACCGGCCCTGATATAGCTGGTCCCGGAACAAATAAACATCCGTTGCCTGCAGTTCGCAGATCGGAATCATGATTCGCGACAGCCTGTCATCCTTCGAGCAATAGAAACAATTCGGCATTACATTCCCTCATTCAACGGAATCCAATTCAGCAAATCTTTGGATCGCGATATGCCCAACCGATTGTGCCCGCGAGCGGCGAACGTCTCATTCTCTGTATTCCCCGCATAGATCAGATAGAAGTATCCGTCATAATGGCGCCAATCATAGATCGCGGCAGCATTCGCGCGGTGATCGGAGTTGAAGCGCTGACGTTCGATCTCCAGCTTGTATCCCTCGCCCCAGGCGAGAAAGTCGGTTCTCCGATCGCCATCGCCCAGCAACGAGTAGATATAGCTGTTGTGATGCTCGAAAGAATTCTTCCTGTAATCGGTCGTAACTACTTTCCAGCCGTCATCAGCCTTGAAGAAGCAGAAGTTCTCATGGATTAGCCCATTATCCTTGCCATCATCCATAACCAGTGAAGGATACCCGTTGCCGACGAAGGCGAAGTCATCCGTTAATGAAGAAGCGTACGCAAGACGGGTGCGGTCCGCATCCGTCCTTTCCTTCCAAAATAAGATGAACTCGCCGTTGTCATGGATTAACGATGCGTCGATCGCACGGTTGCCGCTCGTTAAATTTGCTGCCAGCGGCGTGTACCCCGCACTCCAATGAATAAGATCCATCGACGTTTTTACAAAGAGTTGGTTGGGCCTCCCCGGCACGTCCCCCCAGGAATTAAAGGTCAAATAGTAGGTGTCCCCCACCTTCAGAAGATCGGGAGAGCACATGCCCGCCCAGCCTTGATCCCTGCCGTCCATGTGAAGAATCGGCTCGGAGAACGTGCGGAAGTCTTTCGTTTCCACTTCAACCACATGACTCCGAATCATCCCCTCATCTTCATAGAAAGCCGAGAAAAATAAATAAAAGGCATGAGATTCCCCTCGGTATGCGCAGGCGCAATCCTTGATTGACCAATCCGTATATTGCAGAACCGGATTGCGCAGTTGCTCGAAATCGATAAACGGGGAGGGACTGACCGTCATTCGCCCCGAACCTCGCAGTCGACCATGACATGGATCGTTTCTCCCTTATGCTCGTTGCGCAGCTTGAACGCCTTGTCCACTTCTGCGAGCGGCACAATATCGGTAATCATCTCTTCCGTATTGATCAAACCGTCCAACACGAGCTTCAGGCCTTCTTCAAAATAGCGGCGGTTGTCGATATCGCGTTTCGGCTCGGTAGAGAAAATATCGAGCCGCTTCTTGTGAACCTTGAAGAAATCGACAGGCTTGTGACAGGTCCCGATGCAGCCGTACATGACGATCCGGCCGTTCTGAGCGGCAGCGTCGATCGCATCCACCATGCCCTCGCCTTCCAGCAAGCACGGGATGACAACATCGAATCCGTTCGGAAAGTCCTGCTTGACCGCATCCATCGTTCTCGCATGCTCATTCGGCAGCTTGTACGTATGGGTAGCGCCGTACTTTCTGGCCAGCTCCAGCTTCTCGTCGAAGAGGTCCGTGACGACCAGATTGCGCGGACTGAAGAGGCTGACGACCTGTGTCATCACCAGGCCGCTGACGCCCTGACCTGTGATGAGCACATCCTTGTTGGGGGAAATCTCCGCAATTTCCGCGGCATGAATGATGCCGGGAAGAACTTCGATCAGCGAACCTTCAATTAACGGCAGCTCTTTCGGCAGCGCTTTGACAGAGAAGGGACTGCAGCATACATATTCGGCAAAGGCCCCCCATACGTAACGCAGCGCTACATGATCGCCTTCTTTAAGGCCGATGACATTTTTTCCGATTTTGTCGATAACGCCGGCCACCTCGTGCCCCAGCCTTGTCGGGTAGCTTAGAAATTCAGGCTCGCGCGCCCCTCTGAATACCTCGACATCGCTGCCGCAAATGCCTACCCATTTGATCTTGACTCTGACTTCGCCCTCGAGCGGCTCCGGTATTCTGGCACGTTTGACCGTTATTTCACCGATTCCTTCCATGACGGCGCACATTTGCGTCCCCGGTCCATCATGATCGACTAGTTCCATGGCAGGCGTGGACATTTTGCGAACCATGCGTACAACCACCTTTCTTATTGCGGCTTCTCCCATACGGACAAGTCTGCGGAACGAACGAGACCGATCCGGCAATGACCGCGTCCATGGTATTGCTCAAGCTCGGTACTGCCCGCGTACAGCAAATAAAAAAACCCGTCATACTGGCGCCAATCCGCCATAAAGCCCGCGTTCGAATGATCTATCGTATTGAAACCTTCGGGCGGGACGCGCAAGCGCTGCTTGTCCGTCCAATGCAGCCAGTCTTCGGGCGACGAGCAGTCGCCGTCCATCGTGAACAGGTACGTCTCATGCGGCACGGAGCAATGGGTTGCCAGCATGCGCCACACGCCGTCGATGCGCAGCAATTGCGCATTCTCGTAAATTCCGTCAAGCTGGGCCTTGCCGATCAACCGCCAGTCGCCGTCCAGGGCAGATGCGACAGCGACCGGATTGCCGACCTGCCGCTCTTTCCAGGTCAAATAATACCGTCCCTCCGAATAGGCCAATACAGCGTCAATGGAGCGCACGCCTTCGGTCAGCATCGGAGCCAGGCGGCGCACGCCGCTCCAATGCAGCAGATCCCGCGACTCCGCGTAATAGAGCTGATTCGGTTGGCCCGGCACGTCCCCCCATGCATTGAACGACAGCACATATTTGCCTTCGGCCTGCAGGATGCTCGGCGAGCAGAACCCGCCGACGCCTTGCTCCAGCCCATCCCAATCCATGAACGGTTCCGAATAACGGACAAAATCCCGCGTCGTCACACCGATGATATGCGTGCGGAACGGCTCCAGCGCAAAGGCCGAAAAATACAAATAAAACAGCCGCTGCTCCTCTTCATAATGAACGCAAACGTCCTTGACCGACCACCGCTCATAGCCAACGATCGGATTGGCCAGCCCGGACCAGTCGATAAACGGCCGATTCTGCTTCACACCGTTCCCTCCCGAAACCTGTTACTCATTCGACTTCTGATGCTCCTCGCGAAATTGGCCCGGCGTCATCCCTTCCATCTTGCGAAAATACCGAATGAACGTAGACGAGCTCTGATAGTTCAGCTGTTCGGCAATATCCGCCACCTTCATATCGGTATTCCGCAGCCAGTCCTTGGCTTGACGCAAACGAAATTGGCTCAAATAATCGCTGAAGCTGTACCCGGTCTCTTTCTTGAACACGCGGCTGACGTACACCGGATGAAAATTCAAGCGGGCGGCGCATTCCTCCAGCTGCAGATCGCGCTTGTATTCCTGACGGATCATGTGCAGCAGAGCCTCAGTAATATTAACGGATTTCGCATGGCGTTCGGTGTCAAGCACCTCCATGACCGGCTCCAGCACTTCCCGATTCAGCCAGTTCGCCACCTCCCCTACCGTGCCCTGCTCCCGCAAATGCTCAAGGAGGGTGCTAACGCCGAATAGCTGCCTTGCCGTTCTGCCCGAGACATGCAGCAATTCGATGACATGAGCCAATAATTCGCTGATCGCCAGTTGGTATTCGAACGGCGAAGGATCGCGCGCCACCACCTCGGTCAGAAACTCATGGAGAGAACGCGCGGCTTCCTGCCGGTCCGCGTTGCGGACCGCATCCAGCAACCGTTCCTCCACTTGTCTCGGAAACAGGGCCGACGGCTGCTCCCTGGCCTCGATTTCATCAATGAATAATATGACATCGGCGCCCAGATTGATGCGGTAGTGCAAGGCCGAAGCAGCTTCTCCGAACGCTTCCGGCGTATGCAGCAAATTCCGATACGGTCTGCTGATGCCAATGCTTACGCTTACCCCCAGCACGTTGGAAATATGCTTCTTGAGCTTATCCGCCCACTCTTCAATCTCCGCATGCAGATCATCGGCAGGTATCGTATCGCTGAGCAAGACCGTTGCCGAGGATCGATCCAGCGTGATCGGATCGAGCCGCCTGCTTGCGGGCAATATTTCGCCAACGATATTGCTGACCGCGAACAACAGCAGATCATAATCTTTCTTCTCATAACGCGTTCCTTCCAGCTTATCGATCTGCACGGCGATGGCCGTCAACCATTGCCAGGATGAGGCAATCCCGAGCAGCGGCAGCTTCTCCTGCAATTCGCTCGCGGAAATTCTGCGCAGGAACAGTCGCAGCACCAAATAGTGATTGAGCTGAACCCGCTGCTGCTTCAACTCCCCCTCCAGTGCAAGCTCGTTCTTGAACATGCGACGAAGCCGGTCTTCGATGTAGCTGAACTCGTCATTGGCCTTCTCGTCCTGTTCCTGGCGGGACAGCTTGCGTACAGCTTCATAAAGCTTGCGAATCGGCGAATAGACACGCCCGGATGTCCAGTAGGCGAAGGCGGCTGTCAGTCCGATAATGAGCAAGGAAGTGTAAAGCGTAAACATGCCGATCTTCCGTGATTCCGTCGTGATGTCTTTCGCCGGGCTAAACGACAAATAGTACCAGTCATTATAAGTGGATTTCGTGAACGTAACGGAATAAGACTCCCGCCCCTTATCGGTGATAAAATGACCGCTTGCCGCTCCGTTCATTCTTGCCTCGAGCTGATCCACGATCGCAGCATATGCATCGGCATCTCCTGCTTGGGCAATCGTCGCAAACTCGCTGTTCAGCACGACAACCTCGCCGATCAGATTTTGCTTGGTGATCAAATCGGCGAATCGGGAATAGGACATTTCCAGAATAAGCAGTCCCTTGGGGGATTTCAGGTTCAACACGGTAGGCAGCTTGCGCACATACAAGATTTTATCGTCGCGCTTGAGCCAGAAGGACGATTCACCGTGCTCGCCATAGGTCAGAAATCGCTGCCGCTCAGGAGATTCCTCCAGCTGCATATAACCGTCATTGCCCATCGTCCAGCCGTAGTCCAGATTGATCATCGTCGCATTCGTGATGCCGAACTGCACGAACTGCAACCGATGCAGCTCGATTGACAATTCACGCAAGATGTCCGCGTCCAGATAGGAAGTCACCTCGTTAAGTGCCGATGAGGTCAGACCGGAACTGATGAATTGCGTCGTCAGATGCTCCACCGACATCAACAAGTGCTCAATCGACATCTGAGTCTGGGACAACACCTGCAGATTGCCTTCGTTCACTTTCTTCTGCAGCGCATTCGTGGATTGGTGATAGGACAACAGCCCCAGTACAACCACCGGCACGACGCCAATCAGCAAGCTGTGTCGCAAAATCCGCCACAAATATCCCGGAAACATGGACCTGTTCCTCCTTGGATATGAATGCATGGATCAACCGCATCCATCATCATTTCTGTTATCATACCACGTGCGATGATGACCAAGGAGGAGCTTGCCCTGAATGATGGTTGCCGTCCGTTATCCGTTAGACTTGGCAAAATCCTCGCCGTACTCTTGAATCACTTTCTCTCCGCCGGCCTTCAACCATTTGTCGATCTCGCCCTTCAATCCGTTCTCGTCGATCTGGCCCATGATGAATTTCACTCTGGCGTCATTGATGATGTTGTCCAGTTGAGCTCCCTTCTCCGTATAAGTTGCCGAGAACAAGGGCAGCGTCGGATTGGCGACGGCAAGCGCTTCTCTCTGGCTGTTGGATTCGTTGGCCTTGATCTTCAGCGGATTAAGATTGCCTTCATTCTCCTTCTCGTCGCCGTGCACCTTCATCTCGCGATACGGTTTCACTTCTGTCTCGTACAGCTTGCTGTCGATTCGTTCATTTATGCCATCCGCGGTCTTATAATGCTTCCCTTCAATGCCCCAAGCCAGCAAGGTCGCAGCCGGATCGTCGGCCAGCGTGTTGAAGAAGCCAAGAATTTGCTTCAATTCCGCTTCCGTCTTCACGCTGGATTTCGGAAACAGGATCATCCCGTTATGACCCGGACCGGCAAATTTCACATCGCCATGCGCACCCTTTAGCAATCCGATAAAATAAGTCTCGGCTTCCGGGATCGTCTTGCGGAGACCATCTTGACGCGAACTGGCGTTCAGGCTGACATCCAGCTGCATGCCCGCTTTGCCGGTCTCGAACGCCGACACCCATTGCGTCTTCTCCGTCACTGCAAAATCCTGATTGATCAGCTTTTCGTCATAGAGCTTCTTATAGAACTTCAATGCGTCCACATATTCGCCGGTCATGAAATCCGGCGTGAACTTCCCGTCCTCAACCTTCCAACCGTTCGGAGCGCCGGACGCTTCCAGAATGATGTCGAACAGGTTCATGGATTTATAGTCATTCGCGCCCAATGTGTCATTTTTGTTATTGCCGTCCGGATCATTATAGGTGAAAGCCTTCAATACTTCATACAGGCTGTCAAGATCGGTCGGCTCCGCCAGTCCCAAATTGTCCAGCCAGTCCTTGCGGTAGATCAATCCGTCTCTCACCAGCGGGCGAACGCGAGGCAAACCATAGGTTTTTCCGTCAACCGATATGTTCTGATAGATGATGGGATTGATCTTGGCCAGATTCGGGAATTCCTGGATGTAAGGCCCGATTTCCCAGAATGTCTGATTGCGGATGGCATTCTGAATGGCCGGGTTCACCATCACTCCCATCGCTTTGGGCATCTGTCCGGAAGCAATCGTCACATTGATTTTCTCTTTCGCCGCGGCAGCAGCCAACCACTCGAATTCGAGCTTGACTCCGGTCGCCTCCTCAAGCAGCTGCTGCACCTCGCTGTTCTTTTGCGGCGGTTCAATTTCCAGTTGTCCCATGAAAGACAATACAAGCAGCTCCTGAGCTTTCTCTGACGGCGACTGCTGACTGTTTGTTGCGCTCGAACCCGGTGCGGGCGACGATGCCGAATTCGATTCCTTGCTCGTACCGCAAGCGCTTAATAACAGGATGCAAACAAGAGCCAATACCGATATTTTTACTTTCAGACTCATTTTTTCCCCTCCATGTTGTCATTCTCATTTATTTGAAAGAGCGAGCTTGCGGCCGCGAAGCCCGGATCCCTTCAAACCGGAATTTTGCCTTTGCGCGACTATCGCGCTTAACCTTTGACCGAGCCCAGCAATACACCCTTCGTGAAATGCTTCTGCAAGAACGGATAGACGAGCAAGATCGGAATGGTCGAAATGACAATCACCGCCATCCTGATAGCTTGCGGTTGAATGACCGTTTCCTGATCAAAATCAGAGGAATCGCCGAAGTTTCCTTGAGCCATAATGACGATTTGACGCATCAGCACCTGCACAGGCCACTTGCTCGCATCATTCAGATACAAGACAGCATTGAAGTACGCATTCCAGTGGCCCACGGCATAGAACAGCGAAAATGTCGCGATGGCCGGCAAAGAAAGCGGCAGCACGATCCGCGCCAAAATCTTCAAATCGTTGGCGCCGTCGATTTTCGCCGATTCTTCCAAGCCGTCGGGAATTTGCTGAAAGAAGTTTTTCAGCACAATCAGATTGAAGGCGCTGATCGTGCCGGGAATGATCAATGACCATAAGGAATCGATCAGTCCGACGCCCTTCACGACAAAGTAGGTCGGGATCATGCCGCCGCCGAACAGCATCGTGAACAGCACCAGCAAGAGCAGCGGACTTCGTCCGATCAAGGTTTGCTTCGCCAACGGATAGGCCATCAGCGAGGTGAATACGATATTGACCAGTGTGCCCACAACCGTAACATAGATGGACACGCCAAGGCTGCGAACAAAAGTGTTGGTCGAGAAAATATAACGATAGCCGTCCAGGGTGAACACAGTGGGCAGCAGCGCTTCTGTCGCAGAGAACGAGGAGACGATCACATACAGAAACGGCAGCACCGTCGCGATGGCGACCAGCGCGAGCACAGTGTGATTGATGACATCAAATGCCTTCTCCCCGCGGGTACGATGCAGCTCCATCAATATACCCCTTCCTCTCCGAAGCGTTTGGCCAGCTTGTTGGCGCCAAGAACGAGCACCAGGCCAATCGCCGATTTGAACAGACCGACCGCCGAGCTGTAACTGTATTGTCCTTGGGTCAACCCAAGCGTATACACATAAGTATCAAACACTTCCCCTACCCCGCGGTTCATCGCATTCAGCATCAGGAAGATTTGTTCGAATCCGGTATCCATAAAATCGCCCAGCCGCAAAATCAGCAAGATGACGATCGTGCTGCGAATGGAGGGCAAGGTAATATGCCAAACTTGCCGCAGGCGGCTGGCTCCATCTATGCGCGCGGCTTCATAGAGCTGCTGATCCACGCCGGACAGCGCCGCCAGGAAGATAATCGTGCCCCAGCCGGCTTCCTTCCAGATCCGCTGCCCCATAATCAGCGTCCGAAACCAATCGGAACTGAGCAGGAACGGTACTTTTTCCAAGCCCAACAGCGCCAGCAGTTCATTGATCAAGCCGCCTTCTGTCGTGAACAGGATATAAAAGATACCGACGATGACCACCCAGGAAAGAAAATGGGGGATGTACACCAGCGTCTGAATGGAACGCTTGTACAGATCGGACCGCACCTCGTTCAGCAACAGCGCAAGCACAATCGGCAAAGGGAAGAAAAACACCAAATTATATACGGCAAGCAGGAAGGTATTGCGGAACAGCATCCAAAAGCCATCGTCCCCGAACAAAGTTGCAAAATGCTGCAAACCTACCCAATCGCTTCCCCAGATCCCGCGTGTGGGCTGATAGTTCTGAAAGGCCATCAGCAGCCCCCACATCGGTCCGTATTTGAAAATGATAAAGTACAGCAATCCGGGCAGAATCATCAGGTACAGCCAACTGTCTTTGCGCATCTGCTTCAACATCCATTTGTATCTTCTGCCTTGTCCCTTGGCTACCCTCGCCGGCAACGTCGTCTCCAAGCCCGGACCTCCTCTCCACCGTGAATTAGCTTAATTGTAGGGAGGGCCGCAAATTTCGGTCAACATGCACGGGACAACTTCATGCTCGCATGACCCGCGTTCATTGTGCTCTGTGCCTGACATAAGGTTGAATAGGCACCAGGCAACCTGCCTGTGACAGCATCGCTATCGCTCCAATTGCCGAAACATAGTTAAGGCGCAAGAAAAAAAACGGCCTCGTCGTCCTTTTTCAGGACGGTGCCGTTTTTTTACCCATCGACTAAATCGGCTTTTTTAGAACAAGCTTCGGCGCTTCCAGCATTCCTGACGGCAAGAGTACGTAGTCCGTCTTGAATGCGTTCCCTTCGGTCACCCAGTTGAGGGGTCCGTAGGATTCCGCATGCAACGGCCACTGGTGCAGCGGTCCGAACGTATTGCGGCGCGTCAGCACGAGGTCGATCTCCAAGCTACTCGCCTGGTCGCCGATCTCCATCTCATAAGGAGACCATGGGATATGCGCTTCCTCGGCGCCTGCCCGCATTCGCACCGTTCCCGCCTCGAAGGACGCCAGCGACAAGACGATCTTGTTTCCCGTCTGCCGCCCCAACTGCCTCAATCCCGCCGCCGCTTGCGCTGCATCGATCCGATACGTGACGGTTCCGCCGTAGAACGGCAGCCCCTGGCTTGTAATGTCGCCGGCAGTAAGCCGGTCGGGCAGCTGATCCATGACCGTTACTCCCTCACGAAACGTTACGCCGAAATCTCCCAATAGATACATTGCTTCCAGGTCGAATCCGGAATGAAAATCCAATTGCACAACCAAGCGATTCATCCCCTTACGCAGACTACCGACCGGAATCGCCAGCTTGACGAAGCACGGATCGACCCACCAGCCTTGCGGCGCAGATGCGGATAAGGGGGAGCCGTTCAGCGCCACCTGCAAACGCTCCGGCCGTTCCACGGCGAGATAGACGGCCGTCTGCGGCAACTCATCCACCTGAAAATCGAACGCCAATTCAAGCGGAAATGTCTCTTCCAGCGTCTGGCCCATATACTTCTCCCGGTACCAAGGCTGGATCATCTCGCCCGAGCGGTACGGCAGTCCCAGCCGTTCTCGCAAAACCCGGTCCGCCTTCAATATTTCCAGCGGTCCCAACCACTCTCCGCCATCCAGCCGATACTTAACCTGATCCAGCATGAGCACATTCTGCTCGTCGAGCCGATAGGCATAAGTTCCAGACAGCTCGATAGACGATTCGTCCGCATACCGCTGGACACAAGACAGTGTAACGCCCCCAGCCGATTCAGATGCATCATCCTCGCCGCGGTCTTTCAACACGTACACATGCTCCCCGGACGGTGGAAAATCTACGAAGAACGAATATCCTGCTGGCTCATCGGCGAAATCCGCATTGACATCGGCAATTGTCCTGCCATCAGCGGCATTAGCGACCAACTCAGCAACGCTATTCCCCTTGTCACTGCCGCCATTGCTCTGGCCACCGCTACCGGTTCTTCCCGATCCACGCGCCGACGGAACCCGCTTCCGCTCGCCGGTCACGCACAGCCATTCCTCGACTTCGCCCGAATGCGAGGGCAACCACACCCGCACGCCTCGTTTCCACTCCGTCCGGTCCATGTTCATCAGAATCACATACGTGAGATCGTTATCTCGTCTGACCTGGGTATAGATCTCCGCAAGCGGCTCTCCAGTCTGGGCATCCCGTACGACGACGTCGGCCCTCACCGCATCCCGCGCCGCCTTCACCAGCGCGTCCCGCGCGAACGGTACTTGCACGCAAGCCTCGGCCAGCGCGCCTGCCTCCGCAGAAAGCACAGCATCCACATATCCCGGCGTTTCCCCGGCGAAGATAACCTGGCCGCCCGCATCGCGGAACGCCTCGAGCAGCGCAAGCGTGCTCGCCCGCATCGTCGTCAGCCCGGTCACGAGCACCGCGCGATACGCAGCTTGTCCGACCCGCAGTACAGCGGCGCTGGCAGCACCTTGCTCCACTGCCCCGAGCCGGGACATCATCTCCTCGTCCCCGTAGTCGAAGTCGATCTGCGCCCCGGCCAGCCAGCAGAATGCTTCCTGAAATTGCGCCTCCAACCGCCGCGCCACATCCGACAGACCGTGCAAATTCCGCGACCATCCGGGATAAATCTGGCACCACAGACTCTCCACCGGATGAACGACGAGCAAGTCGCACGCCGGTTGCCCTTGGGACAGCACGACGCCGAGCCTGGAGAAGTACGTTTCCACCTGCTCGTAATCTTGCCACCAGGCGGACTGGTACGAGATGCTGGCGGGAAAATCGCGCTTCGACTCCCCTTCCATCGTATACCAGGACAAATGATGGCACCGCAGGTTGATGCCCAGCAACGCCTGCCAGTCGCCGACCGCCTTGTGCCCTTCCAGCGTCATTTGCCAGCCCGTACAGCCGTACAATTCGGACATCATCCACTTCTGCCCCAATTGCCGGGCGACGGATGACAATTGCTTGACGACCCAGTAGCAGCGGTTGCCCTCCGTCAATATATCCACACCCGGGTAGCCCATATGCTCATAGAATCGCATCATGGAGCCGACCATCGCCGTCTGCGCGCTCAGGCTGTCCTCATGAAGCGTATGCCCTGTCAGCACGAGCCCGTTCTCCCGGCACCACTCGTTCATCGGCTGCAGGAAGCTCTCGAGGAACAGTTCCTGGAGCAGGTCCGTGTAATGCCATTTGACCTGTGACACCTTACGACCTTCGGGCTGCAAGAACAGCTCCGGCAGCTTCGAGACGAGATCGTACCCGTATTTGCGTTCGAATCGCTCAAACAGCGCATACGTCCAGGGGGCCAGCCAATGCGCGTCCTCGTTCTTCAGCGAGAAGCCGTCCATCAAGGCGCCCCGGTGCGGCTCGTCGGTGAATATGCCTTTGATCGCGCGCCCGAACCGTTCCCCGCTGTGCACCTTATATTTTTCATGCGTCAACTCCAGAAATTGTCCCACGGCTTCCGGGTTCATCGTGTCCAGATACGTGTAGCCGTTATAGAAGCTCTCCCGCGCCTGCTCCTCGGTCGTGAAGAACAACACGCTCTCGTCCTGCTCCAGCTCCGACTCAACCCCCATCGGCAGCTTGCGCAAACCCGTGTACGCGAATCCGTCCAGCCGGCAGGCGAATACCGCCAGCGGATTGCTCCCCGCACTATGCCCGCCAGCGCCGGCGTATTCCGCAGCCGACACCACGCGCAGCCGGATGAACTTGAGCCGGAATTCCGGTCGCTCGGTCACAAGCCCCCCTGCCGTCCCGCTCGGCCACCGGTCCTCATCGTACAGCCAGGCTTCCATGCCAAGTCGCTCCGCCTCGTCCGCGCACAAGTTGACCAGCTCGAACCATTGTTCCCCCAAGTACTCGGTAGCTAACCCGGTCCGCGAATGCATAAAAAACCCGCCGAACCCCATTTTTTTCAAGACGTGAATTTGCCGAATCGCTTCTTCCCGCTCAAGCTTGCCGTTCCAAGACCAGAAAGGCTTGCCCCGGTAGGCCGCAGTCGGCTCCGAAAACAGCGCATATGCAGATTCAGCGGCAGCCTCGTTCAATAATTGCTTCATGATGCGATTCTCCTCTGACTCTACATTTTGATGGCGCCTTGGGCCATGCCTTGAATGTAATATTTCATCCCGAACGAAAAGACGACGATGAGCGGCACGGAGGACAGCGTATAGGCAGCGAACTGCACGCCCTTATCCGTAATGCCGAATTGCTTCGTGAACTGCGTCAGCCCGACGCCGATCATCTGCATGCTGCTGTCGCTGATCGTCAGAAGCGGCCAGATATAATCGTTGTACGTGCCGACAGCCTGCATGATGAAGATTGTCGCCAGAATGGGAACGGACAGCGGAAGCACGATACGCGCGAACACGACCCATTCCTTGGCCCCGTCGATCCGCGCGGCTTCGAATAGCGAGCCGGGCATCCCCTCCATGGAAGTGCGGCACAGAAACGTGCCGAAGATCTGCCCGCCGGCCGCATGCGCGATGATGATCGCGAGCGGCGTGTTCGTCAGACCCAATTGCTCATACCAGACAAAAGCCGGGATCAGCGTCAGGATGCCGGGCACCATCATCATGGCCAGCAGCAGCATGAACAGAAGTTCTTTGCCGGGAAAATCCTTCTTCGCGAACAAGTAGCCCGACACCGCCGACAGGGCGACGGCCAGCGAACTCGTGCCTGCCGCATACAGGATCGTGTTGACGACGTAACGCCATATGCTTGTGTACGCTTCCCCGTAGTTGTCCCACTGCGGAGGCGAAGGCAGCGACCAGAAGCTGCCTAGAATCTGGGCATTGCTCTTGAGCGAGCTGTAGAACATGAACAAGATCGGCACGAGCGTCAGCGCGACCAGCAGGATCAGGCAGCCGATCAGCAGCGCTTGATTCGCAGCCGAACGCCGATACGGCATCTTGGCAGACGGCTTGGAAGTCGCAGGCGCCTTAGCCGTTGCAATGCTCACGGATATCCCTCCCTACTCCTGCGAACTGCGCAGAAATTTCATATTGACGACCGTGATGATCAGGATGACGACGAACATCGCCACGCCCAGTGCCGAAGCGTAGCCGAGTTGATCGAACTTCGTGGCGGCATAGTACATCTGCAAAGCCGGCACGTACGTGGAATCCATCGGACCCCCTCCCGTGACGATCAGAATGCCGTTGAAATCCTGGATGATGCCGATGAGCGACAGGATGATCAGAAACTTGAACTGTCCGCTGAGCAGCGGCAGGTGAATCGAGCGCACGATCCGCAAGAACTTCGCGCCGTCGATCTTCGCCGCTTCGATCAATTCGTCCGAGATGCCGAGCAGACCCGCATACAGGACGAGCAACTGAAGGATGCCGACGAACGGAAACCCGATGAAGATCAGCGACCACAAGGCGAGATTCGGATTGCCAAGCCACGACTGCGTCCAATTGTCCAGCCCGATCAGACTCAGAAAATGGTTGATCAGCCCCATGTTCGGATCATACAGGTTCTGCCAGATGAGCAGCATGGCGACGCCCGGCAGCACCATGGACGAGACGAAGGCCGTGCGGAAATAATACTGGAGTTTCTTGCTCTTCAGGTGATAGATCAACTCGGCGACGATAAGCGGCGGAACGATCGCCTTGATCAATCCGGTGACGATCAGCAGGACGAGGTTCCACAGTCCTTTGGTTACATAGGGGTCGTGCAGCATTTTGCGGAAATTGTCCAACCCGACGTAAGTCGAGCGCCCGCCGGGATGCCAGTCATAGAGTGAATGGTACAGCCCCGAGAAAGCCGGCACGTACAGGAATCCGATCAGCAGGATGAAGGCGGGCGCCAGGCTGATATAGATCCACTTGGCTTTCCAGATTCGCTTGAACAGAGTAAGCCGATTGTATTTCTTGAGCAGCAGCAATGCCGCGGCGAGCACGACGATCGATGCCGCAGCGGCGGCAATCTGCCCGATCCGCGCTTGACGCGCGCCGGCTTCCGCTCCCCGGATGACAGATTCGACTTCATAGGTATAGATGCGTCCATTCTCCGTACCGCCGAAGACGGTGCTCGATGACGGCCCGAATGCCAACTGAGTCGCCGGTGCGCCGACATTCGACTTCCACAGCACCTTGCCTTCGCCCGAGATCAGGTAGAAGTTGCCGCTGTAATCCGCTGCCCCGATCGTCTGTCCGTCCGGCGTCGCATCGACGTCCTCCACGGCATCCTGGACTTCAATCGTGCGTAGGATTTCCCCTTGCTTGTCGATCACGTATAGCCTGGGCTCCGTCATCCCTGCGATCATCAGGCCTTCGTCCGTGACGGATACGCTTGAGAACGTTCCGGTGACCGACGTGCGGTGCAGCAGCTTGCCCTGGCCGTCCATCAGATACGCGTACTGATCCTTGCCGACTACCGCGATATATCGACCATTCGGAGATACCGCCGCATCCGCCGCGCGGAATCCGATGTCCGTAGCTCCCTTCATCACGCCGCTAATCGGATCCACCAATTGCAAGTCCGATGTATTTTGAACGGTGACGACTGCGATCGAACCATCTCTTGAAGCCGCCACGCCTTCTACTCGTTTTTTAAGATCCAGGTCCCACAGCAGGTTGCCGCTCATGTCATAGGCATACAAGTGACGGTCATCCGACGATACCAGCACCCGTTCATCGCCGATCACGCTCACGCCTGTGACGACATTCTTGGCCTGCAGCCGCGCTAGCAATTGTCCTGTGCGGTCATAAATATAGGCATTCGCGTCGCGGCTGCCGACGACGAGCTTCGTCCCGTCCTGCGTCAAGGACATCGAGGTGATCGATTTGCCTTGATCAAGCGCCCAGCTGCCTTGTCCGTAAACACTTGCCGGGACGATGAGCAACAGCAGCAGCAACGCCGTCGTCCCGATCTTCCATCCGATCTTCATGCGGGCACCTCCTGCGAGCGATTGAAACAACGTCTGCACGGACCTGTTGCGCCCGTGCAGACGGCTTGATTCTTTATTTCCGTTCCGGCGGCTTGCGTTCCGGCGTTTCCAGGTCGGACAGTTCCATCTTCTTCTCTTTCAACGCGCCCGCGAAATGCTTGTCGATCGATGCTTGATACTTGGCCAGGAATTCGTCCGCCGTCAGCTTGTCGCCGAAATATTGCTGCACCAGGCCAACCCATTCCTGCACGGACGGTTGATAATCCCACAGGCCGCGCGCCATTCCATTCGCCGCGCTCGTGAAGCCCTCGGTGTTGCCGATCGGCTCGAAGTTCGCGAACGCCTTGGACATTTCTTCCGGCAGTTCGATATCCTTCAAAGCCGGAGAGCCGTTCAGCGAGGCATCTTTACTATTCTGAATTGCCGTAACGTATACTTTATACCCTTCAGGACTCGTCAAATACATCATGAAATCGACACCGATTTCCGTTTGTTTCGCATCCTTCGCCGCCAGGCCGTAGAAGCCGATCGGGATCTGAATCGTACGCGCAGGCGCGATAACTTCCGGTCCTTCCATCGACGGCATGTTGAAAAATCCGAATTCGAATGGCTTTACGCCGCCCTTGACGCCCGTCTTCTTCTCATCGGCCATGTCCTTGGGCAGCTGCCAATAAGAGCCCGGGCTGGTCATCATCGTGGCGGATTTGCCGGTGAGGAACAAGGTGTAGGCCTGCTCGCTGTTAACTCCGAAGAAGCCCGGCTCCGTATAAGAGAACAATGTCTTCAAGTTTTCCATGAACGCCTTCCAGTTCGGGTTGCCCTCGATTTTGTACGGCCCGGTCTTGTCCTTGGCCGCTTTCCAGAAGCGCACGTCGTTCTTCGTCACCTTGCTGTTCGAATCGTTGTAAGGATCGGTCGGGTCATACGACCACTTGTCGTCCAGGCCGGGCACGAAGTTGTAATCGTCCGGTTGCGAGCGGATAACGTTGATCGAGTCTCTCAAGTACTGGTCGGCGTACACGCGAACGAGCCATCCGGCCTCGCCGCTCCACATCGCATTGGAATTGCCGCCTATGGAAAGCGGGATGTACCCGGCTTCCTTGATCTTCTTGAACGCATCGAGCAGTTCATTGAACGTCTTGGGAGCTTCGCCGATGCCCACTTTCGCGAATATTTCCTTGTTGTACATCCATACGATCTGCACGGATTCGAAGTTCAGGAGGTACAAGTGGTCGTCGTTGCCCATGGCGTCCAGATTGATGCCCATCGTGCCGAGATCGAGGCTTTCCTTCCAGGCCTTGCCCGTGTACGGATTGGCCTTATCCAGCCAAGGCAGGAAATCGACGAATTTCCGGTCTCGCTGCAAGGAGTCCACTTCGTTGATGACCGCGAGATCGACTTCCGGCGTACCGGCGGCGAACTGCGACGTCAGCCATTCCTTATAGCCTTCGAGCGGCTTGTTGTCGACCTTCACCTTCACGTTCGGATGCTTCTTCATATAGGCTTCCGCCACTGCGCCCCACACCGATGCCGATCCGTTCGGGATCGAGATGTTGAACGTGCCCGACAGATCGGAAGCGGCAGGCGCCGTCTCCGACGGGCTCGGCGATGCGCTGCTGGCGGAAGGCGAAGGGTCGCTGCTGGAACCGCTTGCAGGAGGAGATGAAGAAGCATCGTTCTTCGCTCCCGAGCATGCCGCGAGCAGCGACAGAACCAACGTCAAGCATAATGCGAGCATCCATTTCTTTGTGACTCTCATGTGACCTCTCCTTTTGTCGCTTTAAGTATACTTGCTTTTATTAATATATACTTTGAAGTTTGAGATAGCAAGCACTTTTTTCCTGTCTGCGGATACAAGAAGGGCGCACCGTGTTCGCGCGCCCTTCCGTTGTTCCCTTAAGCTTTCAGCGTTTCTGCAACCTTCGCCTTCGCCGCCGTCTCCGGTTCATCCGTCAGCCACTCGGCCGTCGAATCGCGAACGATCAGACTGGGGACGATCTCCTCTTTGCGGAATCCCGCCGATCCATTGTCCCACTCCCACAGAAACTCCGCGGCCTTGCGCCCCATCAAGTACGTATTCTGGTTGATCGTCGTAAGGCCTGGATGCAGGTAGTTGCCGATGTTCAGGTCGTCATAGCCGACGAAGCTGATGTCGCCGGGGATGTCCAGCCCTCTCCGTTCTGCCGCGTGCATGGCGCCGATCGCCTTGATATCGCTCGTCATGAAGACGGCGGTCGGCGGTTGGGCGAGGTCCATCAACCGATCGAAGCCTTGCGCTCCGGATTCGGCGTCTTCCGAATCCCCCGCCATGATCACGACAAGGGAGGGATCGAATTCGATCTGATATTGCTGCAGCGCCAGCTTATACCCTTGCAACCGAAGCGAGAACTCTTGGTTGATGTCGACCGGCGAATTGCCCGTCAGCACGATCCCGATGCGCCGATGGCCGATCGACAGCAAATGCTGGGTAGCCAAATACCCGCCTGTCATGTTGTCGACGATGACATAGGGAATTTGCAGATGCGGGAAATAGTAATGGGTCGTGACGAACTTGCGGTTCTCCCGCTTCCAGCCGGCGATCGCTTCGGCGGTAATGTATTCCGTGTCTTGGAAAGCCGGCAGCAGCACAAGGCCGTTATGCTCCTCGTTCGGGGGGAGCGCCCCCTTCTCCGCGATATTCCACAACCGGAACGCCACGCGGTAAGCTTCGCATTGTTCATAAAGCCCGCGCAGCATATCCCCGAAGAAGCCGTAGCTGAACAGATGCAGCGGAACATTCTGGTGAACGAGATAGATCGTGCGAATCCTGCTGTTCTCCTGCGTTACAGCTTCCGCGAAATCTTTGTTGACGAATGAGCCCTTCCCCTTGACGCGGTAAATCAAGCCTTCGTTCGCCAACTCCGTCAACGCCCTCCTGGACGTGATTTCACTGGTCTGGTAATGCTTGGCCAGCTCGATTTGCGATGGAATCGGCTCGTCTGCCGATATTTCGCCCGATTTGATCTTGGCTTTCATATCGTCTACGATGAACTGGTACTTCGGGCGTTTGTCTAGTTTCATTTCACCTATCACCCCTACAGCATAAAGTATACTTTATTCGGGATGTTTTGAAAAGCACTATACAAAAGAGAAGCACCTCGTCACGCCACGGCGCGTTAGAAGTGCTTCTTTCATAACATCTAGTTACAGCCTATTCATTGTTCTCTTCATCGTTGATTACGCTTTATTCTCCTATGGTCTGACGATCGGGAGCCGAATACATAATCATCATGCGGCAGGGCTCCCAACTCGTCACGGTTGCGTTGTGGGGAACGCCGCGAGGAATGCGAAGCATCATTCCCGGTTCGAGATGGAAGATTTCATCGCCAAGCGTATGATCGCATTCGCCGGACAATACGAAGATAAATTCCTCGCAGTTCGGATGAAAATGACGCGGATTCGTTTCTCCCGCGTTAATGTAAACCATGCCGAAAGTCATCTCGCAATCCGGGTCGATCTCCTGGCCGCATAACCATTGGATTTTCCCCCATTCCATATCCAGTACATGCTGTTGCTTCCTTAAATCCGTAATCGTCGCCATCGTATTTGCACGCTCCTTCTTATTTTTTGCCGATTCGGAGATCAGCGAATTTCCGGATTTGTTCCGTGATCGCGATTTCAGTCGGCAGACGTTCCATGCTCGAGGCGCCATAGAAGCCGTCGACGCCGGAGGTGCGCTCGAGAACGTAAGCCACGTCTTCCGGTTCAGATATAGAACCGCCGTGACACAGTACGATGACGTCCGGATTCATTCGGCGAGCCGCATCGGCGATTTCCTGAACTTTGGCAGGCGTATCCTCCAACGACAGCGCGGTCTTTGCCCCTATGGCCCCTTTGGTTGTCAAGCCCATATGCGCCACGATAATATCCGCTCCGGCTTCGGTCATCATCTCCGCTTCTTCGGGATTGAACACGTAAGGCGACGTCAGAAGGTCCAACTGCCTGGCCTTGCGGATCATGTCGACTTCCAGCTTGTAACTCATGCCGGTTTCTTCAAGATTTTGCCGGAATAGACCGTCACACAATCCTACCGTGGGAAAATTTTGAACGCCTGCGAATCCCATCTCTCGCAACTGGACAAGAAACCGGCCGATATCCCGGAACGGATCCGTCCCGCATACACCTGCCAGAACCGGTGTTTCCTTGACGATCGTCAGTACTTCGCCCGCCATCTCCATCACGATGGCATTGGCGTCGCCATAAGGCATTAAGCCCGCCAGCGAACCCCGCCCTGCCATTCGGAACCGGCCGGAATTGTAGATGACGATGAGATCAACGCCGCCTTCTTCCTCACATTTGGCCGACAATCCCGTTCCTGCGCCAGCCCCGACGATCGGCTCTCCTTTTGCCACCTTTTTCTTCAAGTTCGCCAAGATGGTTTGCCTATTCCATGCCACAATGTTTCATCCTTTCCTCAATCGTCGATGATCCGCCGTCAGCGCAACATCTCCAGCATCGCCTCGACTGCTCTGGCGGAAAACCGGGGGTCATTAATATTTGCATTCAATTCTTCAACAGGAATGCTTGGGTCAAGACCTTCCTTAAGAGCATCGAACATCGCCCTGTCCGCTTCAGGCCACCAGAACGGCTGATTTTCGCTGTCCAGAATCGATAGCCCTTGAAGAGGCAGCAGAACACGGACTTTACCTGTAGAGGCGTTCGCTTTCTCGGCAAATATCTTTCCAAGCGCCCGGTTCTCTTCCACATTCGTGCGCATGAGCGTGACGGAAGGATTCCAGACGACCAGATTGCGATCGGCATATGGACTGGGCACGGTATCTATTCCACCGAAATTCACCATGTCCACGCATCCCGGTACGATCAGATGAGGAATCCCGGCCTTCCCAGCTGCTTCCAGGCGACTTGGGCCGGCAGCGAAAACGCCGCCGCACAATTGATCGGCCCACTCTGTTGTCGTAATATCCAGTACCGCCGCGATCTTGCCGTCGGCGATCAAACCTTCCATCGTTTGGCCGCCTATACCTGTACAGTGAAAAACAAGACATTCATATCCTTCCTCCGTCAACTGCGCTACGCAACGGTTGACGCATTCGGTCGTATTCCCGAACATGGTCACTGCAATGATCGGCTTATCGTCGCTGCTTACGGCGATTCCCTGTTCGACCATTCCGCACACGGCTCCGACCGCCCGGCTATAGATCATCCGACTGATTCTGTTTACACCTGCGACATCGACTACGGACGGAATGAGGGTAATATCTTTGGTTCCGACCATCGCCCTGGTATCTCCGCTAGCAGTCGTCGATACGAGCACTTTGGGCACGCCGATCGGCAGAGCCCGCATCGCTGCGCTGATGACGGAGGATCCCCCGGTACCGCCCATTCCCAAAATACCGTCAAATCCGCCTTGCTCATAAATGTCCCTCATCAGACGTTCAGCGCCCTTGCTCATGACGGTCATCGCATGGCCGCGATCTTTGCGGCTTCGAAGTTCCGTCAGCGAACCGCCGCCGGCGGAGGCAACGCTAGCAGCGTCCCAGTCGGGATCAATGGCATGTGGTTCGTCCATAACGCCAATATTCATCGTAACGACATCATGACCTCTTGACTCGATCAATGTTTTAATGAAACGATATTCTTCACCCTTCGTATCTAATGCTCCTATGAGCATTATTTTACTTCTCCTTGGTTCCCTCATGACCCTTCCCTCCTTTCTATCGGAGATGAATCGGCGATCAATTGCCTCACATAGGCCAAATCGGCACGTACCGGGTCATCAGAATCCGTCCTATCTGCCGCGATTCCATGAGATGGATTTAAACAAATGACCGGTACGGTCTTATCCCGCACGGCTTCGCGAATGATCTCGTCTACGGGCCACGATGCACGCTCGAGTGTCGAACGCCACTTGAGACGGCCGGTAGCCGAGTCCGCGATTCCTCCCTTCACATGAAGATAACCGATCACAGACTTCATCTCCCGATAAACATCAAGCGACGGGAACGTGCCCATCTGCCATAGATTTTGAACGTCATAGGTGAATGAGACGAGTCCCGGCCTGCCGAGAAGCGCAAAGAATTGAACGACTTCATCCGGCCTGGAGAAGACGGAGTTGTCCGGTTCATTCTCGATGCATAACGAAACGCCGACATCTGCCAGTCGATCTGCCGTTTCGCGTATGATTTCGAACAGCCAACGTGCTTCCTTATACAAATAAAACGGGGCATCCTCAATTTCGGCACGATTCTCAAGCCGCGGCGTCAGTACGCGAATCGCGGCCGGTCGCAGCCGGGATGCCAGTTCGAGCACACGTTGAACGGACTGCCGATGAACCCGTAGAAACTCCCGGCCCCCGAGTTCAAAAGCGGTCTTGAATATGTCGGTCGTCAGACAATGGACGGACAAGCCTCTTTCTTCGATTGCGGATGCAGCTTTCTCCACTTCTCCATCCTTCAGCTCAAGGATCGATTTCCCGAAGATTCCATCCTTCAAGTCGAGTACCCGGATGCCCCATTGCCGCTGTAAATCGAGCGATGTTTCGAAATGGTCCGACGCCATCGCGTTCAACATGGCGATTTCCAACGATTCTCAACCTCCTTATCCGTTGAATCCCCTAATAAGGAGTAGGGCTGAATCGAACGTTCAGCCCCACCGGAATGGATTATTGACGTTGATTGTAACGTTCAAGCGCGGCTTGCTGGATGGCAATCGCATCGTCGATTTTCATTTGCTTCAACCGCTGGACGTAATCATCGAATTTATCGAGCGATTCGTTGCCCATGATAAACTTCAGCAGCATCTCATCGGTATAGGTGTTAATTTCCGACATCATCGATGCCAATTGCGAGCTTTCTTCCGAAGTTGGCGTAATATAAGGCATTTGCCGTTCAGGTGATGTTTTTGCCCACGTCTCCGAAGCCTCTTTTTGTTGCGGGTAGGTCAAGATTTGCTCGAAATACCGGCTATCCTGATTGAAGAATCGGCCATTGACGGATGCCATCGTATACTGGGACAGCGCATTTGTCGGAGGAAGCTGCGGGTCCTTCATCACTTTGTCGGTATATTTGGGATAACCATTTTCCATGGTGTAGGTGTCGCCCTCGAATCCGAAGTTGAACAGCAAATTGCCCCACTCGGAATAGCCGATATCGAGCCATTTGATCGCCTCGACCGCTTTCTTCGTTTGCCCGCTAACGGCTACTCCGAATCCGGTATATCCGGATTTCGCGTCGCTGTGGAAGTTGTAGGATTTGCCGTCTTGCGTCTGCGGCATCGGGGCGCCGACCAGCTTAAAGCTGGCGTCTCCCTTCATCAGATCCGAAAGAACCCCCATACCGCCGTTAAGAGCGGCACCGAAAGAACCCATTTGATTGCCGGTAACTTTGGCCTGGAACTGCTTCGAATCCGTGGCGGCGAAATCCGGATCGATCAGCCCTTCGTCGAACCATTGCTTCATCGTGGTCAGGAATTGCTTGTATTCCGGCTCGGCAGGTCCGTATTTCACTTGACCATCCACGCGGTAGAAACCGTAAGACATTCCCCAGGCACTCATGAAATGAACGAGCGGAAGATCCGCAAGGCGCTTGGAAGACTGGTTGCCGAATGCTATTGTTTTTCCGGTGCCGCCCGGATCCTTTTCCTTAAACGCTTTCAGAACCGTATGCCATTCGTCCATCGTTGTCGGCACCTTCAGATCGAGCTTGTCGAGCCAGTCCTGGCGCAGTTGGAATCCGAATACGAACCGCGGCCATTCGTCCTTGCGCACGACTGGAATGGCGTAGATCGTGCCGTCGTCAGTCATGATATCTTTGCGGATGGCCGGGTTTTCCTCCAGAAATTTTTTGAAATTCGGCGCATGCTCGTCGATCAGCTTGTTAAGCGGTTGAATGACGCCGTCTTTCAGCGCTTTCTGCGGCCCGCCCGGATAGGAAGGCCAGTTCCAATAGATCATGTCGTCCAGGTCATTGGACGTGATCATCAGGTTGAACTGCTCCTGCTCCATCCCCAGCGGCGGCTGGTTGAATTTGATTTTGATATTCGTTTCTTTCTCCAAGTACGGAAAGACTTCGATTTCGGCATAGCTTTTCTTCGTGGCGGTTACCTTGGAATCGTTCTGCACGAACCAAGAGAGTTCGGTCTGCTTCTCAACGATCGGCAATTGCGGCTTGCCCGGTATGGCCTCGGGAGTCGTCGATCCTGCGCCAGACGATTCGGAAGCAGGCGGGCTTGCTTCTTTCTGAACGTTGCCGGCAGACCCGGACCCTTGTCCGCAAGCGGTCGCCAGAAGCGTCAATGCGAGAAGAATGGCCCATACTGCACGACTTTTTTGCTTGTACCACATGTTTGTGACCTCCTAGGATGGGATTGATATATGCAAGGCAGGGAGTTTATTCTTTGATGGCCCCTACCATGATACCTTTCGTAAAAAAACGCTGGAGAAACGGATAGACGCAAATGATCGGCAGCGACACGATGATGATCGTGGCATACTTGATCGTTTCGCCGATCAGCAGTTGGTCGGTCTGTCCGCCTGCGCCGGCCGTCATGGAATCGGTATTGTTCGCGATGAGAATTTCGCGCAAGAACAGCTGAACCGGAAACAGCTCGCGGTCGCGCAAGTAGATCAGCGCGGCAAACCAGGCATTCCAATGCTGAACGGCGTAGAACAGGACGATAACTGCAACGACCGGTATGGCAAGCGGAATATAAATCCGGAATAAAATCGTGAAATCGTTGGCGCCGTCCATCTTGGCCGATTCTTCCATACTGTCCGGTATGCCGCGGAAGGCGGTGCGCATCACGATCAGATTGAAGGTGTTGATCGCCGACGGAATCAGAATGGCCCACGGCGTATCCAACATGCCGAGATTGCGGATATTCAGATAAGCCGGGATCATGCCGCCGCTGAAAAACATAGTGAATACGATCATGATCATAATCGCCGACGCGCCTCGGATATAACGTCTGGACAACGCGTATGCGCCTAGAGCTGTCATGAACATGTTGAGTATAGTTCCGGCTACGGCGTAAAATATCGTATTTCGATATCCCGTTGTGATATTCGGGTTTTCCAATACGAATCGGTAAGTTTCCAGCGTAAAGCCTTTCGGCCACAGCAGGATGCCTTGGTGCTGGACCAGCCTCTCCGGATTGCTGACCGACGCTAACAATACATACAGAAACGGATAGAGCGTCACGATTACGACCAGCAGCAAGATCAAATAGATGGCTCCATCGATTAGACCGAATCGTTTAGTCGGAGCATGCATTCATTTTCCCCCCATTCTTTCGGCCCTTATCGAAATCGAATATTTCGGTCTGACTACCATAGAGAAGATCCGCTCATGCGCCGGGCCATCCGATTCACCGAGATCAGCAAGGCGAAGTTGATGACGGCATTGAACAGGCCGATCGCCGTGCTGTAGCTGAAGTCCATCTCCAACAATCCTTTGCGGTAAATAAAGCTGGAGATCACGTCGGCCGTTTCATAAATGGAAGCATTGTATAACAGAATGACTTTCTCATACCCTACGGACATCATGTCGCCAACGCGAAGAATAAGCATGATCATGATCGTGGGCATCAAGCCCGGCAGCGTAATATGCCACAGCTGGTGCCATCGGTTGGCTCCGTCAACCCTGGCAGCCTCGTACAGCTCTGGCGATATGGAGGCGAGCGCGGCCAAATAAATAATCGAGCCCCAGCCGATGCTTTGCCAGACATTCGAGGACACGAAGATCGTGCGGAACCACCCCGGCTGCTGCATGAACGTGATCGGATCGCCGCCGAATGCCATAATCAGCTGATTGATCAGCCCTTCGCGGGATACGAAATCCAGGACAAGGCCGCAGATGACGACAAGCGATATGAAATGCGGCAAATAAGAGATGGTCTGAACGATCCGCTTGAACTTTTGCCTTCTGACTTCGTTGAGTATCAGGGCCAGGATAATCGGCGCCGGAAAGCCGAACAGCAGATCGTAGAAACTGATCAGTACCGTATTCCGCAGCAGCCGCCAAAAATAGTAGCTGTTGAAAAATTGCTCGAAGTGCGCCAGTCCCGCCCACTCGCTGCCGAGAATGCCCCGAATCGGGCTGAAGTCCTTGAACGCGATAATAATGCCGTACATGGGAAAATAGTGAAAAATGATATAATAGAACACAACCGGAATCAGCATGATGTAAATATACTTGTGCTTGTTCAGCTCTTTCATCCAGCCTGGTCGATTGGCGCTGCTCTTCAGCTCGGCTGTTGCCGCCCCATCTGTTTTCACATGGCACCTCCTGCCGATGTCGTTGCCTATGCCGCTCGCTTCCAGCAGGCACACGGTTTGCGTTCGTTACAGCAACCGGTCGAATAAATCCATTGTCGCTTTACGTTTCGATTGGGTATGGATGGCGGCATGGTACAAGCCTTCCGCAGCCTCCCGCGCCGTTCTCCGGGACACGGTGTACGGATCGCCGGCAGCCGCTTCTTCCACGGTGTTCACCCAATCCGCGGGAACGGCTTCGATTCCGCGAAGCGCGCCGGCGAGACCTCCGGCGATATAGGCCTTGCAATCCGTATCTCTTCCCAGATTGACCGCATACAGCAGGCTCTCGCGCGGCTGTCCGTCCGCGAGCAGGAAGCAGGCCAGACCGCCGGACATAATCTCAACCGCGTTGGAAATGCGTTTGCCTGCGTAATACTCGGCATAGATTGGCCGCAAATCCTTCCAGCTGTCCGCTTTCCGAGCCCATTCCAGACCGAGTTCGACTTCTCTGCGAGGCGCTGAAGTCAGGACGGTCAGCGCCGCATCGATGATGCGGTCGACAGTTGCGTCCGGCTTCAACGCCTCGGCGGTCGCCGCCGCAAGCGCGGCGCATACTTCAATGGCGTAATTGCCCGGCGTGCCCTGCAAGTCCTTGAGTCGGCCGAGATCGAACGCATCCCGCGCGGCTTGCTCCGGGTCGCACGCATTGACCATGCCGATCGGCATAATCATCTTCGCCGTGCCGATCAGCGCAGGCCATGAAGCGTATTTGCCGACTTCCCAAGGCGGAATGCCCGCTTTCAGGGAATAGTAAATGACCTGGTCCTGCGGTCCTAACAAGTAGCCGAACTTGGCCGGATCGATATCCGATAGCCAGGTTTTGGCCAAATCGGTCAAATCGATGCGTCCGCCTTTGCGAATGATCGCGCTGGTGCATAAGCGGTGCCGTTCCATTCCGTCTTCCGTCATCCCCGGCGGACGCTCGTGCTCGTGATACACCAGAGCGGGGCCGAGCGGATGGGGGAGCGTATGCTCGGGCGTATTGCCGTCGACGACGAAGCCCTTCTTCTTCTGCGGCAGCAACCGGTCGACGAAGCCGTATTGCTCTTCAATCTGCTGCCAGGTTAGCCCTTCCGTGACATCGCCCATCGAATTGCCGATCGTCCCTGCCGCTTCGCAGCCGTATATTTTCGCAAACAATCGATTATCCATGTTCATTCACCTCGCATGTTGGTTAAACGACGATCCGCCGTTCCTGCTCTGACGACTGATACGCAAGCTCCAGCGTACGCATGGAACGGATGCAATCCGACAAGGCGTAGGCCGGTTCTGTCCGGTCATTCAAATAGTCGATGAAGTGATCGATTGCCGCGTAGTTGGAGGCGGCGAACCAATCCGGCTGCACCAACAGCGTCTCCACGCTGCCGTTCTTGCGAAGCTGCAGCACGTTGGCTTTGTTCTCGTCCTGGATGACATGCAGCGATCCCTCGGGTCCGTGCACCTCTTTGTTCCAGGTCCATTGATTGGTCGTCCAGCAGCCGACGAAATTGGCGACCATGCCCGATTGAAACTCCATGACGACGGTTGCGTTGTCATCCCCTTTGTCGGGATTGTTGGCGGCCAACTGCCTTGTGACGGCCGTAATCGCCTTCAGATCTCCGAAAAAGAAATGGATCAAGTCCAGGACGTGCGATCCTGACGAGAATAAGCAGCCTCCGCCCGTCAATTTGGGATTGCCTCGCCAATGACTGCGGTTCGTCATGGAAGGAAGATGATTGCCGAATAACGCGAACATGGCCATGACGGGATTCGGGAATTCGCCGTTCTCCATCATCTGTTTGAGTTTGATGTGAACCGGGTCGAACCGCTGATGATACTTCACGAACAGCTTCCGGCCGGTCTGGCTGGCTGCTTGAGCCATCTCCTCCGATTCCGCGGCGCTCAGCGCCATGGGCTTCTCGCAAATTACAGCCTTGCCGGCTTCCATGGAGCGGATGGCAAACGGTTTATGCAAATAATTCGGAGCCGTGATGTCAACGGCATCTACGTTGTCATCCGCCAAGGAGTCCTCGTAGTTCGCGGTAACGTTCGGAATTCCATATTGATCGGCGTAAGATTGTGCCGCAGCCAGATTCGTGTCGCATATCCACGTTACTTTCGCTTCCGGATTGCGGCTGTATGCTTCAAGATGCATCTTGGCGAATTCGCCCGCACCTACGATGGAGATCTTCTTGGTCATTCTTTATTGCTCCTTTCCAGATGGCCCGGCTGACGACGAACATTCCTTATCTGATCGCTAACTACCGCATAGTCCAAGCCTCCGCTCGTTAGCGATGCGGCTTGATACAGCTTATAGGCAGCCGGGGCAAGCGCAAGCGGGACGTCCTCTCCTTCGGATAAGGCGATGCCGATATCCTTGATCATCAAATCAAGGCGGAAGCCCGGGGAAAATTGGCGTTCGACGATCAGGGGAAGCTTGTTCGCGAATATCCACGATCCGCCCGAGCTTGCCTTGATAACGGCATGAAGCGCTTCCATGTCGACATCAAGGCGTTCTGCCAACGCGATGGCCTCGGAGGCGGCGACCATATGGACCGCTGCAAGCATTTGATTGATCGCCTTTACCGCTTTCCCGGCTCCGATGCCGCCGACCGGAATCACCTGCGACGCAAGAATGTCGAGCACTGGCTTCGCATCAGCGATTGCAGCCGATTCCCCGCCGGCCATGACAGTCAGCTTGCCATCGCGCGCACCCGCCATTCCCCCGCTCACCGGGGCGTCCAGCACCCGGCAGCCGCGGCTCTCCAAAGCTTCCGCCGCCCGCTTCATCATGCGAGGCGTTCCCGACGTCATCTCCAGCAGCAAGGTGCCCGGCTTCACGGCTGCCAGAAAAGCGGGATCCAGCAGTACCTCTTCCATCTGCCGATCGGCAGGAACGATCGTGACGATCGTATCGCATTCAGCGGCAAGCGCGGCAGGGTTGTCCAATAGGCGCGCTCCCATCTCCCGCAACCGGTTCGCAGGCTCCGCGTTTCGGTGTACGACGGTCGCCAGAGAAAATCCAGCCTTGACCAGGCGAGTCGCCATCGGCAATCCCATGGCTCCAAGTCCGATCCATCCTATTGAGCGGTGCATTCCAAATCTGCTCCTTCCTGCCTTTCGTCTTGCAGCGCATCCTCCAGCCTGATCCCGTAACGCGTCCCGATTTGCGCCAGCTCTGCCGCTAACGCGAGCGGAAGCTCGATCCCGTTCTTCTGTCGATGTTCGGTCAAGCGAAATTCCAATTCCCCCGGAACATAGATTTCATCCACTCCGGGCGCTTTCGGTTCCGCTTTGATCGCTCGGATATAATCGTCCATACGCGCTTTGAATTGAGCCAGGGGCAGGAATCTGCCAATATCGACGGCGATGAAGAAGTGCCCGACATTCTGATCCTCTTCCCAATTCTCATACATGTTATTCACGAATTTGCCGTACCCGGCACCGGTCAGTACTCCTGACAATATATCGATGAACATCGAAATGGCATAACCTTTGGCCCCCCCTACCGGGAGTACGGAACCTTCCAGCGCGGCTTGCGCATTCGTCGTCGGATTGCCGTATTTATCGATTCCCCAGCCCTCGGGGATCGGTTCGTCCTTCTGCGCGGCCACGATGATTTTCCCTCTGGCTACGACACTGGTGGCCATATCGAGCAAGAAAGGCTGTTCTTCGCCGGCGGGGACCCCGACGGCCAGCGGGTTCGTTCCGATGAACGGTCGTATTCCTCCGGTCGGCGGCATCGTTTGCGATGCATTCGACATGACCAGCAGAATGAAGTTGCGATCGATGGCTTGAAGCGCGTAGAAAGCTCCGGTACCAAAATGATTCGAGCGCTTCACGCCGACGATCGCCGCACCGTGCTCGGCAGCTTTCTCCAGCGCGATATCGAGCGCTTTCATTCCTCCGACGACACCGAAATTGTTATTGGCGTCAACCAGTGCGACCGAACCTTGCGAATGGACGATGCTCGGTTCGGCATGCGCATTCATGCGCCCTGCCTTGATCCGGTCCAGATAGATGCCCATCCGCACGACGCCGTGCGAATCAACTCCCCGCAAATTCGCTTGCACGAGCGATTCCGCTACCAGCTTCGCATGCCGTTCAGGCACTCCTTCGCCAACAAATGCCGATTGGCAAAACTTCGTCAGCTTCTTCCAATCGTAAGCGGCGACCGTCAAGCGAGCTCACATCCTTTATCTCTCAGCATTCGATCGACCCAGTCGCGATTGACTTTCCCCTCTGCTATCGCGCGAAGCGTCGTTTCCTCGTGCTGCTGTTGAGCGCGAATCGCGACGAGCAGATTCCGGGCTTCCCCTTGCGGAACCGCCACGATTCCGTCTTCATCGCCGACGATGATGTCTCCCGGATGTACGACCATACCGCCGAGGGAGATCGGCACATTGATTTCTCCCGGGCCGTCCTTGTAAGGTCCGCGATGGGTAATACCGCGGGCGTAAACCGGAAATCGGTCACTTGCGAATGCTGCCGTATCCCTGATGGCGCCGTCGATGACGAACCCGGCAATTCCTTTGCGCATTGCGAGCCTCATCATGATTTCTCCGGCAATGGCATTGGTCAAGTCCCCGCCGGCATCGACGACGATGACATCGTTCGGTTCGGCCATATCGATCGCTTTATGAACAAGCAGATTGTCGCCCGGTCTTGTTCGAACCGTAAAGGCGACTCCGAGAAGCTGGCCTGATTGGTGAAAAGGCCGCAACTCCGACGGAGCGCTATGCATCCGGTGTAAATTATCGCTGATATGGGGGGTGACGACTCCGCGAAACTGCTCCACCAGCTCAGCCTCGGGACGATCACGGAGTGGATAGACCCGAAAGCCTATATTGCTCATGCTGTCGCTCTCCTTCGTTCGTTTCTAGGAAATCGTTTTAGGGAATCGGTTTCCTAGAAACGAATATACACGATAATTCGAATTCGGGCAACTACTTTTTATTCAGGTTATCTATGTTTATGGACTGACGGTTCAGGAGGTGTTCCGGCTCTTCGCCTCTCAATGCACGCAGCAGGTTATTCGCAGACAGCATGGACATCTGCGTGCGTGTCCGTATGCTGGCGCTTCCGATATGCGGCAGGGCGACGAAATTGGGCAAGGAAAGCAAAGGATGATCCAACGATACCGGCTCCGATTCGAATACATCCGACCCGGCTGCCCATATTCGCCCGCCGGTCAGCGCTTCATATAGCGCAGCTTCGTTCACGATCCCCCCTCGGGCTGTATTGACGAGCACAGCCGTCCGCTTCATCAACTTGAATTGCTCTCGATCGATCAGATTCCGCGTTTGCGGCGTATAAGGCGTAAGTACGACAATGAAATCGGATTGTTGAAGAAGTGTCTCCAATTCCGCATATCGGATCCCCAGCGCATCTTCTATTTCAGGTTTGCGGGTACGGTTATAATATATCGTGTTCATGTCGAACCCTCGGGCCCTTCGGACAACCGCTTCCCCGATTCTTCCAAGGCCGATCAATCCGAGCGTTGCACCATATACATCCTGGCCGGTCAATTGCATCGGCGACCAAGCTTTCCAAGATCCCGCGTGTATATAATTCGCCGCTTCAACGATACGCCGTGCGGCTGCAAGCAGCAGCGCGAACGTTAAATCCGCAGTCGTCTCGGTGAGTACTCCCGGCGTATTCGTAACCATGATTCCCCGTTCCGATGCGGCATCCAGATCGATATTATTGTAGCCCACGGCCATATTGCTCACGATCTTCAGCTTCGGCGCCACTGCGAGCAGCTCGCGGTCTACTTGCTCGGTCAGCATGCAGAGCAGTCCTTCAGCTTCGGAGATTTCACGGTAGAGCACATCCCTTGGAACTGACGCTTCTTCCTCGTTCCATAATCTGACTTCGCATTCGGCTGCAATGGCGGCCAATGCTTCATCCGGTATCTTCCTCGTTACGTACACTTTCGGTTTCATCGCGGTTAACCTTCCTTTGCTTCCGTATTCGACCCTGCTCCGCAAGATTGACGGATGATTAGTGTCGGCTTCAGAACGATATGCGTCGTCCTTTTATTCACATTGGACTGGATTCGTTTCATGATCGTTTCCGCAGCTTGGACTCCCATTTCATAGGCCGGTTGATTCACGGTCGTCAACGGAGGCTGCAAGTGCTTGGACCAGACGGTCTCATCATACCCGATCAAAGCGATATCGTCCGGGATCGAAAGCCCCGATTCCTTCATGCCCTGCAGGATTTCGAGCGTTAGCATATTGTTCGTGGAGAATACGGCGTCCGGCCGGAAAGTTTCCAATGTTTCCTTGATCGCTTTTTTGGCCGCCTCTTCCTGCTGATCGACGGTTACGACTGCGAAGTCGTTCTCGGCCAAGCCGCCGGCAAGCAGCGTTTCGCGAAAACCGATCACGCGTTCGTGCCAAGTGCTGATCCCCTGGAACGGATAGACGAAAGAAACAAATCGCTTCTTCCCAAGCTTTAGCAGATGTTCGACGGCAAGCTGCGCGCCCAAACGGTTGTCGACGACAACGCTGTCTGCCTTCAGTTTCTCTACTTTGCGATTCACGATGACAAGCGGATACTTGTCCGATATCAGTTCTTCAAAGAAGGTTCTGTTGTCCGGCGTCGGGTTGATGATGATGCCGTCGACTTTTCTGTGCTTCAGACCGTCGATGAGCTCTCTCTCCGTCAATCCGTCTTCATTCGAATTGCACACCAGCAAGCTATATCCGTATTTGCGGCATGTATCCTCGACGCCTTCCAGCACTCTGATCCAGAATGGGTTCTTCAAATTGGACAGCACCATGCCCAAAGAATTGGTCTTCATCTGCTTCAATCCTTTGGCAAGCAAATTCGGCTGATAGTTCAACTCCCGGATGACCTGGAGCACCCTTTCCCTCGTTTCCGCCGTGCTTTGATTGTAATTCTGGTTGATGATTCGGGAAACCGTCGCTTTGGAAACTCCGGCCTTTCTGGCCACATCGTCAATCGTTACTTTCAAACGAATCCCTCCCCGATTGTAATAAATGGATGGATGATCGATCGTATTTACGTTTAGTAAACCGATTCCCTAAATCTATTTTGTTTTGCGCCGGTTGTCAAGGCAATACGCAAACAGACGGCCGATGCGGAATCGGGCCGCCTGTTGCTTGTCGTTCAATATTTTACCGGTTCAGCAAACTCCCCACATACCGCAACAGCTCGTTCGCGCACACCGGGCAGTAGCCGTGCTCGTCGATCAGCCGCTTGGTCACCTCATTGATGCGCTTGAGCTGGTTCTCGTCCGGCGTCTTCGTCGAAGTCGTAATCTTCACGATGTCCTTGAGATCCGCGAATAGCTTCTTCTCGATTGCTTCCTTCAGGCGCTCATGCGTGCTGTAGTCGAATTTGCGCCCTTTGCGGGAGAACGCCGAGATACGGATCAGAATTTCCTCGCGGAACGCCTTCTTTGCATTCTCGGACACGCCGATCTGTTCCTCGATCGACCGCATGAGCCGCTCGTCCGGGTCCATTTCCTCTCCGGTCAGCGGGTCTTTGATTTTCGCCCAGTTGCAGTACGCCTCGATATTGTCCAGATAGTTCTCGAACAAGGTTCGCGCGGACTCCTCAAACGAGTAGACGAACGCCTTCTGCACTTCCTTCTTGGCCAGGTTGTCGTATTCCTTGCGCGCTACGGAAATGAAGTTGAGGTTCTTCTCGCGGTCTTCCCGCGTCAGCGAAGCGTGCTGGTCGAGCCCGTCCTTGAGCGCGCGAAGCACGTCAAGCGCATTGATGCAAGGCATATCGTGCTTGATCAGGGCGCTGGAAATCCGGTTGATGACATAGCGCGGGTCGATGCCCGACATGCCTTCTTCCGGGTACTCGTTCTGCATCTCCTTGAGGTCGGTTTCTTTATATCCCTCCACTTCCTCGCCGTCGTACATCCGCATTTTTTTGACCAGGTCCATCCCTTGTTTCTTCGACTCCTTCAGTCGCGTGAGGATGGAAAAAATGGCGGCGGCGCGTAGAGCGTGGGGAGCGATATGAACATGGTTCATGTCGGACTGGCCGATCAGTTTCCGGTAAATTTTCTCCTCCTGCGTCACCTTGAGGTTATAGGGCACCGGCAGAACGATCATCCGAGATTGCAGCGCTTCATTCTTCTTGTTCGCGATGAACGCCTTGTATTCGGACTCGTTCGTATGGGCCACGATGAGCTCATCGGCCGAAATGAGCGCGAACCGGCCCGCCTTGAAGTTGCCTTCTTGCGTCAGCGACAGCAGGTTCCACAGAAACTTCTCGTCGCACTTGAGCATCTCCTGGAACTCCATCAAGCCGCGGTTCGCCTTGTTGAGCTCCCCATCGAACCGGTAAGCGCGGGGGTCAGACTCGGAGCCGTATTCGGTAATCGTCGAGAAGTCGATGCTGCCCGTCAGATCGGCGATGTCCTGCGACTTCGGGTCGGACGGGCTGAATGTGCCGATGCCGACGCGGTTGTCTTCCGAGATCACCACCCGCTCGACGGGCACCTGCTCGATGTCGCCGTCGAACTCGGTCTTGAGCCGCATCTGGCAGGAGGGACACAGATTGCCTTCGATGCGGACGCCCAGCTCCCGCTCCACATCAGACCGCAGTTCGCTCGGGATCAAGTGCAGCGGCTCTTCGTGCATCGGGCAGCCTTTGATCGCGTAGACCGCGCCCTTATCCGTCCGCGAGAATTGCTCCAGCCCTTTCTTCAGCAAGGTAACAATAGTCGACTTGCCTCCGCTGACCGGGCCCATGAGAAGCAGGATCCGCTTGCGAACGTCGAGCCTGCGCGCCGCAGAGTGGAAGTATTCCTCGACAAGCCGCTCCATCGTGCGGTCCAGGCCGTAAATTTCCCGTTCGAAAAACTTGTATTGTCTGGTATTCCCGGTATTCTCCACGCCTTGCGCCACAATCATCTCGTAGACGCGGGCATGAGCCGTCATCGCCGGCGCGGGATCGCGGCGCAGCAATTCGATATAGTCCCTGAATGTTCCCGACCAGCTCAACTTCTCACTCTCGGCCCGGTATTCCGCGATCCGTCTGAATATGTCCATCCCGCTTCCTCCTTGCTCTGTTGTCTGGCGCTTGTCGCAAGTATTACAATCCTATGCGGCCATGCTGACGAAGTTGCCCCTATTCCCCGGTTCGGGCATGGTATAATGTGTTCGACAAGCATGGAAAGAGGGGCATTCGAGTGGCTGTCGTCCGCGAAACGGAACTATATCCGCCGGTGAAAAATTTTTTTGAAATGCGGGGCTGCGAGGTCAAGGCGGAAGTCCGCGGATGCGATCTTGTAGCGGTACATCCGGCAGATCAGGCGATGACCATCGTCGAGATGAAGCGCATCTTCACGCTCCCGCTGCTGCTGCAGGGCGTCGATCGGCAGAGGACCGGCGCGCTCGTGTGGCTGGCCGTCGAACGCAATCGCGCGAAGCGCGGGGCGCACAACCAGCGATACCATGAGTTGACCGCGCTGTGCCGCAGGCTGCGGCTCGGCTTCATGACCGTCACGTTCTACAAGACCAAGCCGCCGGTCGTCGAAGTATGGTGCGAGCCCAGTATCGCGGTGGCTATGGCGAGCGCGACGAGTCCGATTGGCGCTTCAGGCGGCTTGGTTGGCGTGCCGGGCATGTCTATTGGGACTGATGGGACGAGTGGGGCTGATACGGTTGGCGTGTTAGGCGCGGCTGGCGCCGACGGAGCGTTTGTTGCGACTAGCGCGGCGGATTTGGCTGGAACGGCTGCAATGGTGGCTGCGGAAGCTGCTGCGACATATGGAGATGACCTGGGCGCAACGCCGATCGCTCGCCGGTCGCGCAAGGCGGCTGAGCGGCTGATGCGAGAATTCGCGGGGCGCAGCGGCGACTACAACACGGGCGGCAGCACGCGGCGCAAGCTCGTGACCGCCTATCGCGAGCGGTCGCTGCAATGCGCGCTGGCGCTGCATTGCCACGGGCCGTCAGCACCGAGGCAAGTCCGCGACTGGACCGGCTGCGCCAATCCCGGCACGCTGCTGCGCGACAATGTATACGGCTGGTTCGCCCGCGTGGAGAAAGGCATCTACCGGCTGACACCTGCAGGCGAACAAGCGCTGCGCGATTATCGGGAAGTCACCGAAGTTTGGGCTTCGCGCTTGCCGTGGGCCGCACATTGGGACTCCAGCAGCGAATCAGGCACAGCGTCTCAATCGGACGCGGAACGGCCAAGGAAATCCTGAACGGTATCGAACAGTCTATTCACGCCCTGCTTCATCTGTCGTTCATCGCTGTCCGCGAACGTCAACCGAATCTTATTGGGTTCCGGATCGGCCGCATAGAATGGCGCCCCGGGCTGAAACATCAAGCCCCTCAGCCAGGCGCCGCGCAACAGCGTCTCCCCTTCCAGCCCTTCGGGCAAGGTCAGCCACAGATGCATTCCGCCGTCGGGTTTGTGCCAACGCAGCCCGGATAGCGGCAATTGCGTCAGCAAACCGGTAATCTGCTCCATGCGCGCCTTGCAGCGAATGCGAATCATCGCGATCTGCTCTGACAACGGCTGATCTGCCAGCAGCTCCGACAACACCTGCAACTCTAAAGGCGACATGACCAGACGGTCTGAATCGACATGATCGTCCGACTCCGGGAACCATTTGCCCAGCAACTCGACATGTCCGGCCGCCCACCCGAACTTCATCCCGCCAACCCATCCGGGCGGCAGTTGTCCAAGCGATACAATGCCCGGCTCGATAAGTGAGTTTGCGCCGTCTCCGTGGCTGGTTTCGTCATAAATAAGCGGTTCCTGCCGGTCATCACGCAGCATCAGAACGCCGGCATCACGGCATATGGCGCTTATCGCTTGCGTCCGATGCTGCGGCCATACTCTGCCTTCCGGATCGGAGCAGGCAGGAGCCGCATAGACCAGCCGCGGTCTATGCCGGACAATGGCGGCTCGCAGCGCATCCGGATCCATGCCGTGCCTATCGCCGGCCACCACGCCAATTCTTACTCCTGCCTTACGGAAGACTTGCAGCGCCGATCGCGAAGTGAGACGGTCGACTAGCACGGCGTTCCCCGGAGCCAAAGATTGTCTGACTAACCTTTGCAAGACGGCGTCTGCGCCTCTAGCCATGATCAAGCTTGCCTGGCTTTGTTGCGGCTTGCTCCCCCAAAGCCACCCCGTAATGATCGATTGCAATCGGTCGACCTGCTGCGACATCGCCAAGCCGGAGGCGCCTGCGCCACGATCGCGATCGGCAGCTTCGGCCAGCCTTTCTTCCCATTCCGAGGCAGGGATCAATCCTTCTCTCGGCCAGCCTCCCATCCAGTTGATGATCTTGGTCATGCGCTCCCTCCTGACCGACTTTTCGTCTGTCACTATCCTATGCGGGATGCGAGCGTGTTCACAACATTTTACGTTTTCTTTTTGCTAAGGGTTGGGTATAATAGAGGCAGTTAAGCGGAGGTGTGCACAATGTTCCTGGCGGAAGCGACCGAACGGTCGATCGAACTCTTCGGCATGTCCGGCAAATTCTGGGTAGTCGTGGTTGTCGCAGTTTTGTTCCTTGGTGCGATCCTGACTTCGTCCTTCAACGACGACAAGACCAAAGGACTTTGATTGGAATTGAATAGGCCAGGCTCGCCTGTCGATCGGGAGCCTGGCCTATTTCTTTTCGTGCCCGTGCAAACAATCGCCCGCAGCTCGCGCCTGGCGGCAGATCGGGCGATCTTTGTAACGTGCAAAATCCGTGGGCTTACAGACCTTGCATGTCCTTCATGCAAGCAGCGCATACATACCGTTCTTTAAATTCACCGACGCCTTCCATCGACGAACAAAACACGCAGCGAGGGCGATAACGCTCCAGGATAATATGGTCGCCTTGCACCAATATTTCCACTGGATCCCCTTCGTTCATCTGGTAACGTTTACGCAATGATTTGGGCAATACGATACGACCCAATTGGTCGACTTTCCGGACTACGCCTGCAGGTTTCAAAATCTGTTCCTCCCATTCCATGGCATTTCTAGCTAGTAAGCTGAAACCTTTTAGCCAATCTATATGTTTCGCTAAAGGACGCCAATTTCCTTCTTGCAGCATTATTTTCTTAATATCTTGCAAATTTCGACATAATCAACGATTTGATGAGGAACGTGCATGAAATGTCAAACACGATTCCAAACTTACTCCATGGCCGCAAATCCCGTCTGCCGGAGCGCTTCATAGATGACGATGGCAGCCGTATTCGCCAAATTCAGCGAGCGAACCTTGTCCGTCATGGGCAATCGCATGCAAGTTTCCGGATGTTGATCGAGCAGCGATTGGGGCAGTCCCTTCGTCTCCTTGCCGAACACGAAAAAGTCTCCCTCGCGATATGCAAAATCGGAATAGCGCTTGCTCGCCCTCGTGCTGGCAAAGAAGAATCGGCCATGCGGATGCGCCTGACCGACCTCCTCGAAGGAATCGTAATAGGTTATATTTACGGCATACCAGTAATCCAAACCCGCTCGTTTCAGGATACGGTCATCGGTCGAAAATCCAAGCGGACGAACCAGATGCAGGTGGGTGCCGGTCGCCGCGCAAGTCCGGGCGATGTTGCCCGTATTGGCGGGAATTTCCGGCTCCACCAGCACGATATTGAACGGCATAGCTACCTCACCTTTCATCCCGCTTAGCCGTTGCGCTGTTGGAAGGACTGCATGAAATCGGTCAGCGCGCGGACATGCTCGAGCGGTACCGCGTTATAGATGGAAGCCCGTAAACCGCCGACATCGCGATGGCCCTTCAAGCCGACGAAGCCGGCCGCCGTCGATTCCTTGACGAATTGCTGCTCGAGTTCCTCGCTGGCCATCCGGAACGTGACGTTCATGATCGAGCGGCTGCCCGCCTGCGCGCACCCTTTGTAGTAACCGCCGCTGCCGTCGATCGCCCGGTACAACAGGTCCGCCTTCTCCCGGTTCACGCGCTCTACCGCCGCAGCACCGCCTTGCGCCTTCAGCCATTTGAGGACCAGATTGACCATATAGACGGCGAAAGTAGGCGGCGTATTGTAGAGCGAGTCCTTCGATGCATGCGTCTTGTATTGCAGCATCGTCGGGACGGTCAATGTCGGCTTGCCGACAAGATCTTCCCGGATGATGACGATCGTGACGCCCGACGGTCCGAGATTTTTCTGCGCGCCGGCATAGATCAGACCGAATTGGGCAACGTTCAGAGGACGGCACAAAATATCGCTGGACAAATCGCCGACGAGCGGCACAGATCCGGTATCGGGATACGCGGCCCATTGCGTTCCGCCGATCGTCTCGTTGCTGGTCAGATGCACATAAGCAGCTTTTTCCGGAACTTGCAATTCGCCCGCATCCGGAACTCGCATGAAGCTGTCGTCTTCCGAGGATGCGGCAATCGCGACATCGCCGAACATCTTCGCTTCCTTGATCGCCTTCGTTGCCCATGCGCCCGTATTGACATAGGCGGCCGTGCGCCCTGGCGCGAGCAGGTTCATCGGCACCATGGCAAACTGCGTGCTGGCGCCGCCTTGCAGGAACAGCACCTTGTACCCGTCCGGAATCTGCAGCAATTCGCGCAGCAGTGCCTCCGTCTCAAAATGTACGTGGTCATAGGATTTGCCGCGGTGAGACATCTCCATGAGAGACATTCCCGTTCCCTCGAAATCGACGAATTGCTCCTGCGCCTGCTGCAGAACTTCCAGCGGCAGCGCAGCGGGCCCGGCATTGAAATTGTAAGCGCGGCTAGCCATGACATTCCCACCTTCGTTATCAATCATAATAGGCTTATCATAACAAAGGGAATCAGTCGGGGCAACAGAAGACAGACACATTTTCCGTGAAAATTGTGTTATTTCCGAACGAATGGGGTGATCTTAGTGGATAATCTTCGTCTTTTTGTCGGAATTACTCTGTCAGAGATCGTTATCGAGCGCCTTACGGTCGTTCTTGGCCGAATGAAAACTGAATTGCCTTTTCGCAAATGGACGCATCCCGCCGACCTGCACATTACGCTACATTTTCTCGGGGATACGCGGGAGGATCAACTGAGTGCCCTTCGCGCCGCCATGGCGGCAGCCGCTGCCGCGACGGATCCGATGGGGCTGGCGCTGACCGCGCCCGGCACGTTCGGCCCGCCGCACGCGCCGCGCATTCTGTGGTTGGGCGTCGCCGAGCCGAGCGGGACGGGTAGCGGGGCGACGGGTCAATCCGTCGCATCGCCTGACACTCCGGCAGCCATCGTGACGGGTCAGTCCGGTGGGTCCGCTAAGGCTGCTGGGACTGATGGATCCGGTGAGGGCGGTGGGTCTGGTGGGTCTGGTGGGTCTGGTGAATTTGGTGAGCCTGGCGATTTTGGCAGATTTGAACGGTCTGGCGAGCATGATGAAGCTGGCAAGGCATGCGAACCCCGCCGACTGCGGCAGTTGCACGCAGCGCTGGCGCCCGGTCTCTCAGCGGCAGGCTTCGCGCTGGACGAGCGGCCGTTCCGACCGCACTTGACGCTTGCGCGTCAAAGCGGTGCAGGCTGTGACGAGAAGACAATTCGTGCGGTATGGCAAGAGTCTGTTGCGATGACATTCGATGGCGACGAGAGCGAGTCCTTCGCTTGGACGGCGGACCGTCTCACGCTGTTCCGCTCTCACTTGGGCCGCCGCCCAAGCTACGAGAGACTGGAAGAGTGGCAGTTTAGGGCGTTGTAGCCGGGGTTCGTCCGCTTACGGCGGCTAGCTGGTGCGTCCACGCCGCTGCAGCCGGGTTTCGCCCGCTTACGGCAGTTAGCTGGTGCGTCCGCGCCGCTGCAGCCGGGTTTCGCCCGCTTACGGCGGTTAGCTGGTGCGTCCGCGCCGCTGCAGCCGGGCTTCCTCCGCTTACGGCGGTTAGCTGGTGCGTCCGCACCGCTGCAACCGGGATTCGCCCGCTTACGGCGGTTAGCTGGTGCGTCCGCGCCGTTGTAGCCGGGTTTCGTCCGCTTACGGCGGTTAGCTGGTGCGTCCGATTTCCAACACATCACCAGAGCCGCTCTCATCCGCCAGCTTACTTGCCCAGCGCCGTTTCGATACGCCTGACCGCTTCCACGAGTAACTCCTCCGGCAAGTGCGCGAATCCGAACAGCGCCGATGCCGGCCCTTCACCATGCCACCAATAAGCCGATCCGTCCGCCCAAGTGACGCCGAGCGTTGCCGCTTCCCTTTTCAGCCGCTCATAACTTTCCAGGTCGCCGCGCCAGCGCGCGAAAAGCTGCAAGCCCGCATCCGACGGATACAATTCGAAGCTGTCCCTAACAACCTCTTGCAACGTATGCCGAAACGCAGCCAACCGACGACCGACTGACCGCTGCATCGCGCGAAGATGCCGGGCATATCCACCCTCTGCCATGAATCGTGCCAACGCCCGCTGCTCCATGATTGCGGAAGGATGCGGCTCGATCCAATATTTCGCCCGCCGGAACGGCTCTGCCAGCGCTTGCGGCACAACCGCGTAACCAATGCGCAAATCCGATACGATCGTCTTGGAGAACGAACCGAGATAGACGACCCGGCCTTCCCGGTCAAGCGTCTTGAGCGGCTCTACCGGGCGGCCTCCCCAGCGGAATTCACTGTCGTAATCGTCCTCCACGATGTATGCTCCGCGCTCGGATGCCCATTCGATCAAATGTTTGCGACGAGCCGGGGATAACACGGCCCCTGTCGGGAATTGCCTGCCCGGGGTTACGAACAGCAGCCTCGCGTCCCATGCCTGCGGCACGATCCCTTCCAGGTCTGTCTTCGCCGGCACGGGCAAGCCGCCGGCCGTCCGCACGCCGCGGACGATGCCGGTATAGCTCGGGTTCTCGATGACGACCGGATCTCCTTCGCGGACAAGCAGCATGCACAGCAGCGCGATCGCTTGCATCGAGCCGTTCGTGATGACGACCTGGTCCGGGGCCGTCGCGATTCCCCGTTCGCGAGCCAGATGCTGCGCGATGGCTTCCCTGAGCAGCACATGGCCCTCGGGTACAAAGGCATCTTCATATTGTCTGCCCGCAAATCGACGCACCTCCTCGTACATCACCCGTTTCCAGGCATCCGTCGGGAACAACCCGGCATCCGCCAATCCCGGAGTCAGATCGATCCCACCCGCTGCAACGCCGTGACGATCCGGCACTTCGGACAGCCGCATCGCCCACGGCGTAAGCGTAGGCACAGCTTCATCCGCGTGCTGGCCAGGTGCGCGCAGAACGGCTGGCGCGTAAGTCACGTAAGTGCCTCTGCCGGTGTGCGCTCCGACATATCCTTCCGCCGCCAGCATCTCGTAAGCGATATTGACCGAACCGCGCGACAAGCCATACAAAGCCGCCATGCCGCGTGTCGAAGGCAGTCTGACGCCGCCCGGGATCACACCGGTCACGATCGCTTCGCGCAACGCTTCGAATATCGCCGGCGTTTTTTTCCCGATCGCTTCATAATAACGCTCATACAGCTGCCGCAACCCTGTTTGGAACACGAACTCCATACGCCCCCCCCTCCTAACACTAACATCCCGTGCATCCAATGATAAATGGTCCATTAAAATTAATATGAATTGGTCCTTTTCACTTGTCAATATACACTCTATGATGGGAAACAACTTCACACCAACCTGCCTAATGAAAAGAGGAAACGAACATGAGGAGAAAAGAATTCGACATGGCGGAAAACCGCGGAGAGACCGAAGCATTCCTCGCCGAGATGACGCACGGGTTCCTGGGCACGATCGGGCCGGACGGATGGCCGGGCATTACACCGCTCAACTACGTTTATCACGCGGACGCGGTTTATTTTCACGGATCGCGAATCGGTGAGAAAATGGCATCCATCTCCGCCGATCCGCGAGTAACATTCACCGTCGCCAAGGAGTTCGCCATCATTCCATCCTACTTTACGGACCCCTTAATGGCCTGCCCGGCTTCCACCTACTTCAAATCCGTGTTGGTCCGCGGCCGCGCACTTATCGTCGAAGAACTGGAGGAGAAAGCCGCCGTGATGGAAGCGTTCATGCACAAGCTGCAGCCCGAAGGCGGGTACAAAGCGATTGCCGCTGCCGATCGAGATTACATTCCCCGCCTTAAGGGCGTGTCCGTCGTGCGGATAGACATCGAGACGATGACCGCCAAGTTCAAGTTCGGCCAAAATCTGAAGGAAGACGTAAGAACGTCCGTCATGCGGCAATTGCATGATCGAAGCCGCCCACTCGACGCCGAGACCGCAGCCCTGATGCGGCAATATTGCCCGCATGCCGCCCATTTACAGGACTAACGAGTCGTATTATAGCAAATGATGCCGTGCCCTTTTCTTCCAATCCTGATATAATAGGGACAACGATAAAGAGGAGGCACGGGTATGCCCTCGCAAGCGCCTATGCAACAATCGGATAGATTGAACACGCACGCATCGCAGGATCATGCTCCTCGCACGCAAGACCGCCCTGACTCGGGACTTTCGCCCGGAGGCAACAAGGTCGGCCAGTATATGAATTTGCAGCAGCTTGCCGGCAACCGGACGGTCGGCGCGATCATGCAAATGCAGAAGGATGACAAATCGACCGCCGGAGGTTCTTCCGGGTCCGGAGGCGCTCCCTCTTCCGCTCCACAGCCTTCTCCGGAAGAGATCCGCAAGGAGAAGATAGACGAAGCCCGGGACGCAGAAGCGCCGACCATCGGCCAGGCGCTCTTCGACGAGACGACGGAGAAGACAGGGGCGCAAGCGCTGGCTTTTCTGAGCAAAGACAGCTCGGCAAGCGATCTCCGCGACAGCCTGAAGGCCGCCGCGACAGCCGCCGTCGACAAGTCCATCAGTAAGAGCAAGGGATACAGCAAACAGGAAAAATCGGACGCCAAAAAATATACGAGTACGAATGTGGACGGGGCAGGCATCGTGAACGCGTCCCTGAAGCGCTATGCCGACGAAGTCGTCCCGACCGTGATTACATCCGACAAGAAAACCCGCATGGAGAATGCGGCCAGACAAGGCTATGACCGGACAACGCCGGAGCCCAAGAAAGATCTGGGCAAGCAGCTTGCTTCCGCCAAGGAGAAAGCTTTAAAGCTTGCCCGCGAGGAAGCGGCCAAGATCGCCAAAGACGCCGTCACGCAAACGAAGAAAGCGATGACTGACCAAATCAAGCAAGATGCGAAGTTTCTCGACAACAAAGTCGAGGTCGGAGATCTGGGCGAGGGCGAACTGGAGAAGCGGCACGAGCTGGACGACACCCTGGTGCAGGACGAAGACATCAAGAACATTTATCAGAGCAAGCTGTTCGAGCCGATCAAGCAGGAGGTCGTTTTGAAGTTCGGCGTCGGCCGCGGCGCCTGGAGGCGTTCCAAAGAGCTGAACGAATTCCGGCAGAAGATGAAGGATTCGGCACGGGAACAGGCGAACAGCGATATCGACAATCAGTTGGGCACCAACTCCCTCACTTCCAGCAAAAGCGGGCTGGGCCAGAAGTTTTTCGGCATGATCGCCAAGAAGGAAGCCTACACGCTGTCGAAAGATTCCGTCGACGAGACGATGAGCAAGAAAGCCGAGGAAATCGTCCGGAAAGTCATTCCCTCCAACATAACGCGCAGGGAATTGAAGAATGCGGCGAAAACCGCCTCCTACGCCATCGCCAGGGCGACACCCGACAATGCCAAGAAAATTCGGGACAGCGCCCTGTCCGCCGCCCAGACCAAAGCCTCCGAAATTTTCAAGGAGAAAAAGGAGGCTGCCGTCAACGAGGCGCGCATCATTACGAAAGGCGAGAAGGATTCCTCCTCCGGTCCGGATATTGAAAAACAGGACGAACTTTCCGGCAAAGTCAAAAAACAAGTCAAAAAGGACGACATCGCCGGCAAATCGATCAAGCAAGCCGTCGAGGCAGACAATCTGAACAGCGGTCTGGGCAAAATCGGCAAAATCATCGATGTCTCTACGCCCAATATCGGAGATTCCAGTTCGCTCGAATTCGAATTGAAAATTCCCGTGTCGCACGGCGCCTACGTCCTGTTTGGCCTTGCCGGCGAAGCTGAACGCGACAAAGACGAGTTGAAGGTCAGCTCGGAGATTACGTTCGGCGCCGGATTCCAGACGTTCGGGCTGGACGCCAACTTCCGCGCCGGCGTCTTCCTGGAAGGCCAGGGCACGGATTCCCAGAGCGTGATGAATCTTATATCTTACGGTCTTTACCGGCAGATGCGTACCATCGCTGCGCCGGCGGCCGACTATTTCTGGGGTCAAGGCGGCAAATCGGGCATGGAGGCGGTCGAAGAAGCCGAGCTGTGGGCAGCGATGATCGAAGAGCAGGATATACAAGGCGACAACTACGTCGATATCGGATTGACGACGAAGCTGCAAGGCGAAGTCAACGCAAAAGTTGCGAAGGCCGGCGGAGCGCTCGGTTACAAGAAGTTGAAACGCTTCGATAAAGAGCGGATCGAGGACATGAACGGCGGTAAATCGGGCGATACGACAGATCTGGAGAAGTTGAAAGAGAAAGCTAAGGCGCTCACCCAAGGCCAGAGCCGACACGTTCTTGAACTGGAAGCGGAGGTAACGGTCAAGCTTGGCGGCAACGATGTCACCTTCTCATTCGAAGGATCTGCGGTCAGAGAAGGAGGCATCTTAAGGGAGATCGAACTGAAAGCGACCGGTTCGATTCCGTTCCAATTCGGGGAAGAAGGCGCGGATTGGGCCAAAATAACGTCCAAGCTGGTGACGCCGGCGTCCGGCGTGCTGAAAAATCTGGTCGGCGCCATTCAGAACAAGTGGGGCAGCAAGCAGAAGCCGGATAAGAGCCTCGGAGCCAAATCGGGCGGATCCTTGCTCGACATCGGAACGGACAGCTTGTTCCTCACCCCTCAATTCGAGGACATCGGCGCGGGATTCGCCGAGAAGCTGCAAGGCGAAGAGACGATTAATGACACGGTGCGGGGCTGGCTGACCGGGGATTCCAGCGCGAGCCCGATCGAGACGGTGAACAAGATTGCCACCTCCAGCGCGCTGGAATTGTCCCTCAGCTTCAGCAAGGAGTGGGATAAGAACAACGTGCCCAAAGAATGGGAGATTGCGTTCGAAGTCAGTCAGAAGAAGTCGCTCGAGATCGATGCCGAAATCGCTAAATTATCGGTGGAAAAGTCGAAGCGGTTGGGCAAATTTACAGTGGGCAGAAAGGAAGGCGAGAATGTAAAGCCCGGTATCGAATTGTTCGGTGTCGGCACAGATTGATCCCTGATTCGAGAAAGAAGGAGGCTTCCCGCGCATGGCCGAATTTCGCAAGCCGGCTGGAGAATCCAGCATGAAAGCGAGCACGTCGATATCGTTCGAGACGCTGACGAATGAGACGCTCGAAGCGCAGTTGCTGCAAGTCGACTTCCGCAGCGAAGCCGAGTCTTCCGCATGCGAGATCTCGTTCGAGATTAGCGGAGAGATCTACGATCGTATTGTGGAAAATGAATGGTTTCATCTGTTTCGCCACATGAGCGGAGAAGCGCCGGCATTCGAAGCGGACCAACCGTTCGAGGTCCGGGCAGCTTTGCGTCCGAATCTCGCGATCTTATATGCGAAAAGTGACGGCGACGCGGAGGACGTGTTCCGCTCTCTGTTCGAGCCAGAGAAGCTCGATCGCAATCGAGGGTTCGTCCCGCTTCGGCTGACGGAATGCTGGATGGCGATGGAGATCAAGCAGCAGGTTGCGTTGCCGGAATCTCTGCAAGCCAGCGGGACGCTGAAGACGGGATACCGGACGAGCTGGTCCGAGCAATCGCAAGACGAAGAGTCGTCCGCCTTGCAAGAACGAATCGAATCGTTCCTGCAGCTGAAAGGCTTGAAATACGAGCATGCCGACGATCGGATCATCCGACTCCGGTTCTCCAGCCGCGGCGGCAGTTGGACCGGCTTGATCTATCTGGCGGAATCGGAAGACTTCTGTACGATCTATTCCGTCCTGCCGGACCCGATCCCGGAGCCGTCCCGCCACTCCGCTGCCCTGGCGTTGATGAACGCGAATTACGACTTGTCTGGCGGCAGTTACGAGATGGACGAAGAAGATGGCGAAGTGCGGTTCCGCACGACCGTATTCCTCGGCAGCACACGCGATGCTGCCGAGTTCGGCGCCATACTTGCTAGCCACTTGGAGCAAGTGGAGAACGACCTGCCGACGATCCGGCAATGGACTGACGCCGACAACGGCTGAAGCAACGATCGAAGCCGCCTTCCGATTGCCGGAGGCGGCTTCGACGCTATTTCGTATCCGATTATCGCGATGTTTGCACGAATTCAACGAACCGCCCGACTACTTCATCCACGAACCGAAGCGTTGCCTCGTCCGCCAACCGGCCCGTCGCCGCGTCGAACTTCTGGGCGGCGCTCGCGATCAACATCTCATTGCCCGCAGGAGGCAGCAGCTTCGCCCTCATCCCTGCGAGCACTTCCCGCAAGTGCAGCTGGGCGCGGATCGTGCCCATCGCCCCGGTCGACACGCCGGCAATCATGACCGGCTTGCCGATCATGACCTTCTCGACCCGCGACAGCCAATCGAGCGCATTCTTGAGCACGCCCGGCACCGACCAATTATACTCCGGCGTGATCAGCATGACCCCGTCCGCTCCCGATATCGCCTGGCGCAGATCCCGCACCGGCTGCGGCGCTTCCTCTTCCTTGTCCTGATTGAAGCGGCAAGGAACGGATATCCGCGATCTGGAGCTCGAATCGATCCCGATAGCGTTCCTCGATCGTGTCCGCGAGTTGTCTGTTGTACGATTGCTGCCTCAAGCTGCCTACCATTGCCGTAATCTTCAACTGCATAGCCTCCTGACTTGTCTGGTTGAATGATGGCTCGCTTTTTTCATTTTCATATTAATCATTCATGCGGCGGAACGCAAACGGCCGTCATTCTGCTCCTCGCCGGCAGTTTGATCGGCTTCTCTGCCACTTACGTCGGCGGCACCGTGAACGAGACGGTCGTCCCGCCCCCTTCGGTGCTGTCCAATTGAATGCTTGTCCCATATAACAGCTTGATTCTCCGGCTAATATTCCACAGACCGACGCCCTTCCTGTCCCGAACTTGATCCGGATCAAGCAATTCCTTGCGCACGAGTTCGTTTATGCCCTTCCCGTTATCCGCCACTTCGAATCGGATCCCCGCCCCCGGCGTCTCTTTCACGGAAATCCGCACTTTTCCTCCGACGATCCTGGACATCAGACCGTGCCTGATCGCATTCTCAACCAACGGCTGCAAGCTGAGCGGAGGAATTCGGGTATATCGATCAGCATCGATGTCATATTCCACTTGAAGCCGTCCGCCGAAGCGTGCCTGCTCAATGCGAACATAGGCTTCGACCAGTTCCAATTCATGATGCAGCGGCACAAGCGCGTCGAGCTGCTTAAAATCGAAGCTGCTCCGCAAATACTCTGACAAACTGAGCGTCAATTCCTCCGCCTTATGAGGCGCATTGATGCACAATGTGGCGATAGCATTCAAGGCATTGTACAGAAAATGCGGCTTGATCTGCGAGCGCAAGAAGGCAATTTCCGCGTTCGCGGCATCTCTGACCGAAGCTTTCAGTCGGGTCAGGCTGCGGACACGCGCCAACAGCTCTTCTGCTTCAAACGGTTTGCCGACGAAATCATTGGCACCAAGCTCCATCGCCAGCTTCACGTCCGACGTCCGGTTCCTGGCCGTCAGCATCAGAACCGGCAGCTCGAACGGAGAGAATCGTCCCCTGATCTTCTCCAACGTCTCGAATCCGGACATGCCTGGCATCATGATATCGAGAATGACCAGGTCGTAACCCGGATTCCGCTCCAGCTCGTCGAGTGCCGCTTGTCCCCGATTGACGGCGACGATCGGATGCCCTTCCAGCTTGAACAGATTGATCATTGATTGCAAGTTCGCGTAATCGTCGTCAACTGCCAGAATCGGCTCCTTGCTGCTCCCCGCAATGCGAATCGGATATAAGGCCGTTTCCGGGACAGACGCGGACCCGTCGGCAAGCGGCGATTTGTCGTCAATCGCTCGATGCGGCAGATCGGACTTTACGACGGCAGGCAGGTAGCCTTCCTTACGGGACAGCGTAAATGTAAATACCGATCCGCGGCCGGGCGTGGATTCCACCCCAATCTCTCCGCCGTGAAGCTCCACCAGCCGTTTGGTGATGCTGAGTCCAAGGCCGGTCCCCTCGTAGCTTCGGGTCTCCGACGCATCCACTTGTTCGAATGCCTGAAAAATCCGCTTCTGCATGTCCGGCGCGATCCCGATCCCCGTGTCCCGCACGCTGACGTTCATTTTGCCCGGCGCAAGACTGGCGCCAATCTCAATCACGCCGTGTTCGGTGAACTTGATCGCGTTGCCGACCAGATTGTGCAAAATTTGCATCAATCGATTGCCGTCCACATAAGCGGCAGGAAAATCCGCCGGAATGGCATTGAACAGTTCGATCGGCTTGCCGCCGAGCAGGAACGCATGCATGCGCAGTACGGAATCGGCGGTCTCTCTCAAATTTACACTGCCCGGATGCAAGACAATGTCCCCGTGCTTCAGCTTGGCATAATCGAGCAGCTCATTGACCATGTGGGTCAACCTTCTTCCGCTGCCCATTATTATGGACAAGTTGTGCGCTTGTTGCGCGGTGACCGGTCCTTCTACCCCTCTTATCAACGTATCCGTAATGCTGACGATCGCGTTCAGCGGCGTCTTCAATTCATGCGACGTGGTAGAGAGGAAGTCGTCCTTGATCTTGTCAACCGCAATCAGCTGGTTCTTCATCCCTTCCACTGTTCGATAAGCTTCGAAGAACCGAAGTACGACATAGAAGACCATTATGACGTTGAAGATGAACAAGTAAACGTTCGCGAGAACAAAGCTTTCCTTGAGGGACATGGCGAACAACAAGATGTCCAGGGAATACAGGTTGATCGTCAGAATGGCCATAAACAGCAGCAAATCTTTGAGATGATGGTTCGGCGGACCTTTGATATATAGAACGATGCTCTTCACCAGCAGCCAAATCAGCATGATTTCATACAACGGGATCACGTACAGTTGAAGCGCCGTATACCCTCGAATGGGCACAACCGCCACCAGAATGGCGAATCCGACGAGAATCGTCGTCAGCGCCTGCAGCAACCGCAGCGGAATGATCTTTGGTTGCAGTTTATAGAAAAGCCAAGACGCCGCAATCAGGCAGACCATCGAAATAATATCTTTCGCCTTGTAGACGATTTCAAATGGCATGTCGGGCAATATGCGCAGCAGGGAACGTTCGCCCATTAATCCGTGATACGCAATATACAGCAAGCAGATCGCTGCAAACCCGAGCAAGCTGTAATCCCTGACTCGATACAAAGCCGCAGTTGCAAAGCAGATCAGGTAGATCAGCGCCAGCACGCCCAATACGGCCAGCATGCTGAATTCGCTCGTCACGCTTCCCTGCTGTCGAGCGATCAAGGCAACCTGTTCCCCGAAATATAAGGATGCAGGTATTCCTGCGTTAAAATAATCGAAGTTCGCAACCTGGATTACGATTTCGACGTCCCCTTGCTGCACCGGGAACAGTCCGAATTGCGGTACATTGCCAGGCACGTAATTCGCTGCGCGCTCGGCAGGAACGCCGTCTTCGAACAGCTTGACGCCATTCACATAGACCGCGCTGGAGAAGCGGATGTTTTTCTTTTCCAACGCAAATACACCGCCGACTGGCACATGTTTCAGCAGCATCCGGTAGGTGGCGAAGCCGTGGACGGGCAATGGCTGGCCATCCACGATTTTTCCGTTCCATCCGGCGGGCACTTTCATGTAGGCGGTGTTTAACGCTGCTTGATCGATTTGCTGAAAATCGGCGGGGGTCAACAAGCGGTGCCAATAAAATTCCCATTCTCCGTCGAGCTTGATTCTCGGTTGCCGCGTATAGTCCCAAGTCGTCAGGTCCAAGACGCCTTTGCGAACTTGAAGGTCGCTCTCTTGCTGCATACGAGTGTGTATGATCGACAGCGGGATGAGCGATGTAGCGATTAATACAATGAGGCCGATGAGCATGGATCTCTTAAACATGAAGTTCACCCTCTGTATAAGGATCCATATTCGACACAATCCGCCAGATCCCTGCTCACCGATTCATATTTACAATTTTGAACGATGGCTCTTCACACTATCAGCCAGCATAGCCGTATACGCCTCGGCTCCCGTACGTGTCGGATGAACGCCATCCTTGCCGAAATACGCTTCCTTCCCGGCGCTGAGCGCGTACCAATCAAGGAGGGATACATTGTCGTAAGCAGCCGCCGCTTCCTTCAGCTTGTCGTTGACGTCGTCCTGCCACTTCTTCGGCACGCGAACGTTGACCAGAAGGATGTGTCGGTCCTTGCCCAGCAGATCGAGCAGATAGGTCAGGCTCTTGTCGGAAAAAGTCCCGTTCGTCCCCAATTCGAGGATCACGATATCCCCCAGCTTCCCATTCTTGGACAGTTCCTTGACCGCATCGTCCGCCTGGGACAGCTGCCTGCCGATCTTGCCATCTATGACCGCGCCGGGCAGCCGCTTCTCCAGATAGGGCTCAACGGCAAGAAGGACGGAATCGCCAATGATCGTTACCTCTTTGCCGGATATGGGTTCCGCTTCCGCTTGTCCTCCCGTGTCCGCCTTGTCTTCGCTCTTCTCGCTCGTATTCGCATCGCTTTTTCCGCTGCTGTTCTTCTCATTATTCGCTTCTTGAACCGTGCCGCTGCCTTCATCGAGTTCGGCATGATCCGCATTAGCATCCGTTACCCCGTCGCCGCGGGACGTCGCCGAACTCCCTCCTTCGACAGCTCCGTTGGACTTCCATCCGGCGGTTTGGCTGCCCGTAGGTGGAGATCCGGGCTTGAAGACGGGCAGGGCAATCGATATCGGAATAGGAACCGCAATCTTGGAGGCATCCGGCTCCTGCTTGGCCGCGACTACGCTTGCCGAATCCGTCAGCCCCGCTCCTCCGCACGAGACGCACATGGCTAGTGCAATTCCAGTTGTCAATAAGACAACTGCCGGCTTTCTCTTCCTATCATTGTCCGTGTCCGCCCCGCTATTCTCTGCTTGACTGCCCTGCCGCTTGCCGCGCAAGATCGGCTCCTCTACCAGCTTCCACGACAGCGCGGCCAACAAGAAGCTGGCAGCAACTTGCAGCAATGCCCGCGTTAAGTGGAATTCACCTGTATTCACAGCCGGATTCGTCAGCACAATAACGGGATAATGCCACAGATAGAGACCATACGAACGAGCGCCGATCCAGCGCAACGGTTTCGCGGACAACAATCGCGCCAGTCGGCTCGCCGGATGCGCGAGCACCGCGACGACGACCGCCGTCAGCACCGACAGCAGTACAAGCCCGCCGCGGTATACGAACGGGTCGTATTCGTCCACTTGAACGACCATATAGAGAATTACAGCCAGCGCACATGCGCCTACCGCATCGAGCACAGCTCTCCTCACCGGCGGCAGGACGGCGGCGAGCTTGCCGCTCGGCCACACGACCGCGAGCGCCGCGCCGATCAGCAGACCGAACACGCGCGTGTCGCTGCCGTAGTAAACGCGGCTCGGGTCGGCACCCGGCGTATACAGCAACGCCATGAGCAGCGCCGAAGCAGCGGCGCCAGCCAGCATCCATGCCGCCGCCCGGCCTCTGCGGGGAACGAACCGCAGCAGCAAGAGCAGCGCAATCGGCCAGACCAGGTAGAATTGCTCCTCCACCGCGAGCGACCAATAATGACCGAAGGGCGAGGGCGGCCCGAAACTCTCGAAATACGAGACCTGGTGATAAATCAGCCACCAATTGTTTACGTACGCAGCAGCGGATCCAATATCGCCGGCCAAGCTCCCAAGCCGGGACGGGTCGACGATCGCCAGCCAGGCAGACACCGCCGCCGTCGTCAGGACCATCGCCGGCAGCAGCCTGCGGGCTCTGCGCAGCCAGAACGTCTTCAGATCGAGCCTGCGCTCCTGCTTCCATCTGGCGATCAGTTGATCCGTGATCAGATAGCCGGACAGGACGAAGAATATCCCGACGCCCAGGAATCCTCCCGGCAGTTCTCGCAGATCGAGATGGTAGGCGATCACTGCCAATACCGACAGCGCCCTCAGGCCGTCGATACCCGGCATGTAACGATTTTTTCTCTGTGTGTGTGTAGTCATGGTCATGCCGGTGACTCCTTCAGAAGATTTTTGAATGCGCTTTCATAGTGAGAGCTTGCTAAATAAACTCGCCTGCCTGCACTGCCGAGCGATCGCCGTTGCTGTGGGCCGTTACCGCGGATAGTGCCGTTGTTTCATCCTATGCATAATAGACGGAATCCAATCCGAATAAGTTCATTGATTCGGACAAGTTTCGGCAAAAAAAATAATCCAAATCTCGTCAGTACGATCACACACCCTGGTTGAACTGATTCCTTCCGTATATACGCGAAGAACACGCCCGAATTGGACGTGTTCTCGTCAATTATTCCAAGAAAACTACACGCTACAGCCCCAGCTTATGCCCCTTCTCCAGGCGTACGATCTGCTGCTCGCCCTCGTCAGCCAATTGTCGGAACTGGTCGATCGTCTCGCGCATCTTGGGCAGTGCCTCCTGCTTGTAGGCACTAATGGAATCCAGCGCCGCGAGCACGTCGGTGAACGCCTGCTTCATCGTATCGACCGAGATGCTCGATTCCAGTGCTTGCTTGTGGATTTCGGCGCCCTGCTCCTTGAGCATTCTCGATGTGCCGGCGATCAACTCGTTGGTCGTCTGATTAAGCAGCTCGATCTTCTTAAGCACGATCTTCTGGTTGTAGAGCGCGCTCGCGACCGTCACGGCTACCTTGAGCGCCGAGATTGTCACGTTCTTCGCCCGGTCTACCCCGCGAATCAGCTCTTTGTTGTTGCGCATGACGACTTCCATCGCCATAATGCCCTGTTGGTTCACGACGATCATCTGCTGCAGGTCCATCACCCGCTGACGCAACGGGAACAGCACTTCTTCAGTAATGAAGCGGATCTTGTCCTCCGACTCGCCACGCGCCTTGGCCGCTGCGATCTGCGTCTCGATGGACGCGTCCATCAGAGAGCCAAGCTCGATCTCCTTCTGCAGCCTCTTCGTCAAATCGCGGAGCGCCTGCTGCTCGATTTCGAGCGTCGTATTGTCGTTCTTGAGCGTTGTTTTTCCTTTGTCCAGCGAGACGACGATGTCGCCGATGACTGCATCCGCCTTCTGAAATCTCAGGAAGTAAGCGCGCAGCGGATTGAACAGTTTGCCGAGGAATCCGCGCTTGGCGAAATCGATCGCGCTTGGATCAAGGTCTTTAAGCTGCGTATGAAGTTCGGCCAGACCCTTGGCTACTTGCCCGCCTTCGTCCCCCGTCTTGGACAGGTTGCCGACCGACACCTGCAGCAGGTTGTTTTTGCTCGATGACGATCTCATCGTGTCCATGCCGAACGTGTCGATCGATTGCAGGATTTCCTTCCGCTTCTCCAGCGACTCGATATCGAGATCCATGATCGTCTGCACGTTGGCATCCGCGAGCGCCTTCAGCTCCGCAACTTCCGCGGGGACCGGCTTGACCTCTTCTTCGATCGCCGCTTTGATTTCTTCCGGTTTCACTACTTCCATGGAAAATGACATCCTTCATCCGCCTCCTGATTGGTACGTGCTTTTGTGCGACTCCTCTTACATCTGAACGTTGAACAGGTTGCCGATCTTGTACACCACGTCGTCCGAATCCGCGTTGATGCTGGCTGCTTCGTTGATGCTGGAGATGCTCTGCAGCGCCTTGATGTTCGCGTTGTATCCGATCGTGTAGATCGGCACTTTATAAGTCTGAATAATGCTCTTGATGTCGTCCAAAGAATGGCCTTCGTTCGTCTCCCCGTCGCTCAGGACGAAGATCAACGGCTTCACGTCCGGATGAACGGCGATCTCGTCTTCGAGCATCTTGATCGCGACCGCGATGCCGTCGAACGTCGCGGTTCCGCCAGCCGCCTGCAAGCTCTCCACCGCACCGACGAACATCGATTGCTGATTCGTGTCGAACTTGCCGATCGGCAGTTGAATCGACACATCGCTGGAGTAGGAGACAAGGCCGATGCTATTGTCCTTGCCGAGGAACTTCTGACCGCTGAGAAGCGACTCCTTCAGCCGGTTCAGCCGCTCTCCCGCCATGCTGCCGGATACGTCCGCGACGAACACGGCCGCGATCGGCTTGCTGCCGTTCTTCTTCTCCTTCCATACCTTCTGGGCGGCGATCAGCGTGCTGCCGTCGACTTCAGGCAGCTCCGACTGATATTCGTCCAGGCCGTTGAAGCCTTTCTCCTTCGCTGCTTGCTGATATTTGTCCTGGGAGACGAACTCCGCGAACTTCTTGATGATGTCCAGCTTCGCCTGCGGAACGTCGCCCAGCGCATACAGCGGACTGTCATGCCGGACGCCGAACGGCGTGAATTCATAACCGCTCTTCAGATCCGAGGCGTTGACGAGCGACTGATATTCCAGCACGAATCCGTCGAGCGCGCCCGACTTGGCGGCATCGCGCATCTGCAGCGTCGTCGAGGCAATGAACGGAACGTTGGCTTGGAATTTCTCGAAGCCTTGGACGGCGGTCTCGCCGAGCACGTTCGAACTGTCGAACGTGGTCAAAGCCGTAATCAGGAAGTTCAGTCCGGTCGAGCTGGCGAACGGATCGGTATAGCCCATCGCGAACTCGTTGTTCGCGATGGCGTCGGTCACCGTCTTGACGTTCACCGAGCCGTACTTCTCCACCAGCGCATCGTATTTCTTTTTGGAGATGACGATCCCCGGCACATTGCCCGCAAGCCGTTTGGCCACCAATTGTGTCTTGACGCCGCTCGCCTCGACCATCTTGCCCCATAGCTCATTGGACGGCGTGTAGGCGTCCGGAACATACTTGCCGGAACGAATGTAGTCGTACGCGGTACCCGATGCGATGTTGCGAATTTTGACGGAGGCGACCTGTCCGCCGACTTCGATGTTTTCCTGATTGAACGCCGTCGCGACTTCCGTCAGCCAGCCGTCCACGCCTGTGCCCGACTTCTCCGTCGACGAGAATATTTCTACGTAATGATTCGTCGTATTGTCCACCGTGACCGGGAACTTGTCGATGTCCGGCAGCGAGTTGGCTACGTCCACCGGATTCAGGTCGATCTGCCCTTTGATCGGCTCCTCGGTCGTGACCGAGATCTTCTTGTACACCTTGCCAAGCTGCTTGGCTGCATCTTCCACGGAAACTTGTTTATCCGATTTCCCCAAGTTCGAAGTCAGATCGACGCCATAATAGACGATTCCGAATACCACCGCCACCAGAATGATGGATATAAACAAAAACTTGCCTTTACCCGACATGCGCACACCTCTATTGTTTATATAATTTAGTTTGCCTAATTAACGAGTCTATTTCTTGCATACATGGCATATGCTCAATATCTTCCGGCCCAAAGCTGTCCAGCCGCGAGATTTCCAGCAGCAGCTGATCGAGCTTGAGCAAGATCTCCTCATTGGTGCCGAGCGAGCTATGGACGAACGCCAGAAACTCGTTGTACATATTGATCTTCTGCTGCATGATCTCCTGCTTGAACGGCGTTGCTTTGCGACGCATGACCCGATCAAAATCCGCCTCATCGAACACGTTCAGCCGATTCAGCACGCTGCGCAAGTTCAAATAGAATAGGCGTTCCACTTCCTCAATGACGGACGCGAATTTCTTGAAGCTCATCTCGCCCGAGTCGAACCGCTGGTGGAGCACTTTCATGAGCGTATCTTTCTTCTTGTCGAGTCGGTCGAGCTGCTCAAGCGCAATCCGGATATCTCCTTCCAGCGCCTTGATTCTGCGGTAACGCGACAACGCGACCTCATAATCTTCCCGTGTCCGGATCTCTTTGATCGGCAATGCGGCAGGCTTCGCGGACAAGATCGAATAGCAGCCAAAGATCAGGATTAGCGCGCTTGCGAACAGCAAAGTGATGCCAACGGCTGTATCGAATGCGCTGTCGCCGATGGCGATTCCGATGAATCCGGGCGAGAGCACCAGGACGTTGACGATGGCTACGCCGACGAGCAGCGCGAATAATTTGATGTATTTAGCGGAAGACACCGCGACACCCCCTTGACATCTATAAGAAAATACGTTGTTGTGACGAAAAAGTGGCAACAAATTTGGCGGAGCTTGTTTATAAGAAAATTCGACAGATTTAGTGAATCTCCTCTTGATGTGCTTAGATTGAATACCCGAAGTCCCGGACAAAAGCTTCTATATATAGACGTTCTGCTGCAATGATTGTCGGCCAGCAATGTCCGTTCTGTAGTTTCGACATGAAAGCTGCTGGTTCCTGCCTGCACAACAAAAAAGCCTGCCGTTCATTAACCGGCCGCACATGACATAATGTTGTGGTTTCCGAAGATGGCACACGGATTGCGTATGAGCGGAAAGGCGAAGGGCGGGGCATATCGCAAAATATTGTTGCAGATGCAAATATGGGGCGAGCAGTGGGGGTCGGCTTACGACAGACATCGATCCATTGAGGAGGTGTGGTCTCGCGAGGGCTTGCGCAACTGCACAAACGCCTGCGACCCGTGAAGCACGAGGTGCAGGCGTCATAGCAGCACTAGTCGATTATTTCTTCCATTCGCGGAACGCTTCCGCCGGTTCCTTGGCGGTATCGAACCGCTTGCCGCACAGCGGCGCGAGCTGCTCCAGTTCCTTGAGCAGGCGGGCAAACTGGTCCGGGAACAGCGACTGCACGCCGTCGCCTGTCGCGGAATTGTCCGGATCGGTATGCATCTCAATGATCAGGCCGTTCGCGCCTGCGGCGACCGACGCCTTGGTCATCGTCTCCACCAGCTCGCGACGACCGGTCGCATGGCTCGGGTCGGCGATGACCGGGAGATGGGACAGACTTTGCACGGACGGAATCGCCGCCAGATCGAACGTGTTGCGCGTATATGTCTCGAACGTACGGATACCGCGTTCGCACAGCATGACGTTCGGGTTGCCGCCGGCCAGAATGTATTCCGCCGCATTCAGCCATTCGTCATAGGTTGCGCTCATGCCGCGCTTTAGCAGCACAGGCGTCTGAATCGTGCCCAGCTTGCGGAGCAGGTCGAAGTTCTGCATGTTGCGCGTACCCACCTGCAGAATGTCGGCGTATTCCGCGCACACGTCGACGAACTCGGGCGCCATCACCTCGGTAATCGTCAGCAAGCCGTACTTGTCGCCGGCATCCTTCATCCATTTCAGCCCTTCGACGCCAATGCCTTGGAAGCTGTACGGCCCCGTGCGCGGCTTGAAGGCGCCGCCGCGCAGCACCTGGCCGCCAGCCGTCTTGACCAAGCGGGCGATCTCGTCGATCTGCTCCGGCGTCTCTACAGCGCACGGTCCGCCCATGACGACCAGATTGTCGCCGCCGATGCGCACGCCTTTGATTTCGATAATCGTATCGTTCGGATGGAAATCGCGGCTGGCCAGCTTATAGGATTTGGAAATCTTAATCACGTTCTCTACATCCTTCATCGAGCGCAGATGCTCGGCGAGCTGCGGGTCGGCCTTGCCGATAATGCCGATAACCGTGCGGTCGGTCCCTCTGGATACGTGAGCCTGCACGCCGCCTTGCTCGATATGGCGTACGATTTCGGCGATTTTTTCCTCTGAAGTATGAGGCGATGTAATGACGATCATGAATACACACGCTCCTGTTCGGTTCATAGCATTTAACGCTTCGACGCTTGTTCGCTTTGACGCTTATACGCTTTTCAGCACTAAAGCAAATATACAGAACAAAACGCATCGTGTCAAGATCTTTCCCCGGATCGGGCACGATGCGTTTACGAATCGCCGGGCAACTGAGCTTCCGCCCGGCTGTGGTTCAGCCTGCGCTTCTCCCGGCGCTTGTGTTTGAATGCGTTAAGGCTGGCCCGGATCGGAAAATAAAGCAGCGCACCGAGCACAGCCCCGTCGATCATGCCGCCTACGATCAGCTTCATGGATGTCGTTAGCGCTCTGTTGACCCAATCGTACAAGAACGGAATATGCACGACAAAATGATCCGGCAGCACCCACGTACCGACCATCGCATTCGGGATCGCCATCGGAATGTAGATGACTTTGCCGAAGACGAATCCGATGAGCGCTGCCGGCAGATTGCCTTTCAGTACGTAGACAAGCGGAAAAATGAGCAGAAATGCGAAACCGAACGTGGGGAGCGTGAACATTTCGACGAACAATCCGATCGCGAACCCCATAGCCACCATGGATGCGCCGCCCTTGGCGCGAAGAAGACCGATATATTTATAACGAAGCCAGCGTTTAAAGCTGGCTAGGCGATTCGCCATGCATTGAAACCTGCCTCTCTGTACGGCCAGCGCCCATCATGACGAGGGAGCCGAAGTCGTCTTGTCCCGAACAGTCGGCAACAGCTTGCTCATGTTCACGGTCCTGCGAATCGGCCACGTATCCGGATTGTCCGGATCGTACTGTTCCAGGTATTGGATGACTTCCTTCGTAATCGGAGTCGGCGTGGAAGCGCCGGACGTGATCGCCACCTTGCGAATGCCTTGCAGCCATTCCCGGCGAATTTCCGTGACATCTGCTATACGATATGCCGGAACGCCGGCAATTTCTTCGGACACTTGCGCCAATCGGTTCGAATTATTGCTCCTGGGGTCCCCGACGACGATGCACAGATCGGCTTCCTTCACCTGCTCGGCGACCGCTTCCTGCCGCACCTGCGTCGCCAGGCAGATCTCGTTGTGGATCTCGGCACGCGGATAGGCATCCAGCAGCATCGCCATCAGGTGCTTGATATCCCACTGAGACATCGTCGTCTGATTCGTAATGACGATCTTCTCGGCATCCAGTTCCAGCAGAGCGATCTCCTCTTCCCGCTCGACCAGATGAACATGATCGGGCGCGATGCCGATCGCTCCTTCCGGTTCCGGGTGCCCCTTCTTGCCGATATAGATCACTTCGTACCCTTCGGCCACTTTCTCCCGAATCAGGTCATGCGTGCGCGTCACGTCAGGGCACGTCGCGTCGACAAGCGTCAAGCCCTTCGCGCGAGCCCGCTTGCGCACCTCGGGAGATACGCCGTGCGCCGTGAAAATAACCGTACCCTTGTCGACTTGATCCAGAATGGCAAGTCGATCGGGTCCGTCCAGCGTAATAATGCCCTCCTGCTCGAAGGCATCGGTCACATTGCTGTTATGAACAAGCATGCCGAGAATATAGATCGGACGTGGCAAATCGAGGTTGCGAGCCGTCTGCTGCGCAAGCACCATCGCGTCCACTACGCCGTAACAGTAGCCTCTGGGGGATATCTTGAGTACTTCCATAAGGATTGCGCCTGCTTTCCCGCGTGGCCCGTTCATGGCTGCGTACTAAGAGTCGAAGCGATAACGGGGCTGCGCGTTCAGTTGTAACCATTATAGCGCAATGCGCGCGAAGGGGGAAGCCGCCGCGGCGCGGACGGCCGGATTGGACGCAGCAAATTCGTCAATCGTCACTCGGACACCGATTCTTCCTCGAACGGAAGCCATAACGTGAACATGCTGCCCTGGCCTTGGATGGACTTCACTTCCAATGCGCCCTTGTGCATATCGGTAATCCACTTGGCGATCGACAAGCCGAGGCCCGTACCCGAAGTCTCTCCCCGTGAAGGGTCCGCGCGGAAGAATCGGTCGAATATGTGAGGGATATCCTGCGCATGGATGCCGATGCCGGTATCAGCCACGGACAATCCGATCCGGTCCCCGCTGCGGATGGCGAACAGACGCACTTCGCCCGATGGCGTATACTTGAAGCCATTCTCAATCAGGATAAATAATAGCTGAAGCAAATAGTCCCGATTTCCGCGCACCCAGACGCCTTCCAGAGCATGCAGCGGCCCGACTTTCCATTCGGCCTTCCTCGGGAGGAAGGAAGCGCGCCGCGCCGCCTCTTCTACCAATTGATGCAGCGCAAGCGGCTCCATCTCGACTCGATAGCCGGCGTCGGCTCGCGCAAGCGACAGCAAGTTGTTGACGAGTCCGCTCATCCGCCGCGCCTCGTCGGCAATGTCGCGTACCGCGTCCTTTGCCATCTCCTTCCGCTCGACAGGCGTCAGCGCCATCGTCTTCCCGCCGTCCGCTTCCTCCGCATCGTTCGCTTCCCAAATTTTACCGAGCAGATCGATATTGCCGCGAATCGTCGTCAGCGGCGTCCGCAGCTCATGCGAGGCGTCGGAGACGAACCGCCTCTGTGCCGCATTGGACTCTTCCAGATGATTGTAAGCCCGCTCGATGCGCGACAGCATGCCGTTAAGCGTATCGGTCAACCGGCCAATCTCGTCATTGGGCTTCTCCCGCGGAATCCGCAGGCCGAGCCCCGAGCCACTCTGGATTTGCTCCGCCGCCTCAGTGACCCGATTGATCGGACTAAGCGCTTTACGGGATAGAAACATGCCGAGAATGAATGCGGCCGCCAGTCCAAGTGTACCCGCGATCCATAGTATCGTTCTTAGTTGGGAGAATAGCTCTACATCCCTGCCGATGAATGCGCCCACCTGCAGCATGCCTGCCAATACGCCAGAATTGGTAACCAACGCCCGTTCATAGACGAGAAACGGCATGCCGTTAATGTTCCTGCGCACAAACTGAACCTCCACAACATCGTTCGCAGGCGGGTAAGGAAATTCCAGTCCGGCCCTGTTGTCAGTCTCATCCATGTTCGTCGTTTGCTGTTTGATTACCCCTTTATGCTCTTGCGCGTAGCTAACCAACTGGATATAAATGTTGTTCGCATCGAAATTCCCCGACACCCTGGCTTGGACAAGGTCGAATCGGCTCGCATACACTTCCGTATTGCCCGAGACGATGCGCAGTTGCTTCTTTATATCGGAAATCGTATTTTGGTAAACCACCATATAAATGGCCACCCCGAACGCCACCAGCGCGACGGCCAGCAATCCGGAGTACCACAGCGTCAGGCGCAGCCGGATCGACATGTCAGCTTTCTCCCTTCAGCACATACCCGGCGCCGCGCACGGTCTGAATCAACCGTTTGCCGCCATGCTCCTCCAGCTTCTGCCGCAGCATGGCGACATACACTTCCAGTACGTTCGATTCCCCGCTGTAATCGTAGCCCCAGATGCGCTCCATGATCTGGTCACGCGACAGCACCCTGCGCGGATTCTGCATGAACAGATGCAGCAGATCGAATTCCTTGGCCGTCAAATCGATGCGCCGGTCCGCCCGGATCGCTTCCCGCGCGTCGACATCCAGCACCAGGTCCTCATAGCGCAGCCTGCCGTCGGTTTCGGCTTGCTCTGGCCGCCGCCGCATCAATGCCCGGATCCGTGCCAACAATTCCTCCAGCGCGAACGGCTTCACGAGATAATCGTCCGCGCCAAGATCCAGCCCTTTGACCCGGTCCTGCACGTCATCCTTGGCCGTCAAGAGCAGCACGGGCGCCGCAATGCCGGCTTCGCGCAACCGTCGGCATACTTCCCAGCCGTCGATCTTCGGCATCATGACATCGAGCACGACGAGGTCCGCTTGACGCTGGTTCAATAGCCGCAAGCCCTCGGCCCCGTCCGGCGCCGTCGTCACTTCATATCCTTCGAATGCCAGGCTGCGCCTGAGCAGCGAAGTGATCTTCTCATCATCGTCAATTACCATCACGTGCGGCCTCATCCGTCCATCGCCCCTTCGAAAGCCTGTTGATTCCATTTTACCCTATTGCAGCAGGAAGCGGGAGCAGTTCGCTCGCTCACGAACCCTCCCGCTCCTTCATCAACCACGAAATGCCGCTGGCTTACTCGATCGCCTGGAACTGGTTCTTATCCCCGATTTCCACCGTCAGTTCGACCTTCTGACCGTTGCGGATCGCGTTCAGCGTCACCTTGTCGCCAACGCTCTTCTTCTGAATCACTGCAATCAGACTCGTATTATCCTTATATGACTCACCGTCCATGCCGGTGATGACGTCATACGCGCGCAAGTCCGCTTTGTAAGCCGGGGAGCCATAGATGACTTCCCGCACGAGAGAGCCTGTCGTGCCCTTAATGCCGAGCTTTTCGGCGTACTCGTCTGTCAGCGTCATCAATGTAGCGCCGATGAACGGCTCCGGCTTCTTCGGAATTTCCTTATTGTTCTTCAAGTTGTCGAGTACTTCGGTAATCGTGCTGGTCGGAATGGCAAACCCGATCCCTTGCGCCTGCGTGCTGACCGCCGTGTTGATGCCGATAACTTCTCCCGCCAAGTTCAGCAGCGGTCCGCCCGAGTTGCCGGGATTGATGGAGGCGTCCGTCTGCAGCAGATGTTGATAATTGCGCGTACCGTTCGAATCCGAGATCGGAATCTCGCGTTCTGTCGAGCTCAAGACGCCGACAGTCACGGTATGATCGAAACCGTAAGGGTTGCCGATCGCCACGACCCAGTCGCCGATGCTCGTATCGTTCGAGTCGCCCAGCTTGAGCGTCGGGAATTCGCTGCCTTCAATCTTGAGCACGGCAAGGTCGAGATCGTAGCTGTTACCGAGCAGCTTCGCCTTGAACGGCTTGTTGTGGCCGACGACCGTCACTTCGATCTCGTCCGAATCCGCCACGACATGCTGGTTCGTCAGAATATAGCCGGTCGAGTCGAAGATGAAGCCGGAGCCCATGCCGCTAGGCTGCAAGGTTCCCTCGTCGCCTTGCCCGCTCTGGCTTCTGGGGGTTTGGCCGAAAAATTGCTCGAACAAGTCGTCCATGCTGCTGTTCGAGCGCGACCGCGCTTTGACCGATGTCTCGATCTTGACGACGGCAGGCGACGATTGATCGAAAATTTGCGCGATATTGTTCGGTCTGATGCCGTCCGGCATGCTGTTGACCGGATTGTTCACCGTCTTGGCCACTGAAGATTGCACCGGCGATGCCGCAACTTCCGGTTGGAACCAATTGTACCGATCGGCCGTGAACATCAATCCACCGATGACCAGCACTCCAACCATGAACGAGGCGAACATTGCCCGGAAAGACGTTCTCCGTGGAGCCGGCTGCCAAGATGCGCCTCCGCGGCCGCCGCCCGTGACGGTGAACGGACGATATTCACGCGATGATTGCACGACTTCCGTCCGCTGCGGCTCATCGCGCCGCTGCGACGGATCGGTCGAATAGGAAGCTGCCCCGCCGAACGGCCCGAACGTATACGGTTCGTTGTCACTGCGAGCTCCTTGGTAAGGGTCCCCGCTTCCATCGCCGCCGCTCGCGTTCCGATACGTATTTTGGGCATCTTCCCGGCTTGGCCGATCCCGATCCTCCGACTTGCGATTATCCGGACCGTATAAAAAATCGTTCATGTCATCCGGTCTCTTGTTCTGATCGTCCATGTCGATTCCTCCTCCTCGGCGCCCTGCTTGCGCGCCGTCCTCTTCTTGACTCTATCTTGGACCTTGAACCTTAAAACTATCTTAAACTTTAATGAACCCGAAGTAAAAAAATCGCCAGACTTCGAACCGTCATAGCGACTTCTTTGATGTATGGCACAGCATGGATGCCATCCGCTGTTTCCATTATTCCCGCTTCACAGTCGATTCAAACCGGCGCCGGCTTCACGACTTGCCGGCCCAGCCTTTGCGGTGCGCGTAAATCGCCAGCTGCGTCCGATCGTCCAGCTCGCACTTCATCAGCAGGTTGCTGACATGCGTCTTGACCGTCTTGATGCTGATATGCAGCTCGTCGCTGATCTCCTTGTTCGACTTGCCTTCCGCGATGAGCAGCAGCACTTCCCGTTCCCGCTCGGTCAAGCCTTCGTCATCGCTCTGCACCGAGCGTTTGCGCAGCCCGCGGGTCAGCGCCTGGGAGACGTCCCCGCTCATGACGGGCATATTCTTCAGCGCACCTTGCATGGCATAGATCAATTCATCCGCGGATACCGTCTTGAGCACGTAGCTGACGGCGCCGGCTTCCACCGCCTCCACGATCTTGTCATCCTCCAGGAAGCTGGTCAGGATGATGATGCGCAGATCGGGGTGACGCTCCAGCAGCACCTTCGTCGTCTCTACGCCGTCCATGCCCGGCATCATCAGGTCCATCAAAATCAGGTGCGGCATCGCGCCCCCCGGTCCTCCTTGCTCCAGCTGGCGAATCGCGTCCTGCCCGCCGGACGCCTCGCCGATCACCTCGAATCGCGAATCGAGCATCAAGTACGTTTTCAAGCCCATTCTTACCATCTCGTGATCGTCGACGATCATCACTTTCCAAATTTCCGCTTCCGGTGTCGCTGCCATCGTTAATCGCCCCTTTATTCGCTATCGCTCTTGCTGTCATCGTCAAATTTGGGTATCCATACACGCACGCGCGTACCGCTTCCTTGCTTGGTCACGATTTCCGCGTCTCCGCCCAGTCTTAGCGCTCGCTCCCGCATCGTGGACAGGCCGTATGCGCCATCGCGGACATGGCCGGTCGTGAAGCCTTTGCCGTCATCCTCGACTTGCAGCGTGATCTGGCGGGCCGTTTCACCGAGATAGAGACGAACGGACTCGGCTTGCGCGTGCTTGACGACGTTCGCCATCGCTTCCTGGATGACGAGGAATAGCTGATGTTCCTTCGGCTCCGACAACGGCCCGATCAATTGGATATCCAGCGTGCCCTGCAAGCCGTTGTGTCTGCAATAATCCGGAAACCATCGCTCGAGCGCCTCCGTCAGCGTACGCCCTTGCAGCTCCATCGGCCTGAGCTGGGCGATCAAGCCCCGCATCTGACGCTGCGCGGAAGAGGACATCTCGATCAACTGCTGCATCAGCTTTCCCGCCTGCTCCGCATCCTTCTCAAGCAATTTTGGCAGGGAGGAAGCCGACATATGCAGGGCAAACAGCTGTTGGCTGACCGTGTCGTGCAAATCGCGCGCAAGCCGTTTGCGTTCTTCGAGCACGGCCGTCTCCTTCGATGAAGCTTCCTCCGTAATGTCTCTTTCCCCAAGGCGCTGCAGCAATTTCAGACGATCCTCGATCTTGGCTAGCATGCGGTTGAATTCCAGATAAACGCCGGCGAAGGCATCCATGCCCAGGTCGGGCAGACGCGTATCCCAATTGCCTGCCGTCGCTTGCTTGAATGCCAATTGCAGCTGATCGAGCCGCCTCTGATTCCGATGTCCGAATATGTAGGCGACGATCATCTGCACGACGAGCACGACGACCGTCCATTCCAGCCAAACTTCCAGATCGGGGGCATTGTCCGTGAAGAGGACGCCCCCGAAATAAAGCAATATCATCAAGACCAGTGTGCCGATTCCCGTGTAAATCGCCGTATCCCATTTGCTGTTGCGCACGAGCCGCAGCATTCGCTCACCCTACCTTCGTGACTCTGACGTCGCCGATGAACGCGCTGGCGACCAGGACGACGCGCTTGTCCGTGTCGGCGTAGAACGGCGATTCCACCGACATCGAATTGAACAGTCCACCGCGCTTCTGATCCCATACCCTTACGTCGCCGATCAAGCTGCTTGAGACGACTTGAACGCCGACGTTCGCATCGCCAGGAACGAACACCTTCACATCTCCGATGAAGCAGGACACGTAAATCTTCGTTTCACCTAGCGGGATCTGCGCTTTGGTCAAGTCGATCGTCGTATCTCCGATGAAGTGCGAGATGTTCATCGGACGCAATTCCCAGTAATCCTGGCCGATATGGACATCACCGATGAAACGACTATGCTGGGCCGCGTTCGGATCATAGTTCCACCAACTATTATGGCCGCTGCACGCTTTGCGTTGTTCGCGGCGTTCCTGATGGCGGCGCCAATGCTCCTCATGACGGCTCATCCGCTCTTGCATGCGATCCGCTTGACGGTTCATTCGTTCGCGCACTCGTTCTCCTGCACGCATATAGGGATCGCGGTTGCTCTCCCACCTCTGATCGCCGTAATTCGCTTGACGTGATTGCGCTCCTTCCTCATGCCCGCTGTTGCGTGAAGCATATTCATCGGCATGATTGCGTTCACCCGCAGCGGAGACGTCTCCCGACTCGTCGCTGAACGGCGCATTCGGATCGTCCGACAGCGGCGGTGCCGGAGGCGGGCCAAGCGGCGTGTCCGATTGCTCAGGCTGTGCCGGCTGACCCGGCATCGGCGGCGTCACCGGATTCCACCCATAGCCGTGTCGCTCTTCTTCGCGATTCGGGCGCTTCGTTCTCGCCCCTCGCGTCATCATGCCGAGTCCGAACAAGATCAGAACGACCGGGCCGATCAAGCTGAACAAGTCCCTAAGCTCCCATTCGAACAAGTCCAGGTTGCGGCCGAGAAACACGATGCCGACGAGCATGACGATCATGTTCCACAGATATCCGCCGGAACGCTGGATCAGCATGCCTTGAAGTCCGACGACGATCAGGATGATCGGCCAGAAATTTCTGAATAAATCTCCAATGCTGATCGTGGCGATGCCCAGTTGGTTCAGCAAGAACACGATGCCGACGGCGATGAGGACGCCTCCCCATAACAAGCGATGTACGATATTGGATTGCATGGCGGTATTCCTCCGATGTCGAGTTGTTATATTCACAGTATAGCGAATGCCAGCATCGATTCGACAGCGGCGCAGGTTGGAATGTGGACTCGGTCTCGAGACCGAGGGACAACGAGTTGTATTCTTCAGCCTCTGCCCGATCATGCACCTTACAATTAAAATACGCCCTTACCGCGCGTCGCAACACGCGAATAAGGGCGCAGCATGTGCACGGTACGAGGCCGTGCACATGCATCGCGGACACCAACTTATCTACTTGTTCGCCTGATCGTCCTGGGCGGCTTCCTTCCGCAGCCTGGCCTTGCTGCGGTGGATGCGCGCTTTCACCGTGCCGACCGGCACGTCGAAGGCGGCGGCGATCTCGTCATCCTTGAAGCCGTAATAAAATTTATACAGCAGCAGCGTGCGTGTAACGGAATCGAGTCGTCCCAGCATATCGGACAGTTCCGCCATCAGGTCCGGACGCGGAATGACGTCCCGCGAAGGCAATTGGCCCAGCTCGCCGTCCGATATTAGCAAGGTGCGCCATGCCCCCCGGTTCACGTTGGATGCGATATTGGCGGCAATCGCCCTGGCCCACGGAATCAGCTTGTCGGCTTCCCGAAGCGTTGACTGGCGCTCCAGAATGCGAATCCACGCTTCTTGCACCACATCCGTGGCTTCATCTTTGTTATAGAGCCTGTTGCGAGCGGCCCTCAGCATCTGACGGTACAGTTCCGTCAGCATCTCCTCGTCAGCCGCAAGGTCTTCCTGGAACTCGGAGTTGCGATGGGTCATCCGATACGTCACCCCTCATAAGGACGCATGAATTAGTACCCACATTCTAACACAGGTGCGAAACAAAGAGAACGATTTCCATTTATCAGGGAATTAGTCGACCTTCTTCGTGCGAATCTCCTCTGTCGCCCGCTTAATGAAAGCTTCCAGAGGCTGCGCGCCCAGATCGCCTTCCCCGCGGCGTCGCACCGATACGGCGCCGCTCGCGGCTTCCTGTTCCCCGACAATGAGCATATACGGGACCTTCTCAAGCTGCGCCTCGCGGATCTTGTACCCGAGTTTCTCATTGCGCAAATCGGTCTCCACCTGAATCCCCTCGGCCTGCAGCTTCTCGGCCACTTCACGCACATAAGACTCGTAAGCGGTGCTGACCGGAATGACCTTGGCTTGCACGGGCGATAGCCACAGCGGCAGCGCGCCTGCGAAGTTCTCGAGCAGGAATGCGGTCATGCGCTCCATCGTGCTGATAATGCCCCGATGGATGACGACCGGGCGATGTTTCTTGCCGTCGTCACCGACATATTCCAGGTCGAATCGCTCCGGCAACAGGACGTCGATCTGGGATGTAGACAGCGTCTCTTCTTTGCCGAGCGCGGTTTTGACCTGCACGTCAAGCTTCGGCCCGTAGAACGCGGCTTCTCCTTCAGCTTCGAAGAACGGCAGCCCCATTTCCTCGACCACCTCCCGAAGCATGCGCTGCGTCGTCTCCCACATCTGGTCGTCCGGCCAATATTTCTCCTTGTCCTGCGGGTCGCGATAGGAAAGACGGAAACGGTATTCCCGAATACCGAAGTCCTCATACACTTGCCGAATCAAGTTCACGACGCGCGTAAACTCGTCCTTGATCTGGTCCATCCGGCAGAAAATATGGGCGTCGTTCAGCGTCATCGCCCGAACCCGATGCAAGCCGGTCAATGCTCCGGACATCTCGTACCGGTGCATCGTGCCAAGCTCGGCAACCCGAAGCGGCAAATCCCGGTAACTGCGCATGTCGCTCTTGTAAATCATCATGTGATGCGGACAGTTCATCGGACGCAGCACAAGCTCCTCATTGTCGAGCTCCATCGGCGGAAACATGTCTTCCTGGTAATGTTCCCAATGACCGGACGTTTTGTACAATTCCACGTTGGCGAGTACCGGGGTGTACACGTGCTGGTAGCCGAGCCGTTCTTCCAGGTCCACGATATATCGTTCCAGCGTGCGGCGCAGCTTGGCTCCATACGGCAGCCAGAGCGGCAAGCCTTGCCCGACTTCACGGGAAAAGGTGAACATCTTCAGTTCCTTGCCCAGTTTGCGATGGTCGCGCTTCTTCGCCTCTTCCAGAAAATGAAGGTGCTCGTCAAGCTGCGACTTCTTGGCGAACGCCGTACCGTAGATGCGCTGCAGCATCTTATTTTTGCTGTCGCCCCGCCAGTAGGCGCCTGCGACGCTCAGCAGCTTGAACACCTTGATCTTCCCGGTCGAAGGAAGATGCGGCCCCCGGCACAGATCGAAAAATTCTCCTTGGTCATAGATGGTAATGACCGAATCGGCCGGCAAGTCGCGGATCAACTCCAGCTTGAGCGGATCGCCGATCTCTTCGTAAATCCGCAACGCCTCTTCACGGCTCACGACGCGGCGTACGATAGGCAGATCTTCCTTCACGATCTTCTCCATCTCGCCTTCGATGCGGGCCAGATCCTCCGGCGTAATCGACTGCTCCATATCGATGTCGTAGTAGAAGCCGTCTTCGATGACCGGACCGATGCCCAGCTTCACGTTCGCGCCACCGTATAGTCGCTTGATCGCCTGCGCCATCAAATGGGCGGTGCTGTGCCGCATGACCGCGACTCCGTCGGCTTGATCGAGCGTCAATATTTCCACGGACGCATCTTCGCCGATCGGCGAGTTCAGGTCGACGGTGATGCCGTTCAGCTTGCCGGCTACCGCGTTCTTGCGCAGTCCCTGGCTAATTGATCCCGCCACCTCATCTACCGTAACGCCTGCTTCGTAAGTCCGGATCGCTCCATCCGGAAGTTTCACTTGCACCATTTTGCCAATTCCCTTCCGCAGTTCGATTTCTAGGATGCGCATATTTCCGACACCAAATAAAAAAGACACCGTCTCATAAGGGACGATGCCTGCAATGGCCCGTGGTTCCACCCTGATTCGGCCGATCGTGCGCGCGTTCCTATGGAAGGAACGTCGCCGCGACCCGGCCCTCGGCGCATTCGATAACGGGAATGAACCGTTGCGGCTTACTTGAAGAACCTGTCGTTCAACCGCGCAGCTCCGAAGGGGTAATCCGTTCGCCGGCACGCGAGGAAATTTCAGCCTGGTTTCCTCTCTCTGCTTCGCCCGTACGGCGGATCGTGTCTTCATCGTGGCTTTGTTCGCTTCATTATTTCATGGTCGGACTTGGGACGCATCAAAGATACACAAAATTATAGCAATGCCGCACATCATCGTCAAGAACGCGCAACGCGGAAAATCACGTCTGGTGAGGATACAGCGCCGCCCGGTCGCCGAAAATGCCGATCAACGTCCGAATGACCTGCGAATCCGGCTCGGGCGTATGAATATACAGTTGGCCCGGGGAGACGGCCAGCAGCCGGCTCACGAGCAAGCTATCCTCTTCCTCGTCCGAGTCCGCGGCTTCCGTTTCCGAATCATCCCGTTCAAGCGGCCGCATGTCCTCGTCGAGCAAGCGAAAGGCATGTCCGCCGGCATGCAGGACATGAACGGTCGGAATACCGGTCTGCTGCCAGTCCACCATCGACCGGAGCATCGCCATGAACGCTTCGTACTGCCGTTCCGTGACGTTGTCTTCGATCACGTTGTCCACCGCTTCCGTCGCTTCCTGGCGATAATCGCTCAGACGGAAGCGTATAAACCCGTCCACGTGCAGCTGATTGTGCTTCGCAAGGTAATCGGAGTAGCGCTCGGCAAGCTTGCGAAGCCGCTTTTCGCGTCCTTGCACGGGCCACATGACGCCGATCTCGGGTTCGCCGTCCAGCAGTGAGACCGCCTCAGCCACGAGCGCGTCCATTTCCATCTCATCGAGGGGGGCGTATCTCTCTTGGAACAGACGTCGCAGCAGTTGAGGTTCATGCTCGGTCAAGGTAAACTCCGCCAGCACGCGTCCAACCTGCTCGCAGGTGCTCTTCTTGGCAGCAGGGCCCGGACCGAGCGGAAATTGGAAATGCAAGTATCCTTCGTCACCCGACAACTCCCATTGAATCGTATCCACCGCCTGTTTCGGTCCCTGCAAGGCTCGATTCAGCATGGCCGCAAGACGCCCGAGCGATCCCGGATCGTGACGGCGCTCCACCCGAAACTCCACATGTTTCACCGCTTGCCCACCTCCCCGTCATCGGTGCTTGTTACTCACTATATGGTGACCCAAAAAGGGATATACGATGGGGGAGCGGCTATGGTATATTTTATGAAGGTCACTTCTGCCAAGGAGAAATGAATAATGCCCTTGCCGCCTGCGGACTTTAACCAGAAACGCTGGAATCGGACGTTAATCCGGGGCTATTGGGTCGTATTCGGATTAACGTTGGGACTCGAGCTGTTATACATGTTTTTCGTAACCGAGCTCTCCAAGTCCGAATTCCTGCTCAACTACCTGCTGCTGCCAAGTCTGCTGATGGCAGCCGTTGTCGTATCTGCGGAAGCCTGTGTCAAATTCATGACCAGCAAATACCACGACTACATGCTCATTACCGCATCCGCTCTGCTTACCGTTATTGTCACCGCGATTCACACTTCGCTGGAATATTTGCTCTTCTTCCTGTTCTTCCCGATCATGATCAGCATCTTCTATTTTCAGATCAAGAAGCTCACGTTCGCGGTCGTCATCTCGTTCGCCACCCTGTATATATTGTATATTTTCAATCCGGATATTCACGAACGATTCAGCTTGGTCGGCCTGCTATCGACCACGACATTGCTTGGGGCTTACAGCGCCATCGCATTCGGCGTGCTGGCCCGGGGCCGGGAGGCGCTGCAGCATTTGCGGTCTTCCTACGAGTCGAACCAGGAGCTGCTCGTCCGCAACATTCTGATGGACAAGCTGGCCAAGACCGACGCGCTTACCGATACGTACAACCATATGGCTTACCATGAGTTCGTGGAAAAATTGGTCGAGCAAGCGGAGAAAGGGCTGCTGGAGCTGACGATCGCGGTGATGGACATTGACAACTTCAAGAAAATCAACGATTCCTACGGTCACCGAGCCGGCGATGCCGTCCTGCGGGACGTGGCGGCGACCACCCGATCGAAGGTAGGGCCGAACGATTTCGTGGCACGTTACGGCGGCGAAGAATTCGTCATTCTGTTCACGGAACTCGATTACGACTGTGCGTTCAATCAAGCGGAACTTATCCGGCAAGCGATCGCGGACACGACGCATGAATCGATCGACGGGCATGCAATCACGGTAAGTGTCGGCGTTAATCGCTACATTTCCGGCATGGGCAAGGAACGGTTTTTCCAGGGCGCCGATGCAGCCTTGTACGAAGCGAAGCATACCGGCAAGAACCGGACGGTCGCCGCAGAGGCGATGAGGGGACAATCGCTCGCCTCCGCCATCGACGGGTTATAGATAGCAAAAAAAAGACCCTCATGCTTGCCGGACAGACCTGCCGGATGATCATGAGGGTCTTTGCAAATATCAGACTTAATAAGTTTCACGCTTAATTCTGCATGACGAAATCGCGTGCTGCCTCTTCATTCTCCTGGTACACCTTCAAAATCTCGTACCGCGTATTCCGCTGCGCCGGAATTTTGCCGGCTTCGCGAATAATATCGAGCGTAGAGCCGATATTCACCTTATGGGTCGTGCCCGCGGCGGATACGACATTCTCTTCGATCATCGTGCTGCCGAAGTCGTTGCATCCGTACGACAACGACAATTTGCCGATTTCCGGCCCCATCGTCACCCAGGACGATTGGAAATTGTCGATGTTATCCAGCGCGATCCGGCTGATCGCCAGCGTCTTGAGATATTCCTCGGGCGTCGCTTTCTCGCGCTTCAAGTTCGTGTTCTCCGGCTGGAACGTCCACGGGATGAACGCCAGGAAGCCCGGCGACGGATACCCGTTCTGCAAGCATTCGTCCTGCGCGTCGCGCACCCGCAGCAGGTGAAGAGCGCGTTCCTCCATCGATTCGCCGAATCCGACGACCATCGTCGCAGTCGTGTTCATGCCGATCCGATGCGCTGTCGACATCACTTCGATCCAATCGCGCCAAGAGCCTTTCAGCTTGCTGATCTTCGAGCGCGTCCGGTCGTCGAGAATTTCCGCACCCCCGCCCGGGAGCGAATCGAGCCCCGCTTCATGCAGCTGGCGGACGACGTCCTCGAGCGGGATGCCGCCTGCCACGACTTGCATTTTGCGGATTTCCGCCGGCGAGAACGAGTGCATCGTGATGGCCGGGAACCGCTTCTTGATTTCCCGCAGCAAGTTCAGATAATATTCGAACGGCAGATCGGGATTCGTCCCGCCTTGCATCAAAATTTCCGTACCGCCGACATCGATCGTTTCCTGGATTTTCCGAAATATCGTTTCGTCAGGCAGGACATACCCTTCCTTGGAGCCGGGCGGCCGGTAAAAAGCGCAAAACCGGCAATACACGTCGCAAATATTCGTGTAGTTCACATTGCGGCCGACGACGAATGTCGTGATCGGTTCCGGGTGCTTCTGCAGCATCAGTCGATTGGCAGCTTCGCCCATCTTCTCGATCTCGTCGGATTCGAACAAAGCGATGATGTCTTCCAGCCCCGGTCTTTCTCCACGGATGGCGTTATGCAAGATCCGGTCGATCTGTCCCATGATGATTCCTCCTTCAGCCTTCCTTCCGACTCAGGAAGCAGCTTGCCCGCGCCGGTGCTGGATCCGTTCCTTCGTCTCCTGAAACATGCCCCGTTCGTGCTCTTCCAGCAGCACGTTCGGCTTGGCGAAATAATAGCCTTGTCCCATCCCTACGTTGAGCCGGAACAAGACATCCGCTTCCTCTTCGCGTTCGACGCCTTCCGCCACGATGTCGCATTTCATCTCCTCCGCGATGGAGACAAGCGCCTTCAGCATGCTGAGCTTGATCGCCGTGGAGTCCACGTGGCGGATGACCGATCGGTCGATCTTGATCAACTCGGGCACGAATTCGCCGATCCACTGCAGTGTCGAATACCCGGCGCCGGCATCGTCCACCGCGAAGCGGAAGCCATACTCGCGGAACGAAGCCAGCACGTTGCCCATCGCATCCAGGTCAGACACCTGGTGCCGCTCGGTAATTTCGAAATAAATCTGGTTCGGCGACAGTGCCTGATGACGTTCCAGACAGCCCAGCACGTGCGGCAGGAACATCGGATGCGCCAGCGTCACTGCCGTCACGTTCAGGAATACGCGTTCCTTGATGCCTCTCCCTGCAACTTCGTCGAGCGCCTTGCCGATCACGAGAAATTCAAGCCTGCTCAGCAGCCTGGTCTGGGTCGCCAGACGAAACAACTCCTCCGGCATATGGAAGACGCTGCCGGACGGCCCGCGCGCCAGCATCTCCCAGCCGAATATGTCTCCGCTCGTCAGATCCATGATCGGCTGGGCCAGAACGGACACCGCTCCACGTTCCAGCAGCTGCGTCAATTGCTTACGCACGACTTCCGCCTGGGGCATGATTTGCTTGGACGTAATGGCAAGCGCCAGCCGGTAGGCATCGTGCAGCGCCGCGTCGACCGCGTCATCCGCAGTACTGCCGGGAGTCGCGATCTGCGTATAGTGGGCAATGATCTGCATGTTCGCTCGCCAGTTCCCCGCTTCGGCGTACAAGATCTCTTCCAATCCGGCCCGAACTTGTTCCATCTGCTGTTTCAGCGATAACGGAATGAGCCCTGCAGTATCGCTATGCGTGGACGAGGGGCATTGCATCAAAACAACGTAATCCCCGCGTTCGAATTCGTCCATGACGATCAACTCACCGCCATGCCCTTGCGCCGGCACGCTGGCGCGAAGCTGGCGTCTGGCTGCCGTTTGGCAACGGCCCCATACTTCCTGGGGCACTTCCTGCTGCCAATCCGAGAACTCCACGCGGAACAAGGCCAGATAGCAGGTTTGCCGCTGCGAATACGCTTTCTTCAGCAAGCCGATCACCGGTCTGCGCAGCGTAAAATCCGGAGGGAAATAGCGCAAGGAACGTTCGGGAAATAACAGCTTGATTCCGTTTCTGATTCTGCTAAGCATGCTGGAAGAGGTCATGCAGCCATCATCCTGTCTACGGAGTTTCAACTATTGTAGCATACTTTAGGTACGGATATCGCCATTATTTGTATGACCGCTGCCGAAAATTTCAATCCGCCGAACCGCGTTTCCTTGCCTCTACCGCTCGCGCGAACCGATCGAGCGCCTCCTCGAGCCGAGCCCTCGGACAAGCCATATTCACGCGCAAGTAGCCTTTGCCCGCTTCGCCGAATACCGAGCCTTCATTGAACGCGACGCGCGCTTCGTCGTACATGAGCCGCTTCAGATCGGTCGTATCCTCCGAGATCGCGCGGCAATCCAGCCAAGCCAGATAAGTCGCTTCAGGAACCATCACCTTGATCTCCGGCATCCGCTTGTGCATATATTCGACCAGGAAATCCCGGTTGCCTTGCAAATAAGTCATTAATTGATCGAGCCATTCATCTCCATGCGTGTAACCGCTGATGACAGCGGATACGCCGAAATACGATTCCATATGAAGCGAGAATGTCTTGAGCGAGTAGTCGTAGCGGCGGCGCAGTTCATCACTCGGAATGATGACGGACGATGTCTGCAAGCCGGCCAGGTTGAACGTCTTGCTCGTCGCGATGCAGGTGAAGGAAGCGTTCGCGATGCCTTCGCCGATCGACGCAAGCGGGATATGCTTGTGCGGCTTGTAGACCAAATCCTGATGGATCTCGTCAGCCACGACCCGCACGCCGTGCCGCACGCAGATTTCGGCGATGCGCGCCAATTCTTCCCGCGTCCAGACGCGGCCGCCAGGGTTGTGCGGCGAGCACAGCATCAGCAGCTTGGCGCCGTCTGCCGCCTGGCGCTCCAGCAAGTCGAAGTCGATTTCATAGCGGCCATTCCGGAGCAGCAGCGGGTTGTCGACGACCGTGCGGCCATTCATCCGAATCACGTCATAGAACGGATAGTAGACGGGCGATTGCAAAATGACTTTGTCACCGGGCTCCGTAAATGTGTAGACGATCAGACTGAGCGCGGCGACGACGCCGGGGCTCGACGTAATCCAATTTTGCTGCACGGTCCAGCCGTGTCTGCGCGCCAGCCAACCTGCAACTGCTTCGTAATACGCCGGCGGGCGGAACGTATAGCCATATACGCCCTGCTCGGCGCGCCGCACGATCTCGTTCACGACTTCCCGAGGGGGCTCGAAATCCATATCGGCTACCCACAGCGGCAAGATGTCGTCATGGCCGAACAGCTTCTCCGTTTGGTCCCATTTGTAGGACAGCGTTCCTTTGCGGTCCGCCGCTTTATCGAAATCATAATTCGTCATGCGCGCGTGCCTCCGATTTCTCGGCTTGCCGCTTCAATCGCCTGCGCCAGATCGGCGATCAAGTCGTCCGCATGCTCGATTCCGACGGAATATCGCAGCAGCCTGTCATCCACCCCGACGGCCCGACGAATGTCTTCCGGGATGTCGGCGTGCGTCTGTACCGCCGGATAGGTCATGAGCGATTCGACGCCGCCCAGACTTTCGGCGAAGGCGATCAGCTTGATGTGCCGCAGGATCGGCTCGATCATGCGGGAGTCCTTCATCTTAAAGGAGAAGATGCCGGTGTTGCCCGAAGTTTGGCGTTGCTGAATGTCGTATCCCGGATGATGCGGAAGTCCCGGGTAGTACACTTCCTCCACTTCGTCCAGTTCCTTCAGCCAAGCGGCGATTTTCAAGGCGTTCTCCTGGTGCCGTTCCATCCGCAACGCCAGCGTCTTCATCCCGCGCATGAGCAGCCATGAATCCTGGGGGCCGAGCACGGCTCCGATCGAATTGTACAGGAAAGCGATATCCTTGGACAACTGATCCCCCTTGGAGACGATTAATCCGGCGAGCACGTCGTTATGGCCGCCCAAGTATTTGGAGGCGCTGTGGATGACGATATCCGCGCCATGTTCGATCGGGCGGAAGAAGAACGGCGTGAGCAGCGTGTTGTCTACGATGACGAGATAGCCTTTGCGTTTCGCCCATTCCGACACTTTGGCCACGTCCGTGATCATCATGAGCGGATTGGTCGGCGTCTCGATCAGCACCGCCTTCGTATTCTCTTGACAGCGGGATTCCAACGCGTCGAGGTCGTTCGTGTCCACATAGGTCGCAGTAACGCCGAACCGGCTCATGACCCGCTCCAGAAGACGGTACGTACCGCCGTATAAGTCGAGGGAGACGAGCAGATGATCGCCTTGGCTGAACAAGGCAAAGATCGTCTGCAGCGCCGCCATGCCCGAGCTGCACGCGAATCCGGCATCGCCGCATTCGAGCTCTGCTGCCGCAGCTTCAAGCACGGCCCGCGTCGGGCTGCTCGAGCGCGAATAATCGAATCCGGTGCTTTGCCCCAGACGCGGGTGCCGGAATGCCGTAGCATGATGAATCGGGAAGCTGACCGCTCCCGTCTTAGGCTCCTGTACGGAACCGATTTGCGCCAACCGACTTTCAATTTTCATCTGTGAGACGTGCCTCCTCTATGGTCGCAACGCATGCTTCTGTGCTTTGCCGAGTTCGTAAGGCGTCGCTTGATACACATAATAATTCAACCAATTGGAAAACAACAGGTTCGCATGCGCCCGCCATGTCGAAACAGGCGGAACGGAAGGGTTATTTCCCGGAAAATAGTTTTTTGGCACGTCGATGCGAAGCCCTTTGGCTTTGTCGCGGTCATACTCCCATTTCAGCGTCTGCGGATCGTATTCGGAATGGCCTGTGACGAAAATCTGCTTGCCGTCGTGCGTTGCCGCGATGTATACGCCCGATTCCTCCGAATCCGAGAGGATGTCGAGCGCATCCACCCGTTCGATGTCTTCGCGCCTGACCTCGGTATGTCGGGATTGGGGCACGTAGAACATTTCGTCGAATCCTCTGAGCAGCGGCACGTTCGATTTTGCTGCCGTATGTGGAAACACCCCGAAAATTTTCTCCTCGAGCGCGTACTTTGGAATGCCGAAATGATGATACAGCCCCGCCTGCGCGCCCCAACAGATGTGCAGCGTCGAAGTGACGTTGTCCACGGTCCAGTCCATGATTTGCGTCAATTCTTCCCAGTAATTGACTTCCTCGAACGCCATCTGCTCCACGGGCGCGCCTGTGATGATCATACCGTCATATTGTTCGTCCGAGATGTCGTCGAACGTCTTGTAGAAAGTTTCCAGATGCTCGGCAGAAGTCGTCTTCGACGTGTGCGACTTCGGGCGCAGCAGGACGATTTCAACTTGCAGCGGCGTATTGCCGATAAGTCGCAGCAGTTGCGTCTCTGTCGTCTCCTTCGTCGGCATCAGGTTCAGAATCGCGATTCGCAGCGGACGGATATCCTGATGGTAGGCGCGGCTCTCATCCATCACGAATATGTTCTCCTCCGCAAGCACTTCCTTGGCAGGCAGATTGTCGGGCACTTTGATCGGCATTCCGCATCCCTCCTTGTACAAATGAAAAACGACCCTGACTAATGAGAATCGGGTCGTTGAAAAGACATTTCAGCGCGCCCCTCATCTGTCAGATACGCGGCGTGCGCGCTTCCGCAAGAATTAGCACCGTGCGTCCATGGTTGCAACGCCGGTTGCCGGGCTTCATCGGGCTAGTCCCTCCGCCTGCTCTTGATAAGATGGCCTACTCATTCAGTTGTCGTTTGAACTTAATGTAACTGAATTCGCAGGAACCGTCAAGTGGCCGGATCATATGTTAATCAAGTAGGAATGCAAGGCGCAAAATAAGCTTGAAATGTCTCGCTTCCGGGGCTTATACTAATCACGTCCACCGGGCGCCATAAAGCGCCGGATTTCGCGGAATTACGAGGGGGGAGCCGGACATGGAAGGAGATCATCCGAGGCCGTGGCGCTATCAGGTGATCCAATTTGCAGGATTGCGTTTCGATCGGGGAATCCTTGTCTTGACCGGCTTGGCCGGAACGGGCGCTCCCTGATTTTCCGATGGAAACCGTCCTGCCAAAGTCGAAAGGAGGAGGTTTCCATGAAAATACGTTTGGTTCACAACGGCGTGTTCACGCCTGTCGACAACATCGAGGAAACACAAATCGCACCGCCGGAAGGGTTCTACTGGATCGACGCGGACCTGGAGGACTTGACGGAGCTTCAACCGCTTTTCAATTTGCACGATCTGGCTGTCGAGGACTGCCTGACAGAAGAAGAGCAGCGCCCGAAGCTGGAAATATACGAGAAGCATTATTTCCTGGTCATCAATAGCATTCGCTTCGATAACGAAGAAATTTTTTTACGGGCTTTGAATATTTTTCTCGGCAGGCATTATTTGATCACGGTAACCCACACGAAGATCAACGAACTGCGCAGCATCAAGCCGATTCTGCTGGAGCAGGAAGTCGACCGGCCCGATCGGTTTCTGTACCACCTGGTCGACCTCGTCGTGGACAACTACTTCGTTGTCGGCGACCGCATCGAGAGCCGGCTTGAACAGCTTGAAGAAGACATCCTGATGCGTATGAAGAAAACCCATCTGTCGGAAATCATCAGCTTGCGCAGCGAGATCCTGTGGCTCAAAAAAGTGCTCGGTCCCCAGCGTGACGTAATCGCATTTCTGAACAAGAAGGATCTGCGGCTTATCGACGACGAGCTGCAGAAGTACTTCGGCGACATTCACGAGAACGCGGTCAAAATTTATGAAACGTTCGAGACGTACCGCGACCTCATGGGCAACTTGCGAGAAGCGCATCAGCTCGGCCTGGCGAATCGCGCCAACGAAATTATGCGATTGTTCACCGCGCTTACGACGATATTCATGCCGCTGACCTTTATCACGGGCGTATACGGCATGAACTTTGATTATATTCCCGGCATGCACGGCAAGTACGGCTCCGTCGTACTGCTCGGCACAATGACCGTGCTCGGCTTCGGTATGTTCTACCTGTTCCGCAAGAAAGATTGGTTATAACGTCCAGGCGGCGGCCGGCAGCCGGTGAACGCATGCGACTTCACCCCAGCCGACCGCCGCATTCGCCATTTAGTCGACCACATCGCCAATTCCCCCCAGCCAACCGCCGCATTCGCCATTTTGACGCTCTCGATAACACAGACCGACCCGGCCGAAGGCCGAGCCAATCTGTAAGTGAATGGATCATTATACGGCGGCCGATTGCCGCTCGCGGCGATAACGGATTCGCATCATGCGCAGCTTCTCATATTGTTGCTGCGCATCTGGCTGTGCAGCCGCCGTCTCTCCGTAAACCTTTTGAAGCAGCGGCTTTAAGTAGCGATCCCCCAGCTGTGCCATCGCTTCAGTTGCTTGCATCCATTCCTCGGGAGGCAGTGCGGCAAGCTCCAGTTCGATGAGAGGCAGCACATCGTAGCCATCGTCGTCCAACTGCTCGATCCTCTCCACCAGGCGCCTGCGGTCCATCTGAAGCGCAGCTTCCAGCTCCGCCAACGATTTCCCTTCCCGGATCGCCGCCAGCAATGCTCTGTTTTCCTTGGCCATCGACAGCGCCCGGCCGTACTTCTCCTCTTTCAGACGGAACATCCACTCGGTAAATCGGTCCACGTCAACCGCCTGCGCCACCCAATCCAACGGAAACTTGTGCTGGCGAGGAACATCTTTCAGCAGCGCGATCAAGTCCGCAGCATAGCGTTCGGTCTTTAATTTGCCGAAACCGGGAATTTGCGCGAGCTCTCCGGCCGTTCTCGGTGCAAACACGGCAATCATATGCAGCTCCCTGTTGGTCGCCACGAGGTACGCCGATCGCTTCTCCTCCGCTGCCTTGGCTTTTCTCCATTGTTTTAATGCGGCATCGAGTTCCGCATTCACCGGCTGCTGTTCCGCATAGCACTGAATGAGCAGCGGCAGCGAAGGCTCTCGCTCCCAGATTGGCGTATCAAGCATTCCGTCGATGAGCGGCCGGTACCCTTCCTTCATCTTGACGGCAACGCCGTGACGGAAAGCGGCCAGCAGTTCCTCCCAGCTGACGCCTTCGTACCAAATTTGGTCTTCGGATTGCGCGCCATCCGCATCGCGCCAACCTGCCGTCCACGTTCCCTGCATTTCCCCAATGAACACCTGCCCACGGCTTTCCCCTTGACCGATCGTACGGTCCAGACGATTCAAAAATACGATTTGCACAACTGCTTCCTCCTTTGCCCCATTCATGGGGTCCTTAGTGGGTGTACAAGCTGTTGTCCGCCGCGAATCGCAGGTACATAAATGCGCAAAAAAGCACCTCACGCCGCAAAAGCGGTTGAGGTGCTTCCTCAATGAACAGTCCTGAACGATTCCAGAGTAGCAAAACTTTGGTCATTTGGCAAGCCTATTATTTACTTTCTCTTGATGTTGGGATTGCTCCGTGCAATCGCGTATAATAAAACATTAGTAGATGCGAACCGTCGCGTTCAGGAGGCATAACCTATGCAACTCAAAGATTTCGATTTTCTGTCCGACAGCACCGAGCAGACCCAGACCCGTTTCGTGACGTTCATCTCCCCGAATCTCAACCGATTTGACCTTGCGATCCTGTCGACCAACCGATTCTATGGCAAGAAGCTCGTCACCGACATGCAATCCGGCCGCAGCGGCGTGCTCGGACCGGACGATCTGGAAGAAGAAGGCGTGTTGGAAAATGTTTTTCGCATCAGTGAGGAACAAGCTGCCGATTTGGCGCAATTTCTCGTGATGGTACTGGGCGAAGTGCATTTTACGGATTAGCGGTTTCGAGTCGGAGATGCGGCTGATCTTGCGACAAAGCTTAGCAGTTCCGGTTCGGGCGAGCGGCCGGGCGCCGACACGGAATAATGCGCAGGCTCGGGGTGCAAGCTATCGGAAATTCGATTGAATCCCGATAGGAGGCAATGCATCCGATGCCATGGTTTCGACCCGAGAAGAAACAACCCGATCATGACGTTTCCACCGTGCTGTCCCAGCGCAACGACATGACGGCGGAAGAATTTCCGGATGGCCCATACGGCGCGTCTCTTCCCGTCGAGTCATGGGGAAAAAGCACGCCGTGGCGGGAAGACCAGCGCTCCCCGGGCTCGTACTTGTATGAGAACCGCGAATTGCATGCCGGCCTCGAACGCGATTATCCGGGGGACCATGACGTCCACGATCAGGTCCAGGACGAGAACGAGCCTTATTGAACGGAAGAACCAGCCTTCGGATCTATGCGCGGTCGCATAAACCCGGGCTGGTTTTCATTCAAACAACGCCTTTGAAAACTTGCATATTCTTCATATTTATATAGACTCTCAATCGGATTTATGATAGGATATACTCAAGTCATTCGTATGAGGTGGTACTCGTTGGCGGAAATGAATGAAAAAGAACTTCTCAGCGCAGTTCTGTACGAAGTAAAGGCGATTCGGGCAAAAGTCGATTTCACAGCCGATGATTTGCATCATTTTCGCAACGAAGTGAACGAGTTCAAGAACGAGATGATGCAGTTCCGCAACGAGACGAACAACAACTTCAACAAGCTTGGCAGACGAGTCGGCTTCATCGAGACCGATTACAACCAACTGAATCAGCGGGTGGACAAATTAGAGCTAAGCGGCAACTTTTAACGGCGGAAGCCGTTTTTTTGTGACCTCGCACAGCAATCTCCCCCGACCGATTAACCCGCGTGCACATCCAGAATCTTCACCAATCCGCCGAATTCTAGTTCTTCGAACTTGCGGACGGCCGACGCTTTCTGCAATTGCCAGCGGCACTCGGGCAGCGTGCAGGCTACCGGCGCATCCAGACGGATGCGGGCAAGGTCACGGGATAGATGCAGCATATCCAGATTCGCCTCGATCTTCGCCCTGACGCCCTTGGGCAGCAATTCGAGATTCGCCAGCACTCCCTCAACCGTCTCGTAATCTTGCAGCAGCTTCAATGCGATTTTTTCCCCGATTCCTTTCACGCCCGGATAGTTATCGCTCGTATCACCCATGAACCCTTTCAAATCGATCACCTGAGACGGAGTCAGCCCGCGTTCGCTCATGAGGAATTCCGGATCATATACGGCGTAATTGAGCTTGCCCTTCTTCATGATCGCGACTTTCACTCGGTCCGAGACGAGCTGCAGCATATCGTGATCGCCGGTCAGAATATACACGTCGGATTCTGTACTGAGTCTTCGGGATAGCGTGCCGATGCAATCGTCCGCTTCGAAGCCGACGATCCCCACATTGTGAATGCCCATCTCGGCGACGACTTCCTTTACCAGATCGAATTGCGGGATGAGCTCGAGCGGCGGCTCGCCGCGGTTGCCCTTGTAGTCGGGATATTGCTCCGTGCGGAACGTCTTGCTTCCCATATCCCAGCAGCAGATGACATGCGAAGGCTCAAACGTCTGGATTGCGTCGAAGAAATATTGGATAAACCCGTACACCGCATTCGTCGGCAATCCACTGCTTGTCTTGCGTATGTAGCCGCTGTAGGATGTCGCATAGAATGCACGAAATAATACCGCCATGCCGTCCACCAACAAGACGCGATTGTCGCTCATTATGAAATCCCCTCCTCGGTCGATGATAGAAACTTCCCAATACGCCGCGCCGCTTCCTCCAGCCGCTGCTCGGATTCGACGAGCGCCAGCCGCACATAACCTTCCCCGCGCTCGCCGAACGCGCTCCCGGGAATACAGGCGACGCCCGTACGGGCCAGCAGCTCGCGCGCGAACTGCCGCGATGATGTCCAGCCTGCTGGCAGCTTCGCCCACAGAAACATCGTCGCCGCCGGCAGCGGAACTTGCCAACCGGCAGCGTGCAGCCCGGCGACGAATACGTCCCGGCGCTGCTGGTACAAGCTGGCGACCTGTTCAGGTCCGCCGCCCATATCCATCTCGAGCGCCGTAATTCCCGCTTCTTGAACGCCCAGAAACACGCCGAAATCGATATTGTTCTTCAAAGCCCGCAGCGATGCCAGCGCCTCCCGGTTCCCCACCGCGTAGCCAAGCCGCGTACCGGCCAGGTGGAACGACTTCGACAACGAATGGAATTCGACCGCGACTTCCGCCGCGCCTGGCACCTGCAGCACGCTCGGCGGCACAAAGCCGTCGAACGCCATCTCGCTGTAGGCGTTGTCATGCACCAGCAGCACCCTATGCCGCCGCGCCACCGCGACCGCCCGTTCGAAGAAGGCCAGGTCGGCGACAGCCGACAAAGGATTGCTTGGATAGTTCAGAATCATAAACTTCACGCGCGTCCACACTGCATCCGGCACCGCATCGAAGTCGGGCAAATAACCGTTGTCGGCAGACAGCGGAAGCGGGATCGCTTCGACTCCGGCAACGGCCAGTCCGGCGCCGTACACCGGATATCCCGGGTCGGGCAGCAGGGCCGCATCCCCCGGGTCCGTGATCGCCAACGCGAGGTGTGCCAACCCGTCCTGCGTGCCCATCAAGGCCAACGCCTCGTGCGCCGGATCGAGCACAACGCCGAAGCGATGATGAAACCAGCGCGCGGCGGCATCGCGGAATCGCGTCGATCCTTCCGTGCCGGGATAGCGATACATGTCATCCCGCAAGACGGCAGCCGCCAGCGATTCCCGAACGGCAAGCGCAGGCGCCTGGTCGGGGCTGCCGATGTCAAGCGCGATCACGTCGATACCCGACTGACGCGCTTCCTCTTTCCATGCGGCGACTTCCGCGAAGATCGCCGAACCGAGCCGGTCGATCCGGCCGGATTTCCATCTGTTTCTGTCCATCTGTTCTGCCGTGCCTCCGTCAGGTGGGGGGAACCAAGCCCGCGTCCCCAATTTGCCACATCAAATAGATCAATGCCGCGATTAAACCGCCGTACATCAGCCCCATGCGAATGCGGGTGCTCATCGGCACTTCGTAATAATTTTGCGGCTCGTATTTCCTGCCCTCTACACGAACCGAAAAGTTGATTTCGAAAATTTCGCGTTCCGCGGACACTTCTCGATCCAGTCCGTCACTTGCCTCTGCACCTTGATCCGCGACTGTCACTTTGACCGGCGGCTTCACTTGTGTCAGCTGCACTCGATCGATTACGCAAGGTTGGGACAAGCTGAGTTCGCCTTTGAAATTCAGCGGCTCCCACGCGAAGACGACGACATGCTCGCCATCCAGCTTGCAATAGGCCGTATACGGCAACTCACGGGCATGAGATTCGCCGGAGAAATACCAATCGGGCAGTCCCGGGTCGACTTGCGTCCGGTAACTCCCTGTCACGACATAAGGCTCGCCTTGGTTGCGGTCGCGCACGAATCGCTTGTACATTTCCCATACAAACAACAACCAAATCAGGATGAACAGAAAGCCCCCGAATTTCCAAATGAGAATCGGTCCCGCCACGACGCCGACCAACCACAACCAGCGACTGACTGCCGTTACGATACGGCCGCCGTCCAACGGATGTATGGGCAGAAGATTGATGAGGTTGATGAAAAATCCGGTGTAAGCCAGCGCATACCAGAAGGGCTGGTCCGTCAGCATGCCGATTGCGTAACATACGAGCGCCCCGACCGTGCCGAGCAGCGGCCCGCCGATCCCGATATACGCTTCCGTCGCTGCATCCCTCGGATTTCGCTTCAACATGATCAAGGCCCCGATGAAAGGAATGAACATCGGAGCGCTGACGGGAACACCGGCACGCTTGGCAGCCCAGACATGCCCCATCTCGTGGACGAGAATCAGCAGCACGAATCCGATTGCGAACGTCCAAGGATAAATAAGCGCATAAGCGCCGATGCTGAGAGCCATCGTGATCAGCGGTTTGCCCACTTTGGCGAGCAGGGCCAGCACGGTCTTGGATTTGCTCAGCAGCACGAGCAAGCCCGCCCCGGCCGCCCAGCCTTTGCCGTTGCGCGATGGACGTCCCGCGGGCGCAGGCGTCGTTTGTCGTTCCTCCATCGTCCCCTCTCCTCTCTTGCCTCCTACGGCATCAAAGTCAGCAACCGTTCAGCCAGAAGATCTATTGCGGCAGTCCACCGTCGGCGCAGGCGGCATACGGGACCCGAGTGCCGATCTTGGCCGAGCCCCCGATTTCCACCCTCTACCAGTTCAACTCGTACGACTCTTCTTTATAACCGACCGTCACCTTCGTCCCATCGGTCACGATCGGGCGTTTGATAAGACGACCGTTGCTGGACAGAATCGCGATTTTCTCGTCTTCCGACAGGCCGGGCAGCACGTCTTTGAGCCCCATCTCCCGGTACACCTCTCCGGATACGTTGAACCATCGCTGGATCGGCAATCCGCTGAGCGGAATCCACATCTTCAGCTGTTCGACGGACGGCGCTTCCTCCCACAGATTATGGGACTCCAGCGTATACCCCCGCGCCTGCAGCCACTTGACGGCGTCACGGCAAGTTCCGCACGGCGGATATTGATAGATGATAAGCGGTTTCGAAGCTACTTTGCGCTTGTTGTTGACCATGCCTTGAGCGCTCCTTCCAATGATTGCAAATCCTCCGGCAAAGCCGCCTCCAGCCGCATGTCCGCGCCGGTCACGGGATGGCGGAAGCCAAGTCGGACTGCGTGCAGCGCCTGCCTGGCGATCACGCCGGATGACGCCAGAAGCGCCGCGAGAGGCGAATCGCCATGCATTGCGTCCTTATAGTAATCGTCGCCGATAAGCGGACAACCGACATGCAGCATATGAACGCGAATCTGGTGCGTGCGGCCGGTCCCGAGCCGAATATCAAGCGTCGTCGCTCCACATCCGTAAACCTGTGCCGTTGCATAATAGGTGAGCGACTGCGCGCCATCTTCCCGCACGACACGTCTGTGCGGGTCCCCGTCCGCGCGTCCGATCGGCGCGTTCACCTCGCCGTCGCGCTCAGGCGGCGAGCCATGGACATAAGCGCGATAGCGCTTCTCCACGCGCCCTTCCGACATCTGTTCGGACAGCTGCTGATGCGCGTAGGCGTGCTTCGCGACGACAACCAGGCCGGACGTATGCTCGTCAAGCCGATGCACCGGATGAAACCGCGACTTCTCGCCTTTCTCGCGCCAGTAATGCACGATGCCGTTGGCGAGCGTGCCCATATAATGGCCTGTCGTCGGATGGACGATCTGACCCGCCGGCTTGTTCACGACGAGCAGGTGCTCGTCTTCGTAGACGATGTCCAGCGCCATCGGCTGCGGCAGGATATCCTTCGACTCCTCGCGCTCGATGCGCAGCTCGATTCGATCTCCTGCCGCGATTCGGTCGCTCGTCCGCGCCCTTCGGCCGTTCACGACAATGCCGGCTTCCGTTCGCTTCAGCTTGACGAGCAGCCGTCTGGACATACCCAGACGCCGATGCAGCACCTCGCGCAGCAGCTTGCCTTCGTCAGACGCATCCGCGACGAGCTGCAGCGGATCGAAGTAATGTTCGCCCCCGCCGCCGGCCATCTCCGATTCCATTCCCGCATGCACAGCCTTTGCGGAGCCTTGACCCGCTCCCGTCACTTGGCCGTCGTCCGCTTGAACACGTTCGCCCCCCGCTCGTATTCCACGTCCGGCACGCCGGTCCTGGCGTTGGCCGCGCGGGCCGCCGCGAAGAAGAAATCCGACAGCCGGTTCAAATACTGCCGAACTTCCTTCGGACACGGGCGCTCGGCCGCAAGCGCAACCGCGCGGCGTTCCGCGCGTCTGCAGACCGTCCGGCACACATGCAGGGAAGCGGCCAACGGGCTGCCGCCCGGCAGAATGAACCGCCGGATCGGCGGCGTCATCGCCTCATATTCGTCGATCCACTGTTCCAGCCGCGTCGCCATCTCGCCCGATACTTTCATCTTCCCAGGCTCCGGATTGGCATATGACAAGTCCGAACCGCAGTCGAACAATTCGTGCTGAATGATCGCGAGCCGTTCCGCGAGCTCCGCCCAGCCATTCCCGCCGGTTTCTCCAGTCTCATCGGCCCCGATAAAACCGTTAGCCTGTTTTAATTCGTCCTTCCGCGATGCCAGTGCCGCCGCTTGCCCGACGAATGCGTTCAGTTCATCGATCTCGCCGTATGCCTCCACTCGAATGTCGTCTTTATCCACGCGGCCACCGCCGATGACCGACGTTTTGCCTTCATCCCCGGTTCGGGTATATATTTTCACGCCAACGTCAACCTCTCCTATGAGCTGTACACTGTCACTGTCCATCATAACATATTGGCAAATTCGGCCCAACCGGCAAAAAAAGAAAGCCCGGATCCGCGCATCACCGGGCTTTCTTGCGTCCTGCCTGCCAATTTTTCATATATTCATTGATTTTCACGTCCAGTTGCCTGCTGATCATGATGACCGGTTCGGCAATGAAGGACGTTTCCTTCAAGAATGCCTCCGCCATCTTGCGCCGCAAATCGTCGATATCGTCTGCCAGCTTCGCTTGGACGAAGGACCGTTTGTCGGAATTCCCCGGATCCATGCACGCTCTCCCTTCTCCCCGCCCTGCTCACTTGATGCGATGCAGGAATTGGCCGATCCTCTCCAGCGCTTCTTGCAATTGGACGACCGACGTCGCATAGCAGCAGCGCAGGAATCCTTCGCCGCCCTTGCCGAACACGTAACCGGGCACGGCAGCGACTTTCGCCTCGATCACGAGCCGCTGCGCGAACTCTTCGGAGGATAAGCCGGTCTGTTGAATCGAAGGAAACGCATAGAATGCTCCCTGCGGCTCATGACAGGGCATCCCGATCTCGCGAAAGCCGTGCACGACCAGGCGCCTGCGTTGATTGTAAGACTCGATCATCCGATCCTTCTCTTCCAATCCGTTCGGACTGAGCGATTCCAACGCCGCCACCTGGGCCATAATCGGCGCACACATGATCGTGTATTGATGAATTTTCAGCATCGCGGCGATCAGATCGGGATGCGCGCACACGTACCCCATTCGCCATCCGGTCATGGCAAACGCCTTGGAGAAGCCGCTGACCAGAATCGTCCGGTCCTTCATCCCCGGCATCGATGCGAAGCTCACATGCTTGGAACCGTATGTCAACTCGGCGTAGATCTCGTCCGAAATGACAATCAGATCATGCTCTTCTACCAGCTTGGCGATCGGAAGCATGTCCTCGTATGTCATGATAGCGCCTGTCGGATTGCTCGGGTAGCAGAAGATCAGTACTTTGGAGCGTGGCGTAATCGCCGCGCGCAGGCTGTCCGCGGTCAGCTTGAAATGGTCCTTGGCGAACGTCTCGATGCCGACGGCAACTCCTCCGGCCAGCGTACTGATCGGCGCATACGGCAGGTAGGTCGGTTCAGGCACGAGAATCTCGTCGCCGGGTTCAATCAAAGCGCGCAACGCCAGGTCGATCCCTTCGCTGCCGCCGACCGTGACGACGATTTCCTTGCCGGGATCGTAATCTACCGAGAATTGGTCATGCAAATATTGGCCGATCGCCTCGCGAAGCTCCGGCGTGCCGGCATTGGGCGTATATTGCGTCTTCCCCTTCTCCAGCGAATATACGGCCGCATCCCGCACCCGCCACGGCGTGACGAAATCGGGTTCGCCGACGCCCAGCGAGATGATTTCCTTATCCTTGCTTGAACTCACGAGATCGAAGAAGCGCCTGATCCCCGAAGGCGGGATGTCGCGCGTCCGCGCGTTCAGATAGCGTGACATGCCTTCAGTTTGAGACGGCTGTTCGACCAGGGGAGCAACTTCCTTGTCTTTGATCATGGAACACCGATCCTTTGCCATCAGCAGGGCGGCAATCGGGTCACGGGGATATCAACAGGCGCCCGTCGTCCTCGAATTCCTCGAATATGATGCCGTCTTGCTTGTATTTTTTCAAAATGAAAAACGTCTTCGTGGAAATGACCGATTCGATGGTGGACAGCTTATTGGACACGAATGAGGCGACTTCCTTCAAGTTCTTGCCCTCGATCTCCACGCACAGATCATATGCGCCCGACATGAGGAACACCGACTTCACTTCCGGGTACAGATAGATTCGCTCCGCGATGCTCTCGAAGCCACGCCCGCGCTCTGGCGTGCATTCCACCTCGATCAAGGCCGTAACTTTCTCGTCGTCCACTTTGCTCCAATTGATGACCGTCGCATATTTGACGATGACGTGATCTTGTTCCATCTCCGCGATCGCGGCCGACACTTCCGCTTCCGCGACTCCCAACATCGTCGCGATCGTGGAAGGAGCCAGTCTCGCGTCTTCCTTGAGCAGATCCAGAATGCTTAATTTCAATTGGTTCATCGCGATCCCTCTCCGTATTAAATTACTCTCCATGATACATCAAGAACGGGCATTGTGAAAAGGAAAAAAAAGACGCTAGGTTGAAACGGCCCATTCCAAAAACACCGCTCAACCGGAGGCGACTCCGATGAAGCGGCAGATACTCTGTGTCTCATGATAATTGGATACCCGATCCCTATATCCGGTCGCGTCGGAAGATCAGTTTCCTTCGGCAGATCCGCTCAAGCGGCTTGCGAGTCGGGTACGCGCACCTTCGTCCAATACATGCTGCACTGAAAAGCAAGATGGGCACACATACATTGTCAGCGAGAACGGCGCCTCCAGAACGGACTGTCCGAGCGACTCCGGAACCCGCGGCAGAAAGGTATCCGCCGTGACGACTTGCGCGCCGGCTTCCAGCATGTACTCCTTGCAATGCGGGCACTCCGGCACGACTTCCTGCTCGTCGAGCAATTTGTCCACCGATTCTTCTACTTGCAGCAGCGTTTCCATTTCGAGCAGCGGGTCTTCTTCATCGATCCATGTCAAATCTTCGTCGCCGAGAAGCGAACGTACGATGTCTTCCTCATCCTCTTCATCGTCATCCGTCTGCTCGTCTTCCTCCCCGCCGCCGATCGTCAAGGTCCGATAGCCGCCGAGTTCGTTCTCGCAGAATGGGCAATACCGTTCCAGTTCCTCGCCTTCCTCATGCGGGATTTCGCTCTGGCACCAAGGACACACCACAACCGCCATCGTCCGCGCCTCCTCCAAACGTTTATTTTTACGTATACCCGCATCCTTCAACCTGCATTCCACAAATACACGACGCCCAGAACGATAAACAATATCGCCAGCGCAAACAACGTTCCCCACAAGTACTTCATTCTCGCGCAATCCTCCGCATCACGTTACCGCCGCGCCGATAATGTAAGATAGCGAGACGGAAATAATCATGGCCAGCAGTCCGACCGCCCGGTTGTCCTTGCCGATCTCCTCATCGATCCTGAACACCGGCGTCAAATATTCAAACAGGAAATAGGCGACCAACAGCAGCACGAATCCGATGGCTGCCCACAGCATGCTCTCGTAGATCGAATCGCCGGCCCCGATCGAATAGCGGAAAATGTTGCAAATCCCGAATATTTTCCCGCCGGTTGCCATGGCCGCCGATACGTTGCCCTTGCGGATTTCTTCCCAGCCATCGTATTTAGTTACCCGTTCGAAAACGGACAAAAACACGATCAACGCCAAAATGCCGACCGAAAAATAAGCGAGTACGGACGCCAGCGGATACTTCAACAAAGAATCGACCACGCCCATGGATTCCCTCCGTTCGCACCGGATCAATGCTGTGCGGCAGCGCCTGCACCCCGGTCAATGAAGCTCGGCTACCGTCACGCCTGCTCCGCCTTCCCCGTAGTTGCCCAGCCGGTAGCTTTTCACGTGCTTGTGCCGCCGCAGGAACTCCTGCACGCCCGTCCGCAGCGCGCCCGTGCCTTTGCCGTGAATCAGATACACTTGCCCGAGATTCGACAGGAACGCTTCATCCAGAAAACGGTCCACCTCGAGAATCGCCTCGTCGAGCGTAGTTCCGCGCAGATCCAGCTCGGTCCGCATATGTTCGTCACGTGTACGCGTCACGCTAGGAGCCGTCTTTACAGGTGCCTTGACGGGCTTAGCGCGGATCGGCTCGAGATCTCCCAGCGGTACTTTCATCTTCATGATGCCGAGCTGTACGACCGCGTCCGTTCCGCCGGACAGTTCGACCACATGCCCTTTCTGGCCGTTCAAGGAATGCACGATAACCTCGTCGCCAGCTTCGATCTTGAGGGGTTTGGCACCGGTCGCAGCACGCATGCGCGCTGTCGGAGCGGCGGGCACGGCTTCTTCCAGGCGCCGTCTCGCCTCGATCAGCTTATGCTCTTTGATGGAGGCGCCTTCCTCCAATGCCATCTTGCGCAAGTCCGCGATGATGTCTTCGGCTTCACGCTTGGCTTTGACGACGGAGACGCGGGCTTCCTCCCGGGCTTCTTCCATTAACTTGATCTTCTGTTCCTGGAAACGACGGCGTTCATCTTCAATCTGTTGCCGCAGCTTCTCCACTTCGGCGCGAAGCCGCTCGGCCATGACCCGCTCCGACTCTGCCCGCAGACGATCCTGCTCGAGCGTGGCGATCATCGTGTCCACCTTGAGCTCGTCTTCACTCACTTCGCCCCTCGCATGTTCGATGATGCTGCGCCTCAGACCGAGCCTCTCCGCGATCGCGAATGCGTTGCTGCGGCCGGGAACGCCTACCAGCAGCCGATACGTCGGCCGAAGCGTAGCAACGTCGAATTCCATACTGGCATTGCTGATGCCATCGCGATTGTAGGCGTAGGCCTTGAGCTCGCTGTAGTGCGTCGTAGCCACGATACGGCAGCCGATGCGGTGCAAATGCTCAAGAATAGCGATCGCCAGAGCCGATCCTTCCGCCGGGTCCGTCCCCGCGCCCAGTTCGTCAAGCAGCACAAGACTGCGCGCATTGACCTGATCGAGCATGGCGATCAGGTTCGTCATATGGCTGGAGAACGTACTGAGATTCTGCTCGATACTCTGCTCGTCGCCGATATCCGCGAAGATGCCGTCGAATACGCACAGCACGCTGCCTTCATCCGCCGTGACGAACAAGCCGGACATCGCCATCAGACTGAGCAAGCCGATCGTCTTCAGAGACACGGTCTTGCCCCCGGTATTCGGTCCAGTCACGATAATCGCCGAAAATTCGCCGCCTAGCTCCACATCGATCGGAACGACCTGTTTCGGATCGATCAGCGGATGACGCGCCCTGCGAAGGTCGATGCGGCCTTCGTCGTTCACGGAGGGCAAAGTGGCAAATTGAGATTCGGCAAGCGTCGACTTGGCAAATATAAAGTCGAGCAAGCCGATCGTCTCCGCGTCGCCGATCAGGAGACCGGCTTTCTCCCCCGTCGATGCGCTGAGATGTCGCAAGATCCGCTCGATTTCCTTCTGTTCGCGCAGCTTGAGTTCGCGCAGCTTGTTGTTCAGTTGCACGACCGCTTCCGGCTCGATGAACAAGGTAGCCCCGCTGCCGGATTGGTCATGCACGATGCCGCCGAAATGCGCCCGGTATTCCTGCTTCACCGGGATGACGTACCGATCGCCGCGAATCGTGATCAGCGCTTCCTGCAGCATTTTCTGCACCGAGCCGGTACGAATCATGCTCTCAAGCTTTTCACGCGCGCGTCCTTCGCTAATTCGAATGTCCCGGCGTGTGGAAGCGAGTTCCGAGCTTGCCGCATCCAGCACATCGCCTTGCTCATCGATGCAGCGGCGAATTTCCGTCTCGAGCGGCTTGCAGTCCGTGAGCGGTTCGCATAGATCTTCCAGCAGCGGCACTTGCGCTTCTTCCGCGACGGATGAGACGTAGCGTTTAAGCTTGCGAATGCCGGCGATCATCTGCGCGATATCGATAAGATCGGCGGGCTGCAGCATGCCGCCGAGCTTCGCCCGCGACAATTGCGGCCTGACGTCGACGATGCCGCCGAAAGGGGCCGCGCCTTTAAGTGCCGATGCCCGTACCGCTTCGTCGGTTTCCCGCAGCAGGCGGGCCGCTTCGCGCAAGTCTCGGGTCGGCTGCAGCTGCTGCGCGCGCTCCTTGCCCAGCGAAGTCGCGCAGGACACCGTCAAGCGGCGAATGATCTTGTCATATTCTAATGTATGGAGAGCCTTATCGTTCACGGCTGGATGGCCAACTCCTCTCGAACCTTATTATAGCCGAACGGCTTCGTCTTGCGAAACTCTTGTACTTATAGAGATGCAAACATCGGACAAACTAAAGATATCTCGGATAAAGGAGGCAGGCTGACATGCATTTTCTCGGACATGTCGTAAGGTTCATCGTATCGGCGATCGTACTGATGATCGTGGGATGGCTCGTCCCGAACTTCACGGTAGGCGGTTTCTGGAGCGCGCTCGTGCTGGCGCTGATCATCGCCTTGTTCGGTTGGATTCTCGAAGGCATCTTCGGCAAGCGGATTACACCGTTCGGCCGCGGCATCGTCGGATTTCTCGCGAGCGCGCTCGTCATCTGGCTGGCTCAGTTCGTCGTCGGCGGCGTGCATGCGACCGTGATCGGTGCTATTTTGGCCGCGTTGGTGATCGGGATTATCGATCTGTTCATCCCGGTAGGCAGCCCATTCTCGGCAGCTAAGCGAAATCCGGCCAGGTAACAGTACATCGCGAGCAGACGTTGCATCAAGCTCCACGGCGAAAGCCCTCGGATCATGGCATCCGGGGGCTTTCGTTATTCGTCGAAGCGCCATTTTGTTCACGAACCCGTCATGATTTCAGCGCTATAAGCCGGAAAGAATGTGCTAGAATGTGATTGTAATCATTGACAAGATTTGGGGGAGGTTGTATGATGATACGCAAAAATTTAGCCCTGCTGTTGATGCTTGGCGCCCTTGCAATCGCGCTTGCGGCATGCGGAGGCAACAAAGAAAACAGCGGCAGCCCCGCCAGCAACGAACCGTCCGGGTCGCAGACGGCATCCGAGGAGATCGT
>JAEWAQ010000018.1 GCA_023391635.1 Bacillota bacterium | reverse complement strand
CCCGGCGGCCCGCGCCCCCGCACAACCCTGATCGAATGAATCGCCTACTCGCACATCTTCAAGTGAATCTTCGCGCCCAGATGATTGCCGTCCATCCGCAGCGCTTCTTCCAGCTCCGCCGCCGCTTCGCCGTTGCGCGCGAGTCCGAGCAAACCCAGTCCTCTCATATAGCGGCAGTGGATCCGGTTGCGCAAATTCAAGTCGTCGTCGAAGACGAGGAAATCGGGCAACGATACCGCGAAGTAATCCAGCTTCACGTCATCGAACAGATGCTTCTCCGCGTAATCGACCAACTTGTTGAACCGCCGGTTGGCCTCGCGGTCGTCGCCCAGCTTCCGCCAGGCCAGCCCTTGATAGAAAATCATATCCGGCGGCTGGTCGTTGTAGAACATCGCACTGGCCGGTTCCTCGAGCCCTTGAGAGGCTTGGCGCCAGCAGCGCTCGGCTTCTTCCGTGCGGCCGAGCACCTCGTGCGCGCAGCCAAGATAATAATAAATATGGTTCTCCTGCGCGCCCGCGAGCTTCCCTTCGCCCAAGTTCCGCGGATAGGTCAAGGCGTTTGACAGCAGCCCGATCGCCTCCTCGAACCGTCCTTCCGCCAGTGCGGCCTTGCTCAGTTCCACATGCGCCAGCACATATTGGCCGGTCACCTTGCCTTCGCCGCCTTCCCACGGATGGAAATGCCGGCTTGCCAGCGCCTCCAGCGCTTCCTTGTGCTGACCGAGCGCATTGCGCAGCCCGACCCATTCCACGTACAGGTCGTCCCGCTGCTTCACCAATTCCATGTGCTCCTCGAGCTTGGCCAGACGCGTCTCCGGCGCCAGCCCGATCTTCTTGTACAACTGGTCGAGTTCGTAGAATACGCGAGCATCGCGCCGATTGCAGTCGAATGCCTGCTCCAGGGCCATCTTCGCGGCCTCCGCGTCCCCCCGCTTGTTGTAATACGCCAGCCCAAGGTTGCGGTTGACGGTCGCGAAGTCGCCGCGCGTCCGGAGCGATGCTTCCCAATGCGCGATCGCCTCGTCATAACGCTTCTTGTCGTACAACAGGTTGCCAAGGTAGTAATGCGCCTTGTCGTCTTGGGGATTCGCCGCCAGCGCCGCTTCGAGCACTTGAAGGTCGAACAGGCTGTTCGGGAAGCAATAATCCGGCAACGATGCGTTCCCCGCCCGGCGATGCGCCTCGGCCAGCTGCGGTTGATGCAAACGATCGTGCAGATAGGCAAGCGCGTAATGCAGCATCGGGTATACGTCCGTTTGCGCGTCAGGCGCCAGGCGGCCGAGCACCTCGATCGCTTCCTCGAATAAACCGCAGCCGGCATAATCGGATGCAAGGCTGATCGCGTTATGTGCATTGTCGCGCATCAACGTCCGCAATTCAGCAAGCGCCTCGTCCGCCCTAACCGTATCACCTAAATCCCGCAGCGCGAGCACCCTTTCGTTCGCCGCGCCGAAGACCGCCACGTCGAGATGCAGCGTCTCCTCCGTGTAAGCTTGCGCTTCCGTGAGCCGCCCCAGCTTGCGAAGCAGCGCAACCTTCAGATGACGCGCCTTGTAGTTGCGGGAGTTCCGGATGAGCGAACGTTCGGCCAGCTCCAATGCCTCGGCATAAGCGCCCTGCTCGCAGGCGATCTGCGCCAGCGAGAAATATCCCGGGTCCTGCCACGCCGCCGACCAGACCGATTTGTACAGCGCCGCGAACGCTTCCTCCAGGCGGCCTTGCAGCTTCAGCGCCACGCCCAGCTGATAGTAGGCTTCGCTATCGTACGGATTCGGGTTGCGCCACGTAAGCGAGGCGATCGCCTTGCGAAAATACCCTTCGCTCTCCGCGAACAGCCCCCGCCGCAGCAGCAGCGTGCCGTACGCCACGTTCAGGCGAATATCGCTGGGATCGCGCTTCAACCCTTCCAGGTAATACGGCTCCGGCTCGAAAGTCGCATGCCGATATTGCTCCAGATGCAGGCCGGCCAGATATAGCTGCTCGCAAGTCGCCAAATCCTGCGGCGCGGGCAGCGGCTTGGCCGCATCCGGCACTTGTTCGATCGACGGCTTCACCGGGCGATAGGAGATCAGCAACCGTCCGCCGCGATCCCGCACGCTGACGAGCAGGTCGTGCTCGGCATCTTCTTCGTCCAGGCTAACGACCGCTTTATAACCGGCTGCAGGCGACAATGCGACCGTATCCTGCGAGTACGTCCGCCGCTTGCCGCGCAAGGTCACGACTGCCCCTTCGAACACGGACGTCGCATACGCCTGCACGACGGCCTGCCGGCCCGCACCCGCTTCCTCCACCTCCAGGTTCACTGCCGCGTCGATCGAAGCATTTTTGACTACGCCAATGTCCTTATACGGCATGAAATATTGCTTGAACGACTTCTCCTCGTACGGCTGCAGCCAGGTGAAGTCCGGCTGGTTGTCGGTGTAGACGCCGGTCATCAGCTCGATATACGGGCCATCCTCGTCCGTCAGATGCCGGTCCCACGCCTGCCCGAATTCGCCGTTCCCCCATGTCCACTGCTTCTTGCCGGGCGAGACGTGATTGTTCGCGACGTGAAGCAAGCCGGCCTGCACCCCGTGATCGTACCCGCCGACGAAATTGAAATCGGATTTGTAGGCCATGTACGACGTCGGCACGGGGATGTTCTTGTAACGCGAGATGTCGACTCCGGCCGAATAATCCATCTTGTAATACGTGCCCGTGGCGATCGGAAACCGCGACACGTCACGTTTGCCGTGGTCGAACACGGCGGTAACGTCGGGCGGAAACACGGACTGCGTATGGTCGTTGACCGCGACCGCCGGGTTGGCCCACCACAGGAACGTCTGCGGCTGGGGCGTGCGGTTGTACATCTGCGCGGATATTTCCACGTACGCCTTGCCAGGATATAGCGTAAAGCCGGTCGTGACCTTCGTCCCGTACATCCGGTCGATCTCGCTTACCCAGACGGTCGCGCTGCCATCCTCGTTCTCGGCCAGCCGATGCTCCACCGCCCCGAACGTGTTCGGCCGATGGTGCTGCGGCCAGTTGAATTCGATGCCGCCCGAGATCCAGGGACCCGCCAGGCCGACCAGCGCCGGCTTGATGACGCGGTTGTAGTAGACGAAGTCGTAGTCGTTCGTCTTGTCGAGCGCACGGTAGATCCGGCCGCCAATCTCCGGCATGATCTCGATGCGCACGTACTCGTTCTCCAGGAAGGCCATCCGATACGTCTTCGGCGCCTTCCCGTCTTCAATCTTGTCGATGACCGGATGCGGATAGACGCGGCCCGTGCTGCCCTGGTACACCCGCTTGTCCAGGAACATCGGGTTGCGGTCCGGCTCTCCGACGCCGTATGTCGGGATCGATACGTCTTCTTCCCATATGCGTACAGTATTCTCATTCCTGTGCTGCTGCACGGCAATCCCTCCCTTGTCGGTTCTCCCCTCTACTGTACCTTCGCAGCCACACCGTTCCAATTGACGAAACGCGGTTCATGATGGATGATATTCTTATATTGTTGAATGAGGGAGGAATGCGGAAAATGGCAACGATCCGCAAACGCGAAGGATTCGAGCATGAGAGGCTGTTCGTGCTGCCGGAATATCTGCAAGCCGAGCTGGAAGCTGCGACGCTCACCCGCCCTCTGTTCGTCAGCGATATCGGATACTTCCCGCGCGCCCGTTACCATTATCGGGAAAGGCCGGACGGCTGCGATGCCTGCATCGTGTTCCTGTGCGCGGAGGGTGAAGGCTGGATCGAGCTGGCGGATGACCGGACGAAGACGCGGCTAACCGAACGACAACTGTACATCCTCCCGGCCGGAACGCCACATCGGTACGGCGCATCCGAACACGATCCATGGAGCATATACTGGTTGCACCTGCATGGTGATCATGCGGCGGAGTTGATATCGCTCTACCGGATGGGCGGCATTCCGCTGCCATTGCCGTCCGGCATGTATACCCGATTCGTCGAAGCGTTCAACGAGTCGTACGATCTGATCACGAACAAGATGTATGCGATCGGCATCCATACCCATATTTCCCAAACGGTTCGCCATCTCCTCAGCAGCATCGGCATCCGCGCCGGACAGTCGGAGCAGGACCGGAAGCGGGAGAGCTACCTGGAGCTTGCCGTCCGCTACATGACCGAGCATCTGGGGGATACTGTCAAACTCTCCGACGTAGCCCGGCATACGGGCATTTCCAAACAGCATCTGATCCACCTGTTCAAGCGCGAGACCGCGCTGCCGCCGATCGAATACTTCCTGCGCATGAAGATGCAGCACGCGGCCCAATTGCTTGACCTGACCGATCTTAGCGTCAAAGAAATCGGCCATGCCGTGGGCATGACCGATCCTTATTATTTCTCGAGGCTGTTCAAGCAGATGATGGGCCATTCTCCGTCGAAGTATCGGGAGATTCCGAAGGGCTGAGCGGAATTCCCAACATATTTTTGCAGCTCATTGACGAAATTCTCCTGAAGGTATCCAACGTCGTCCCATAATCTGCGTTTAATCTCTTCCGATGTAATCACTTGGCTTCCTCCGTGAAATCAAATTCTTATGTGAACGGATTAATTTCCTATTTTAAAATACAAACAGACACAGCTCCCTCCGAGCTGTGTCTGCTACTCAAACATGCGAATTTCGAGAGGGTAGCCTAACGATCATTGCACTAATGCAGAAGACCCGAGGCTTTGTGTCGCTGCCTGAGGTTCTCCTGCTTGCCTATTCGCTCAACATCCAACTAACGTAATGTCTTGCTTAAACGGATCTCGCCGATCTGAATGCCGCAATCGAACGTACCCGGCACTTCCCAGCCGACATTCATCGAGACGATAGACAGGTCGTCGAAGGGCACGTTGACGAAGCCCCCTTTGCTTACGGCAACGTCATACGCTCTCCTGAGCAACGGGTAGATGTCGAGGTCCGCCTGATGCCACTGCCCGTCATGCAGAGGGCTTTCCCAGATGTCGGCCGAAGGAACGACATAGATCAGCTTTTGCGTTCCCTTGTCCCACATGGTTCGCTCCTCGACGGATAACTCGGGATGCCTGTAATCATAGATCGGAACTCCTAACCAGATCCAATCTCCCGTCTCCTGCTCCGGATACGCCCCCCATGCATGCTCCTCCCGGTCCACGATATCGGTCATATCGGCATTGCGCAAGATCAGAAACAACGATACTTGGGCCGTATGCAGCGAGGAATCGAACGTTTCCCTCGCCATATGACTGATGCATTTTGTAATCCTCGTCTTCATTCGGAAGCGCAGCGAGTTCATATCCCGAATTGCGTGCCCGTTGCCAAACTCCTGATTGACGAGCAGATGGGGCCAGTGCTCCCCCTGTTTCCTTGGCGCACGATATTCCTGACTTCCGTATACCTGCAGAGTCAGCCCTTCATCCTCCGTATTGCGATCGCCGAGAGCTACAAGCTTTCCCGCGTTTTGATATACGATCGCGCCCGAATCGGACTGAACAGGCTTGGTCCCTTGCAGGTCGAATCTGGAGTGCCATTGCGCAAGCCGCCATATCGGGGTTTCCCGACTCCGAAAGGAAATCTGGTCCACAAACATCGGTCCTGAATCCTGCAGATTGGCGCGCTTTAATTTGAATCCGTTCTGGAAATGGTTATCCCTTAAAAGTTCAACATCCTTTTGCGCTATTTCCTTATTCATAGACAACTTGTTCCTTTCATCCCTTGGCGTCAACACAACAGAGCCGCAATCGCCTGTGCATACCACCGGATCAAATAATCGTTCGGGTGATTCACGTTATTGGAGGTGATATCGACAAATTTTTTACGCTGCAGTAATGTTGCCGTAATTCCGGTCAGGTCGGCCAATGCCGCATGTTGCCCGGTCAGCCTCCGCAAGACGGGCAGATAAGATCGATGCATGCCTTCGGCAGCAATCTGAAGCTCGGGATTGGGGAGCATGGTCGACACCAGAATAAATTCAGCATCCGGATTAAACAAACTTATATTGTCCATCATTCGGATCATATGAGTCTCATATTGCCCGGCTTCAACCCGCTGAGAACCGTCATTCATGCCAAACGCCAGTATGACCAGATCAGGCCGCTGTTCGGAAACAAGAGATTGAACATGCTCCACTCCCCACAACGATGTCTTTCCCCCGGAAGCCGCATTGATTAACGTGATTTCGGAATCATATCTGCCCTGTAAATGCTGAACCAGCAATTCTCCCCATGTCGGCATATAAGGCGGGATTCGATGACGTGCGCTGGATTCCGCTCCTTCCGCAATGCTGTCACCGTACAAAACCAGTTTAACAGGTTCGCCACCTTCCAGTTTCCTTTTCACCTTCAACAGTTGACGCTCGAAGCTTGCCGGGATTGGCCCCTCCCAGTTGCCGGCGTGCCGATACGTCACCGCCAATTGCTTGTCGATGAGTTGATGGCGGTTGCCGCGGTTCCAAAGCGAATATCCGCCCCCGGCCAATGGATAGGTGGCGCCTTCCACAGGAGCGGGAACATACAACTCCTCGCTCGTCATATACGCCGCTCTGGATTGCCGGGTTAGCTTGAGCCGGCCTCCTTCATACACCCAGTCGATTCCTTCTCTGTATTCCATGTCCAGGTAGGAATTTGTGACCGAGATCATTTGCTCCGGCTCGAACAGCAAGGCGGCACTTGGGCACTCCCCGTCCCGGCTTGTCATCAATACAGACTCGTTATATACAAGTTTGGCGGACCAGAGCGGCATCATCCACTGTTCAAATAACAGCTTCGAGACGCTCATCATACCTTTTCTCCGGGATGCTTCTCGATCAGCTTGGGGACGGCATGCGCCCGGTCGGTTGCCTCAAGATGGCGGATATAAGCTGCCAAATTCCCCTTCGCATGAAACGGGCCGCCTTCCTTCATCACCGTCCACAGAGGATCTTCCGCGTATGGCATTGAATGCATCATCCGGTCGTGCCACTCATTTAGATAATAGACGGCGTCCTTGCAAATATCGTGGCGCTCGCCAGCCATATCCAACTGCTCGTTCGGATCTTCCCGCAAATGAAACAGCATTTCGTCCGGAAACAGATGGTACCCGTCATGATACGTTCTCATGTATAGCCAATCTCCAAAACGAACGCTGCGCTGACAGACGTGGGCGCATTGGGACAGAACCAGATAGTCCCGCCCGGAATCGCCCCCTGATCTCAACACTTCCGCATAGCTCCGGCCATCCCAGCTTGGACAAGCACGGACATTCATCATATCCGCGATTGTCGGCCCCAGGTCCAGATGGTAGTGCAGCCCATGGTCCACATGCCCGCGGATTGCTCCCGGCCATCTGATAATCATGGGGATATGGCATGTGCCGTGATCGGCTGTCCCATGCTCGCCGTAAATGCCGAGTTGACCCATATTTTCGCCATGATCCGCCGTAATCATAATAATCAAGTCGTCCAACAGCCCCTGCCGTTCAAGAGCCTGCAGGATCTGACCGATTCCCTCATCCAGATACCGAATTCCGCAGTCATAACCGTCTATCATTTTCCGCAAATCCTGCATATTCATCAGCTCGCCGGGATGCCGCGGGTAATTCGGGTCCGTACGATTGTCGAACATGTTGATTTCTCTGGCGCCATGCGGCCCTACCTTTTGCTTATGGATCTCCAAAACCCCTTCATTCAGCCAGTCCGGCAACGGGTCCTGCGCAAACGGATTGCCAAAATGCTCCGGTGCTCTATACGGAGTATGCGCATCCCAATAGTTCACATAGAGGAACCAGTTTTCCTCCCGTCCGTGTTGCTCCAGCCAGTTGACGACCTGCGGCGTAACCTCCTCGGCAATCTCCATCCCCCGCTTTCCGGAATTATGAATTTCCGAGAAGCCAGCATAGAACGTCCATTGGGAATGCCTCTCCGGAAAGGAACTGAACAATACGGTCTTCATCCCGTGCGCTTGCAGAAACGCCGGCACACTTTCCGCCGATAACGTATCCATAAACCATCGGGAAGGTCCCTCTTGACGGAAATCGGCAGCCGTACCGCCGTGGCCCACTATACCGTTATGAATGCCGAATTTCCCTGATAATAAAGCTGCCCGGGAAGGCGCGCAAGGGGCATCGCTCGTATAATAATTTTCGAAGCGCGCGCCTTCACCGGCAATTTTGTCGATATGGGGTGATGTATTGCGATGGTACCCGTAGCATCCGAGATGATTCGGGTTTAATGAATCAAGGTCCAGCAGCAAGATACGCACTTTCATCACCTGTCAGTATTTTTTTAAACTGATATTTTTAACCTCAATCGCCGCATCGAACGTGCCAGGAACTTCCCAGCCATAATTCATGCCTGTGATTCTCATATCTTCCATAGAGGAATTTGTGAAAATGCCGATATCCAATCCAACTTCATAAGCCTGTTTGATCAAGGGGATCAAATCAACATGAGCCTGATGCCATTCGCCATCCTGCAGTGTATTGTCCCACACCAAATTGCCAGGGACGTTATAAATCAGCTTTTGCGAGAATACGTCCAGTTGAATGGAGTGGGTCGTCGTTAACGCCGTTTTTCTGTAATCATAGACGGGCAAGCCAAACCAGATCATCGCTCCATAGTCTTCCGAGTTGGGGTTCATATTTTGCAGAACCAGATGGAACGGAGTGTGCGCCGTATGCTTTTTCGAATCGTATTCATTGTCAGTCATATACCGTTCACTTTTGATCAACTTGGCTTCCATCGAGAAAATCAAGCCTTTGGAATTGTCCACGGGTGTAATTGCTGCCGGGAAATCCTGTGCAATTAACAAGGCCGGCCATACCTGCCCATCCTGTCTGGGGCTATCGTACTCGTTGTTTGCCTTTACTTCCAGCATAACGGAGCCTTCAGGCGAAATCGCCACCTTCTTGCCTTCATTCTCATAGGCAATGCTTCCATTTGCTTCATACACCGGTTGGGCGCCTTGCAGATCAAACTTGCTCCACCATTGCGCCAGTCTCCATACCGGATTTACATTTGGCTTGCCTTTGCCAAAATCCAGCTTGTCTACGTAAGCGTTCTCATGCCCGCCGGCATTGATAACGTCATTCGGATCGGTTGGCGTCAGATTAAATCCTTCTTCAAAGTCGGAGTCGCCAATCATTTCCACTCCTGCGGTTGTAAAGATGCCGATTCGGTTCATCGACTTCAGCCAAGCGGCGCTGACGTTGTCAAAGGCTCCTATCAAGTCGTACGGGACCATCAGTTGACCTTCGACCACTTGCGGCGTCTGTTCCAGGGTGACCAGCTTGCTGCCGATAATAACCCTCGTTTCCCCTGCTTTCAGCAGCATGACCTGATTATTGTAATAGACCAGCGCGTACGGCAGGCTGTCGTTCCACAACACCACACCTCCCATAGACTCTATAACATCCTTAACAGCAACATATGCGTAGCCGTTCAAGTCAACCGGCTCATGGCCGTAAGACTGCACGACTCCGTCAATCATCACTTTAAGAAAGTCATATTCGGTATTGGGCTGATGCACAGGCATTGGAGCTACGAGATCGGTCGTATAGCTGGCAGGAGTTACTGCCACGTTATAAATTTTAATCTCGCTGATCAATCCCTCGAAGTAATTCGTTGTTGAGCCGTAGCCTGCCGCAAACACATCGTTAACCAGCAAGGCGCCGACTCCGCCCGGGTTGGGCGCGATGTTGAAGGAAGAAAATACGGTTGTCGCATCTCCCCTCAGCACCTGATCCAGATATACTTTGAAGGAGCCCCGGTCGAATACGATCAGCAGTTGGTGCCAATTGACCGTATCCGCAAACGGGATCGTAAACTTCAGATTCCGCTGCATGTTTTGAGCTACAGCCACTTCCAGTTGGCTATTTTTCGTAATTCTCGCCGCCATTCCTCCCATTGGACCGCCATGCTCGAACAGAAGCTGCGTCTTGTCGGTACGGTTCGCCTTGAACCAGATGGATACCGAACGGCCGGTTACAGCGGATTGATACAGGGTGGATGCATCCGGAAATCGCAAATATGTAGCCCCACCGAATTGCAGCGCGCTGCTGCCGTCATGGCCGCCGGTTGGCAGCCATACGGGAGTTCCTGCCGATACAATCTGCAAGTCATGGTTTCCGACCGCATCGGCGACAACCGAATTTTCGTTTTCTTCCATCTGGTACCAGGCCGCCAAGCCGGTCTCTTGCGCAGAGACCGGACTGGGTAACACTGACACAGAGGCAAAAGAGAATAACAGGGATGCTGCAAGGAACAGGCGAAACAGCTTACTGCTTTTCGTCGTCACTTTCACTGTTTAACACTCCCCGATGGATAGATTATTTGGAGTTTTTCCAGCGATCGTATGCCGTCTGGTAGATTTTAAGCACTTTGTCCACCTGCATATTATCAATCGTCTTCAGATAGCTGGCCCAACTGCTGATGGGCTCCTTGCCGGTAATAAATCTAGCTTCCATCTCTGCTACGTAGGTTTGCAGATCCCGGAGGATAATACTGGCATCCTGCGCTTCTTGCGTGGTCAACATGACCATCGGGAACGGCTCCTTCGCATACGGCCCGATCAATTCCTTCGATTGATTGTTCAAAAACTCATCGATCTTGACCGTTGCTTTGCTATTCAGAATTCCTTGAACCTCGTCGTTTAAATTGCTAATGCCGGCAAATGGTGTCAGCACCTTCTGCATATAGTTGATTGGGGCGGTGCCTTCCGGAACTTTGCGCACGTCCTCAAGCTTGGCATTCGGATCGTCCAGCCATGCCCGGTCCACCTTGATTCCTTGCGTCATCAAAAACGTGCCTTCCAGCGAGTACCAGTAATCAGCCCAGCGCATGGTTGCTTCCGGATGCTTGTTTTTGTTGGTGATCGCGAAGTTGCCCGGCATGACGCTGGATCTGAGATAATAGATTTTCTTGTCGTTGATCGGACTTGTCAGCACCGGGAACATCGGGTAATTCATCTCAATCAGCTTGGCCGGCGTAATTTCCTTCAGATTGCTGTGCGGCGAAAAAGTGGTGAACACTGCAACCTTATTCTCTGCCAGCTTGGCGTTGTATTGTTGAACCGTATGCGAGAATATGTCCGGGTCAAGCAACTTATCCGCAAACAAGCCGTTCATGTATTCCAGATAAGCTTTGTATCCGTCCTGCATCGGGACATATTGAACTTGATCGTCCTTCAGACGAATTCCCTGAACGTTCTGAATCTCGCCGAAGGCGGCAAGCAGCGGAATCCGAATCTGATTGATATTGGCGCTCGATAGAGGAATCAGGCCCGCGGCTTTAAACTGCTGCAGCATCTGCTTCAGCTCTTCCGTATTGTCCGGCATTTTGCTGATGTTGTTCTTCTGGAACAATTCCCAATTCGGATACAGACGTGCTTCAAACCGGCTATGCAGCGTCAAGTTTTGCAGCCTCGGAAGCGCGTAGATATGGCCGTCGGGAGCCGTAATCGACTTTTTGATTTCCGGATATTGCTGAAAAATCTGAGTTAAATTAGGCGCATAATCAGCAATCAAATCTTCCAGAGGAATAAGCAAGCCTTCACTGCCGTAATTTAATTGATCGGCCTCGGTCAACGAACCTAAAAAGAAGAAATCGGGCAGTTCGCCGCTCGCAAAGGCCAGGTTTTTTCTCTCGGCATAACCGTCCTCCGGTGGCGTATTAAACTTAAGCTTGATGTTGGTCATCTTCTCCATTTCCTTGAAAGCCAGCATTTCCTCCCAGGGGCCGTGAGCAGGGCTCTTGAAGCCCATGACCTCCAATTCGATCGTTTCGTTCACAATCGGGTATCCGTCCTTGTTCAGGTTGCTCGGCTCGGGGCTTTTGGAGACTACCGGAGACGGAGTTCCTGTTCCTGTTCCTTCTGCTTCCTTGCCTGTCGAGCAACCGGCAAGCGCCGTAATTGCAATTGTCGCCGCCAACACCAACTTGCTGAATTTGCGCATGTAAATCCCCTTCCCGTTCTCATTTGGTGTCTATTCTTCCTTACTTTTTTATAACCACTCTCGCCAGGCATCACCTCCTTCAGGTGGTTCAAACTCATCCTTTGACGGAACCAATCAACACGCCCTTGATAAAGAAACGCTGCAAAAAGGGATAAACGATCAGCAGAGGCAATGCGGCTATGATCATAACGGAATATTTGATCAAGTCGGCCAGCTTTAACTGTTCGGTGTATGCTTCGATATCCAACCCGCTCATTGCCGCGCTGTTTATTTGATTCATCACCAGGATTTCTCTGAGAATCAGCTGGAGTGGATACAGATTCCGGTCCGATATATAGATCAGCGCGCTAAAATAAGAATTCCAATGCGCCACTCCGTAAAACAATGCCATAACCGCAATAATCGCCTTCGATAACGGCAGCACGATGCTGAAAAAAAAGCGAAAGGGCATACAGCCGTCCATCTCGGCCGCTTCCTCCAGCTCTTTCGGAATCGATGACTGAAAGAAGGTACGGGATACGATAATTTGAAAAACGCCCGCCGCACTCGGCAATAGCAAAGCCCAGATGCTATCGATCATGCCCAGCGATTTGACCAGCAGATAAGTTGGAATCAGGCCGCCGCTGAAAAACATCGAGAAGACGATGATAAACGTAAACAAATTGCGCCCCGCCAGATCGGTACGAGACAACGCGTAAGCCCCTGGCAAGGTGAAGATCAGATTGACCAGTACGCCGAGCACTGTGTAAAAAATCGTGTTTCTGTAGCCGATCCATATTTCTTCGTTTTGAAAAACTTTCGCATATCCATTCATCGTGATGCCATGAGGCCACAGCCACATGCGGCCGGAGTTCACATAGTCCGGATCGCTTATAGAAGCGCTAATGATGTACAAGAGCGGATACAGCACAACCGCCGTTATCAACAGGACAAATCCGTAATTGCAGACAGCAAACCATGTATCTGATGTGAATCGTCGTCTCATCGTACCCCTCCTACCACAAACTCGTTCCAGTTCGACGTGCCAGGTTGTTGAAGATAACCAGAACTATAAAATTAATGACATTGTTAAATAATCCGATTGCTGCCGAAAAGCTGTATTGCGCCTGCAAAATTCCGCTTCGGTACACATAGGTCTGGATCACGTCCGAGGCTTCTATATTCAGATTGTTCTGCAGCAAATAGATTTTCTCGAATCCAACCGTCATCATGTTGCCCATATTCAAAATAAGCATAATGATAACTGTCGGCATAATCCCGGGGATATTCACATACAGAATACGTTGAAAGCGCGATGCCCCGTCCACCTTGGCCGCTTCATGCAGCTCCGGATGAATGCCGGCCAGCGCCGCCAAATATATAATCGCTCCCCACCCAAGGTTCTGCCACTCCCCGGAAAGGACGTAGATCGATTTGAACCAGCCTGCCTCGGCCATAAAGTGAATCGGTTCTTGCCCCAATAATCGCAACGCTGAATTGACAATCCCGGAGTTGGGATCAAGAAAGGTTATAATCATACCGGCCATAACGACAACCGAGATAAAATGCGGCGCATACGTAATCGTTTGTACAGTTGATTTCAACCGGCCGCTTCTCAACTCGTTCAATGATAGCGCCACCATAATCGAGACCGGGAATAAAACCAGCTGATACAAGTTGATCAACAGCGTATTGTTCAGCAACCTCCAAAAATAATAGGAATTAAAAAACCGCTCCAAATGATCCAAGCCGATCCATGGACTCCCCCAAATCCCCTTGGAAGCCATATAGTTTTTGAAGGCGATTTGCAACCCGTACATGGGCACATATTGAAATAAAATAAAATAGGATAGTGTAGGCAACAAAAAAATATAAAGCTGCCATCTCTTCCTCACACCGCTCCATAACACATGCGCCTTACCCATATGTCCTCCCCTTTCTGTTGAGGCAAGTGTAGCTCAGACCGCATGAATTGCCTATATTCCATTTGCGCTTGGACTGTGCAAAATCCTACATTGGGGAGTATGCCGTTTCGATATTTCGTGTTCCAAAACGTACAGTCGCACAAAAAAAAACCCCGATCGCACATCGACTCGGAGCCTTTCTCTGTTTATTCCGTCTCTTCTTCCTTACCTGTCTTAGCGTAAAGTATCCGATACTGCCCCGGCGTGATCCCTTCCAGCGCTTTAAACTTGCGAATAAAGCTGGACATGCTCTGATAACCGACGCCTTCGATAATTTCCTGCACGGATGCATCCGAGTGGATCAGCCGCCGCTTCACCTCATCCATTTTTAAGTAAGTCACATAATCCATGAAGGTATGTCCCGTCTGATCCTTGATGAACCGCCCCAGATAGGATGAGGATACCTGAAGGCGCTCCGCCACTTTATCCAGACTGAAATCATATTCCTGATAGGATTCCTGAATATAGTTCAGCACGGAATTTTTCAGATGGTTGTTGTTGCTCTCGCGAGTCTGCTCCACATGTCCGCACACGATCAAAATCAAGTTTTGCATCTTCAACTGAAGTTCATCCAATGTCTGGAACACCATCAGTTCCTTCGCATAACGCGAGCAATCCGCCACATTCATCTCATTCATTGTCTTCAATACAGCGTTGATCATCTCGAAACAAATGCTTTTCAGCATCAGGAAGGAAGTCTCGTTTGTTTTCAGAGACTCGTTCATTGCCTTCAGTGTATCTATGGCCGCTTCCCTGTTGCCTTGCTTCAAGCTTTGGATAAATCGGACCTGGTGTTCCATCGGATACCATTCAAAATTGTTTTGCGCCGTCTTGATGTCGTCAAAAAATATCGGTATGCCCGTGCCGAATTTCCACTTGTATTCATAAGCGGCTGAGGCCTCGATAAAGCAGCGGCTGATGGAGGATACATGCTCGCCCATGTTGCTGACTCCGATGGTTGGCTCCTGACCGAACTCTCGCGTTATTTGCCGGTGAAGCTGAGTGACGATTCGCTCTTGCAGCGACCTGGCGTCGGATGCTCGTTCGTTAACATTAACAAGAAGCGTAACCGTATGATCGTACCCCATATCCGCTCCGTATCCCCACCCTTCGGCAAATGTTATATAGGCAAGCTCGCGGATCACATGCTCATAAGTGTTGGAGTTTTCATCAGGGCTGCGATTCTGCCAGGATATATAAAGCACAAAATAGGAAGGTCCAGACAAATGGATGCTCACGGCATCCAGAACCTTCCCAGCCTCGTCGTCGTTGACGAACTCCCCACGCAGCAGACGTACGATGATTTTCTCGCGCACAAGGGGCTGCTGTTCCTCCACTTCCTTTTTTAACTCATCGTGGCTGGTGATCGCCTCGTCCAAAATAAGCTGAATATGCTCAAATTCGCTGGAAGCATTCGATCCGACAGCGGTGCTGCCAAACCCTTTTGTATATTTCACAAGCTTTCGAATCGGTCGATAATGTGTATGTGAAAGCAAATATGAGGAACAAATTCCGGATATAACTAAAATTATAATCATATAGTAAAAAAGACTTCGAGTCTCCAACGCTTCCGCAAAAAACTGTTCCGTTGGCATCACAATGGAGAATCTCCACCCCAATAGCTCCGACTGATCCGAGGCGATGGAATAATGTACGCCACGCCAGCTCCGTTCTTCAAGTCCGCTGGCAGCGGTGCCTTCCAGCATCTGACTGAACTCCGGCAAGCTTGCATCAATCGAGCTCTTGTTGGCTACTACCCGCTTGTGTTCATCCAAAATGACCACAGTGCCTGCAAAGTCGCCCAAAACGCTCTGCAGCAAAGAGGAGATCCGCTCGCCGTTAATCGAAAATAAAACACTTCCATTTGTATATGGAGTATGGAGCGGAATCGGCACCATATAAGTTACCACCGTTTTCTTCTCGGCCATATTCGTATCCATGTTTTCATAAATGCCAATCCGTCTCTGGTCCGACTGCCGCAATTGCCGAATCAGCTCTGTTTCTTCAGTCGATCCCAGCATCACTTGGAGGAATGTAGGTAATGAAGAGGAACCGGCTGAGGAATAAATCTGTACATCGTCTTTAAAATAAACATACAAGTCATCCGCAAACGGGTTGTTTATCTTATATCTTTTAAGTTCTTCGATCGCTTCGATCCTGGTATAAGCATCCCCTGTGAACATATAAGAGCTCATGCGCGGATCAAACGATATTTTGCCAGCGGTCTGCTCCAACCCGCGAAATTGCTCGTCCAGCAAAGTTCGAGCCTGATTGATTTTCGCCAGATTAAACGACTCAACCTCTTCCTGGAGTTTTCTTACTGTATTCCAATATAAGAGAGCTCCCAATACCAGGACGGGAATAAGAAATAAGAGAAAAAATGAAATAAAATATTTCATGAACGTCGTTTTCACTTTCAACCTCAATATGAATCCCCCCCCTGTTTTTCATTGTTATCAGCTTAATCGCTGACAGAGCATAAAGCAACTTGAACATGAGTGGCATCCCTATACCAATCGGTAAAATTTTACATCGAATCTATTCATGGGCTGCTTGTTTTTAAACTGTTGTACTTTGAATTTCAAGGCTTCACTGATTTGTTTCGTGAAAATGCAAAAAGCCCTCGAATCTCCTCAAGAGGAAATTCAAGAGCTCGTTCGTCAATCGATCATTCAGAAATGAATAGGCATGAAACTTATTAATCCTTACGATTTCTCGAGGCTGTTCAAGCAGATGATGGGGCATTCTCCGTCGAAGTATCGGGAGATTCCGAAGGGCTGAGCGGTTCGTCCCCGGCTCCGAGCACGATGTCCAGTTGCCACTCCCGGCAGCCGCGGGGGGCGAGCAGCCCGGCAGTTCCGTTTGCGGCCGCCCGTTCCAGCGAATCGTAGTAGCCGATGCCCGGTTCCAGCGCGCAGGCGCTGCGATCGTTGAACATCCCTTCGTCGATCCAGATGCCCAGATGGGGAACGTCCGCCGGCGACGTCCGCAGGATCAAATAACTGCGGCTCTCTCGGCCGTATAAACCGGACCAGCCGGCATCGACATCGCCCGCGTAATAGAACTTCCGCCCATCCCCGGTCACGTCGGGCCGCAAATCGCCTATCGCCTCGACCGCATAAGATGTTCCCGCCGTCAGATGCCGTCCGCCGAACACGCACAGCAGCTCCCGCATCGACTCCGGCAGCAGCACGCGGGTCGGTTCGTCCACCGCGAATTGCGGATGCGCCGCCCACAGGAACGGCATCTCGCGGTCGCCGTGCAAGTTGTCCGCCCGGTAGGCGAGCCGCAGCATGTCCGGCGACGGCATCGACAGCGTCCGCGTTAGCCGCAGCGGCAGACGCACCGTATCTGCCGCGCATGCGATCGCGCCCTCTTTCACCTCGCAGTTCCACGGCAGAGGCCACACCTCCCCATGGTCGGGCAGCTTCGTTCCCGCTAACGTACAGGCATTGATCGTCGGGAAGCATTCGTCCCACCCGCTCATATCCCAATCGGTGAATGGCGACCCGTATTCAGGCTGCCGCAGCGCCCGACTCCCCGCATCCAGCAGCCACTCTTTGCCCGTCGGCTTGTACAGCAACGAGACGATCTTGCCGCCCAGCGCCGGGACGATTTCCGCCCGTACCGCCTTGCTCTCGATGACGGCCGAAGCCCAGCCTTTATAAGAATGGCGGTATACTTGTACACCCTGATCCGGAACCCGATTCTCGTTCATGGTCCTCACCCTCATCCACAATCGTCATTGGCTCATCCATTCTCGCATGCAACGAGCCGGTTCGGCAAGACTTCGTTCCCTATCAGGCTCCGTTCAGCGTCAGGTTTCGTTCCCTTTCAAGCTTCGTTCATTTCAGCCGCTTCAACCGATACAGCCGGCTCGCGGCGTCGCCTTGCAGATCAAGCCGCATGCCGGCATGCATCAAGGTGGAGCCGTGACGGCGCACAGGCTCGATCGCTTCGCCCGGCACCGTCACTTCGTAGAGCGCATCCGGGTCCAGGCCTTGCAGCAGCAGCCGCTTGTCCGCATAACCGAAATACTGCGCATGCTGAAACGCGAACACGACCGCTTCGAGCCCGTCTCGGCTCACGTATTGACAGGCGGAGATGCCGGCATTGCGGAACGAAGACAACCGGTACAGATCTCCGTCCATGACGACCGGACGGACTTGCTTGTACAGCTCCACGAACGTCCGCGCCTCCGCGATCTCCTCGTCCGCCCACTTGCCGATATCGGCCCCGATGCCGAGCCCGCCCATCATCGCGCTGTGAAACCGGTACGACAGCGGCAGCCGTCTGCCGTTCATCCCGTGCGGAGATTCCGTCACCCAGCACATCATGACGGATGGACTGTACGCATATGTGAATCCTTCCTGAATGTCCAGGCGGTCGCGGGCGTCCGTGTTGTCGCTGATCCACGCCTGGTCCGCCACCCGCAACATGCCCAGATCGATCCGCGCGCCGCCCCCGGCACAAGTTTCGAACTCCACATGCGGGAAGCGCCGCCTGAGCTCGGCCCAAATCTCGTACAGATGCCGGACGTGCCGCACCCAGATCGATTCGCCTGCACCCGCTTCCCGATGCAGCGAGCCGGGCTCGGTCACCGTACGGTTCATGTCCCACTTGATGAAGGAAATGTCATAGCTCCCGAGCAGCTCCGTCATGAAATCCAGCACGAACGCCTTCACTTCCGGCAATCCCAGGTTCAGCAGTAATTGGTTGCGAAGCTGCGTGCCTTCGCGCGTCGGAAATTGGTAAACCCACTCCGGATGCTTCCGGTACAGATCGCTGTCCGGATTCACGGACTCGGGTTCCACCCAGAGACCGAATTCCATGCCGAGTCCCTTGACTTCGTCGATCAGTTCCCCGAGCCCGTTCGGAAACTTCTCCGGGTTCGCCTGCCAATCACCCAATCCGGCTCGGTCGCTGTGGCGCCCGCCGAACCAGCCGTCGTCCACGACGAACCGTTCTACCCCGAGCCGGGCCGCCTGCCGGGCCAGCGCCTTTTGGCCCTCGGCATGGACTGCGAACCCGGTCGCCTCCCACGAGTTGTACAGCACTTTGCGATCCTGACTGGCGGGAATCACACAGTCCCGTTCGTAGCGATGCAGCCGGCGGCTCATCCCGCCGAAGCCTTCGGCGGAGAATCCGCCGACGAACACGGGCGAAGTGTAGACGGCGCCGGGAGCCAGCGTAAATGCGCCATCGAAGTCGTTGATCCCGCCCACGATCCGGACATGTCCGAACGTCGTCTTCTCGGCGACGATCTTCCAGTTCCCGCTCCAGGCGAGCGCCCCGAACCAGACGCGGCCATGCGTCTCGTCCGCCTTGCCGTCATCCATCGCGAACCACGGATTCGCGTGCGGACCCGTGAAGCCTCTGCGGGATTCCAGCAGCTTCTTGCCTTCGGACAGTACGTCCGTGCGCAATTGGAATTCCCCGGCCCAGCGGCCGGTCACGTGCGTAAGCCGGTACGCCGGCAGCGCCTGCACGGACCAGACCGCGGCCATGACTTGCTCGACGCGAATAGGCTGCGACTCGTTGTTCACGATGCGCACATGCCGCTCGACCAGGTCGTATGCCGACAGCACCCGATAATGAACTTCAACCTGCAGCGCATAATGTTCGTCGGCAAGCCGGACAATCAGCTCTTCGCCCGCCGACAACTCATGCCCCACATATCGCAACCGCAAATCCCGCACGCCATCGTCGAATGTCGCTTTCAGCGCCGGTTCCGCATAATGCGCGCCGCCCCAACCGCCGTACTCCTCCGTCTCGCGATCCACCTCCGCATCGAAGGAGCTGTGCAGCCGGGGCTTCAGCCATTCCCCACACTCCTCTGCGGACACTGGGCTGCCCCAATGCAAATGCTGCAGCCCTCCCCGTTCGCTGATTCCGAACACATAGGAGGATCGGTCGGTACGGATTTCGAAGATGTTGGACGACGCCAAATATTCAATCGGCATGAAGGACACTCCTCGCTTCTTTTGTTGCCTCATTCATCTGCAATAATCGCAAAACCGTATAAATGAACGACCCGGCCTTCATCATTGTATAGACGCAATGTATTGTTACCCGCTTGCATCCGGATGCGGATTTCACGCTGATCTTTGATATCCCATCTGGGGAAGCCCCAGCCGGCCGTGTTGTGCAAATTGGTTCTGTACGTGTCGGCTCCGTTCAGTTCTATGCTGAGGTCTCTGCTCTCCCCTGCACAGTAATCAAAACGCAGCAAATAATAGCCATCCTTCGGCAGCATGATAGGATCAAACTTAAGCTCGCCGCCATTGCCAAGACCGACAGCCTTCTCCGCACCAGCTGCGTCCGGCACAAACTCCGCTCCGCCGCTTACGCTGCCTCTTCCAACAGGAATATACAACTCTTGCGGCGGCTTGTTATCGATAATATGGATTTTTGCCAACGCGGGCACGGATCCTGCCATACGTTCGATGAACAAAGCACTCTCGCCGCCGGCAAAAGGAAATACCACATCTTTTGTCAGGAATATTTTATCAGAGCCGCTTTGCGGCATTTCCATTTCCACTTGGTTGATTCCGTCACTCATGCGCAGTGTCCAAGGCTCTTTTGCTGCATAGAACAGCCTTATGGTTTGAGGTGCGGCAGTTGTCTTCACTGAAAAAACAATACTGCCATTCAGCAATACGGCTTCCTGTTCATTCTCATATACGACGGGTTCGCTCCCTTGCAGCGTTTGTGCCGCTTGTGCGAAATACTCTGTTCTCGCTTCGCTCATATAACCGGAACAAACCCCTTTGGGCAGCGGCAATATTTCTTTTGCGATATAAATGCCGGCGCCGCCGCTTTTCAGAAGCGGAAGCTCGATCACATCCCTGCAAGTCACTTTACAGCGTCTTACCTTCATCATTTCGCCGCTGGAGTCATCTTCATAAATTTCAGCCTCAAACTCGCCTTCGGGCAAAAAGTCCATTTTCAGACGCAAAATCATCGCTTCGTCTGTAATGCAGCCGATCAACCATTCTTCCCGGGAGCGGCGCACAATGGCGGCATGATGCCCCGGGAATCCGGACAGCACCGTTACCTCATCGTAAACGGGCTTCATGCGGCGCAAAAAATCTGTCCCTTTCCACGCCTCCAAATAATAAATGGAAGCTGCAATGTGCGTAGCCCCTGATTCAAATACGACCGGAAGCGCCATTTGATGCCCTAACGTCGTGTTTCGGTTTTTGTTCGAAAATCCGGTAGGGGTATAATCCATCGGACCGACCACATTGCGTGTGAACGGAACCGTACAATTGTGACGCGCGTCCGGCAAGCCGCTCCACTTGTAATGCTCAAGCCCCAAAATCCCTTCAGCCGTCATGAAATTCGGCCAAGTGCGCCCTTCGCCCATGCATTTGGTTGCCCCATGGAAATTAATCATCAACCGATGCTCGGTCATCATGTTTGCAATCATCTCATATTGCCACATCGTGTGCTGCGAATCGTTCTGGAAAAAATCAACCTTGAGCCCATCTACCCCGCAGCTCGCCCATAGCGGAATTTTCTCCTGTGCCTTTTCAGGGGTATCAATATACTGCATGGCACTCCACAGCCATACAACGATGCCTTTCGCATGGGCATAATCGCACAGCTCCTTCAGCCATGTAATATCCCAGTCCGCATCCACCGTGATGCCTTCAAAACCTATGCCTGCCGCAAAATCCACATAACGTTTTTGTTCCGTATACAGTTGGGCGCCATTCTCATACTCCCACCATGCCCACAGACAACGCCCTGGTTTGATCCATTCTATATCCTCCATTACAGAAGGCGGATTCAAGTTATAGTTCATGGTTGTATTCACCAATTGGTTTAAATCGTCTGCCGCCACAATGACGCGCCAGGGAGAGGAGAACGGCAATTGACAGGAGAGCGGTGCGCCCTTCTCTTCCGGAGCGAATTCCAAAGACATGCTGCGGCCCCCGGATCCGCGCAGATGACAAGAGCAATAGCTGCCGTTTGTGTTATATACCTCTGCTTCCGTAATCATTGCCCAACCGCCATTGTCAGCGTGGAACAAGCTTGGCATGCCGTAATCTCTGCCCACTTTGTCTTCCCAGCCGGAATGGTCATACGTAGCTTCATAACTGCTTAACCAATGCTGCAGCCACAAATCATTGTAGGATTCTGCCAAAGTAAAATTCGTTGCTTCGCGCATGACTTGCATAGGCTTTTCCGTATCGGACAGCACTTGATAGCGGAAAGCGGCCCCATCGTCATACGCACGGACGCACAGTACAAAGATATAGACTCCACACGCAAACTGTAACGTCATCTCATTCGCATGATTTTCATAAACAGCCTTTTTCCCCGCCGGTATCGAATAGGTCTCGTCAACAACCGTGCTCGCTTCCTTCACAAAACGAAAACCCTTTGTGAAATTTTCCAAATCGCTTTCAAAACCGAGCCCGCTTTGCTCGATTACCGCTTTGCCGTTGCGCTCGACGGCGTACCATAACCCCTGCTCGGCGTTTTCACCAACCGTAATGCAAACGGCGTTACCAGGCGAATACAGTTCCCACATAGATGCAATCCCCTGTCCATTCTTATTTTGTACGCTTGCAAAAATACACGGGGCAGAGTAAAACTTGTCGCACTCTGCCCCGCAATAAAAGCGATTCTCTTTTGGTTTGCTAATGTTTATTTATTTTCGGCAGCATTGTACAAGGCCATACGAGCCTTATAGTTCTCCGTGTAAATCCCTTCAATTTTCACGGCATTGTTGGCTTCGATTTCGGCAATCATTTTTTTATACATATTATCGATTTCACTTTGCGAGTTTGCATACACCATAGTGGAAAAGCTATTGTCGATAATATCCTTGATTTTTTGTTCGCTCAATGCGTCAGGCGTGCCGCTCTTGGGGCCGAGATCATCATAAAGCGCGGTATCCCAGGTTGAACCTGCCATCGACTTCAATGCATGCTGATTCACATTATCTCTGTTGTAACGGAAGAGCAAGTCATAGGGAGTGCCGTCTTCGCCCAATCCATTGCGAATCATCCATGTCCATTTGCGCGCACCCGTCGTTTTCGAGAAATCCGCCCAATCTTTACTGATGGCGTCGAGCGCTTCCTGTGTCGGCACATGAACGCCGTTTTCCATATTCCAGTTCATGCCTTCTTTGCCCCACATCAGCAAATACTGACCTTCTTCGCTCGCCAGGAAGTCCAAAAACTTGATCGTTTCTACCGGATGCTTATTCGCGATTGTAATGCCAACCCCGTCCCAACCTAAAGAGCTGCGAGGTCCATAGGTTGTGTCTTCCGGAGCAACGCCCGGGGCCGTTATTTTAAACGCGTAGAACAGTTTATTTGTATCTTCACCGTGTTGAGAGCGGAATGCGCTGTTGGCTTCATTCACGACACCGCCCGCCGTTGCAAACACCCGTCCACTGGCCGTTTTCTGCCCGTAATTTTGAGCTTTATTGATTCCCCATTCACGGTCAAGCAAGCCTTCCGTATAAAGCGTGTTGATGAATTTGATCATTTCCAGGTACTTCGGATCTCTTACATCGAATTCAAGACGGCCATCATGCTCATAATAAGTTTTCATCCCGTACATCGCCTTGAACGAACCAATGATGGTGGGCATGTGATCTGCGTTCACGGTCATCGGGATGGAAGGTTTACCGTCCACGTCGGGATATTTCTCCTTGAATTTCCTCAGCAGGTCCAAAAACTCTTCCTGTGTAAAGGAATCCCCGGCCAAAGCGCGCTCGCCATACCCGAACTCTTCCAGTACATCCATGCGCATATTGATTGCCCAGTTTGGATCCGGATCCAAGCCGTACCAGTTGTTCAAATAATAATTTTTGCCATCCTCGTACACACTTTTGGACAGCACGTCCCCATAACGCTCTTTGATATTCGGAGCGTGTTCCTCAATCAAATCATTCAGCGGAATCAAAGCTCCGCCGGCAATATATTTGTTCAAGGTAGCCTCGCGTCTGTCAATCAGAGCAATATCAGGCAAATCTCCGCTTACCAGCATCAAATTCAGTTTCTCATCCGGATTGCCGGTCGGTTGCTGAATCTCAATAAAAACACCCGTACGTTCGGTGATTTCTTTGGCTACGGGGTTCGTGAACGGATCGCCCACATTTTTGTCAAACAAAGTCAAGGTAATGGGTTCCTTCGGCGTACTGGACGCACCGGGCGTACTGGACGCAGCGTTCGATGCTTCGCCTTTGGGTGTGCTTTCGGCCGAATTTTTGTTTCCGGCATTGCACGCGCTTATAAGCATAACGACTGCAAGCACCATCACCAAGATGAATCTCTTTTTCATTGCAGATACCCTCCCATGGATTGAATGAGTCCATTCCTATTTTCCATTCGCCGACTTGCGTTAGCCCTTTACCGCCCCGATCAGCATGCCTTTCAGGAGATATTTCTGCAGTAATGGATAAACAAGAATGATCGGCAGTGTAGCTACCATTGTGACTGTCATACGGATACTCTCGCTGGACACCGGCAGTTTTCGTTGTTCTTTGGCAAGCTGCTGTGCCGCGCTTAACATATCGTTTGTCTGGAACTGATTCAGAATTTTAACCAACACCGCCGACAATGTTTTCAAAGAGGCATCATAGGTGTAAATATAAGAATCGTACCATGCATTCCAATGGCTAATCGCCGAAAACAAGGTGATCGTAGCCAGCACTGGCGTACACACAGGTATAATGATTTTCAGAAAAATCTGGATGTCATTGGCGCCTTCTATTTGCGCCGCCTCCTCCATTTCTTTAGGCAAGCCCTCCATGTAGGTGCGAACTAATATCATCCAGAATACGCTCATAATCCCGGGGAAGATAAACACCCAAAAGCTGTCGATGAGATTCAAGCTGCGTATGACCATATAGGAAGGAATCAAGCCGCCGCTGAAGTACATCGTAAACACAAAAAACAAATTGATGCTGCGCCAGCCTATAAGTTCTCTCTTACTCAGGGCATAAGCCAGCATCGAAACGCAAGCCAGCGTAAGCGGCACCCCAATCACAGTCCGGCCGACCGTCACCACGACGGAATTCAAAATTTCTGCGTCCTGCAAAACCGTTTTGTAGCTGTCCAGGCTGAAATCCCTCGGCCACAGCATAAACTGTCCATACGTCGGGGTGGACGCATCATTGAGCGACAAGACAAAAATATGCCAGAACGGAAAAAAAGTAACGATAAACAAAAGCAGCAAAAATCCATAAACGATTGTATTCCCCATGATGGTTGCCAACGTATAACGTTGTAACCGCTTGCTTCCAGCGCCCGTCTTGTTATACCGCGCAACTCCGCTTTCCACTTTTTCACTCCCTTCCGACTGCATGCACAACTTAGAACAGATGCGTTTCGCCCATTCTTTTCGATATATTGTTGACACTTACCACCAAAATAAACGCGACCACCGATTTGAACATACTGACGGCTGCTGCATACGAGAACATGCCATTCTGAATGCCGTAGCGGAATGCATAGGTTTCAATCACATCGGAATACGACCTGTTCAAGGAGTTTCCCAGCAAGAAATATTGGTCAAACCCGGTATTCATCAAGTTGCCGATGTTCAAAATTAACAGAATGATGATCGTAGGCCGTATAATCGGCAGTAAAACGTGCCAGATTTGCTTAAAACGCCCTGCACCGTCCACTTTCGCCGCTTCGAACAGCTCTGCGGGAATGGCTGCAATGGCAGCCAAATACATGATGGAATTGTACCCCATATCCTTCCAGGCATTTGACAATGCAATAATGACCCAGAAAAACTTTCCATCCTGCATGAACAAAACACCTTGCTCTACAGCGCCGATGCGCATCAGCAGTTGATTGACAGGTCCTTCAGCCGACAAGAAGGTAACGACAATGCTTGCGGCAACAACCCATGAAATAAAAAACGGCAAATAGGATGCTGTCTGCACGACCCGTTTGAACCACATGATTCTTGCTTCATTCAACGCGATTGCAATCAGAATAGGGACAATAAATCCGATAGACAGCGTTAACACACTCGAAGCCAACGTATTGCGCATGACGATCCAGAAGTCTTGTCCCGAAAAAAAGTATTCGAACCACTGTAACCCCACAAAATCCGCCGTAAAGAGCGATCCCCAGAAATCACCCAAAGTAGGTTTATAATCGATGAATGCCATGTACAAACCAGCCATGGGCGCATAAGCAAACAACACGGCCCATACAACTCCCGGAATCAAAAGCAAATACAAATATCGCTGCCGAAGCATCTTTTTTATTGTGGAATTTTTCAGCAACGACATTGCAACGTTGCTTCCATCCACCTCACCTCCCACTGTTCCGCCTCCTCTCGACCAAATTATGATGATAACTTCATCATAGGTAATCCTGTATTCGACCGCTATCTCACGATTTTCCGATTTATATCTGAAACAAACGGACTTTCACCGTTTCATTGAATTTGACATGATCTGCATTCAATCTTATACTCTGTTCAAGATTTGACGACTTCACGGAGGAACTATGTATACGGTTATCGTAGTCGATGACGAACGGCTCACCCTGGACACCCTTGCCAATTACGTCAATTGGGAACAAATGTCCTGTCGTGTCATTGCCACCGCCAGCAACGGGCGGGATGCCATGAGCAAGATCGAAGCCCTGCAGCCGGACATTCTGATTACCGACGTTAAAATGCCTGTCATGGACGGCATTGAACTCTGCAAGCAGGTACACGCTCGCTTCCCTGTCATTCAAATTGTTTTTCTCAGTGGATACAATGAGTTTGATTATGCTCGTGCCGCACTGCAACACGGCGCATGCGGCTATTTGCTGAAGCCGATTGACCACGAAGAACTGGCTGCCACGATGAACATGGTCCGTCAACGTTGCGAAGAGCAGAAGAACCGTCTGAATTCCACCTTATTGACGTCTGGAGAATATTTGCGTGAACTTCTCCAGATCGGCGGCAATCTGCTCTCCGGCTTGGCAGATGAAGTGACCTCGATATATAACCGCCATTTGCATCTTCCTGCTGACAACAAAACCTTTTACTTTGTATTTATCAGCATGGACGAGTATGCGCTGCTGACGAAGAATCCGCTTGCCGGCGATGAACCCGCAGACGATTTTTCCACCGTGGAAAGACTGGAATTTTTCATCGCGGGATTGCCCAGCTTTTCCGCCGGCGTACTGACCAAACTGCGCGACGGTCAGTGGATTTTCGTCACACAGGAATCAGACAGCGCCGTATTTACGCATTGGCGCAATCAGTCTGCGAATGCGCAGCGTTGGATATCCCTATTCCTGACAAACACCCCGCAAACACTGCTTTCCTTTACGAAACAATGGCCAAAGATGCTGCAAATTCGCAACCAATTGGTTGCTACTCACGGCACAGGGCTGATCAGCGACAACTGGGAAAACACGCCAATCACATGGCGCAAAACACCTTTTCCCAAAACGGAGCACCTGATCGCCGCCGTACAGCAAAACCGCAGAGACCAGGTGGAAGAATGGCTTCATGACTTTTATGACGGAGGTCTGCCGCCTGGAAATATCAGCAAGGTATTTGTGGATACTGCATCCGTGTTTGATTCGGTGCTGTCCGCCATTGCGGGCAACAACCGCCACTTGCAAGAAATCGTCGAGAAAGATGCCACGTTCTTTGGGCGCCTTTCCCTGATGGAAAGCATGCAATCCATGAAAACGCTCATGCGGCAAATACTGGGCATTATGATGGACGAGTTGGAAGCCTCTCCCGTCGACCGGCATATCGAGATTGTGGACGAAGTCTGCAGTATTATCCAACAAAATTATGGACAGATTATCTCGATTGATGCGCTGGCAGAGCTTATCTTTCTTTCCCCCAACTATCTCCGCACGATTTTCAAGGATATTACCGGAAAAACATTGCTGGAATATATAACCCAAGTCCGTATGGATAATGCTTGCATCCTGCTGCAGGAAACAAATCTCAGAGTTCATGAAATTGCCAGACGAGTCGGCTATGACAGCCCCTCCTATTTTGGCTCCGTCTTTTTCAAACGCACGGGACTTACCCCCAACCAATACCGCACACACGCGAAAAAGGGACAACGAACATGAATACATTGAAAAAGCTTTTCAAAAATTCATCTTTGTTGCAGAAGCTGCTCATCATGTTTCTTACCGTAACGATCATCCCGCTTATATTTATTACGATTTTCTTCTATGATCGCACCGAGCAACGGCTATTGGAATTGACCTACGAAAATATGCAAAGCAGCAACCAACAAATCAGCAGCAATGTAAATACCCAATTGGATAGTCTTCGCCAAATTTCATCTCTGATTTACACGGATGAAACCTTGCAAACTTATCTTACGCAAACCTACACCATTGACTATTCGTTCGTCGAAGCCTACCGATATATCGATGGACTCTTATACAGCTTGCTGACTGCGAACAACAACATTGCCAGCATCAACCTTTATGTAGACAATAAATCACTCCCGGAGGATGGCCTGTTTATCAAACATATCGCACCGGAAAATCCGCCGACTCCGTTTCTGGCGCAATTGCAACAAACTTACGGCAATAATATATTCAGCAACGTGATGCAAGACAAAGACGGGAAAAACGTGATTTATCTTGGGCGCGTTCTCAACTTTAACACACAAAGCCAACTTTACGGGATGATGACGATCGGTCTCCATGAAGATTTGCTCTACAGGTTAATTGAAAAAGAAGAGCAAAACAAAAGCGTCTACTTGCTCAATGAAAACAATCAAATCGTCTCTGCAGCCGATAAATCGCTTTTAAACCTGCCTTTCAGCGAAGCCATCGGCCCCGAGTTGTCGACCAAACATGAAGTTGTCAGCATAGGCGGAGATCCCACCTTGCTCGTGTATAACACCATGAATCATGGCTGGAAAACCGTTTCTCTCACGCCCATTGACGAAATCATGCGTTCCTCTCGTACAACAGCTTTGCAAATTGTGGTCATTGCGCTGTTTAGTCTTGCCATATCCATCTTCATGATCATTGTGATTGCCAAATACCTTTCGCTCCGTCTGCGCAAATTAAACCGTCAAGCAGCGCAAGTGGAGCAAGGAAATTTCACCCTCTTGCCCGTTGATTCCAGCAAGGACGAAATCGGTCAATTAAGCGCAGCGTTCAACAAGATGAGCACACGTCTCAAAGATTTGATCGATACGCTGTATGTCAAGGAAATTGCCAAGCGCGATGCCGAGCTTTATGCCTTGCAAAGCCAGATCAACCCGCATTTTCTTTATAATACGCTGTCGGGTATTTCCTCCCTGGCTATCCAACACGGTGATGTTGAAGTAAGCAAAATTGTCAATCATCTTGCAAGATTTTACCACACATCTCTGAATATGGGACATCAATACATTACGCTGGAAAAAGAACTCGCCCTTACGAAGCACTATCTTGCCATCCAGCATATGCGCTTTGATGACAGCTTTATTGAACGCTGGGAGGTTGACGAAAGCTTATCGACCTGTGAAACGTTAAAATTGTTGCTGCAGCCTTTTGTGGAAAACGCCATTAATCACGCCATATATGATGATCACAAGTGTCTGGAAATTGCCATCCGTGTTTACCGATCCGTGCACGCAGGTGCTCCGGCGCTCATACTCGAAGTAGAAGATGACGGTTGCGGAATGTCTTCTGAACAAGTAGAAAATCTGCTATCCTCGGAATCGAAAACAGGGTATGGAATCAAAAATGTTCACGAACGTGTACAACTTGCTTACGGTCAAAACTACGGTGTAACCATTCATAGTCAAACTGGGCGCGGAACAAAAGTTATCATCACTTTGCCTTTGCAGCAGCATCTGAACGATTAACCGTACCGATGTCACATTCCTGATTACTATGTCGTCTACATCGTATAAATCATACGAGGAGGCCGTGACGATGAAAATCGCGGTTATAGGCGGTACAGGGATGCTGGGACGGTTGGTAGTGCAAGAGGTGCGCCGGCGTGGACATGAAGCGAGGGTGCTGAGCCGGCATTCGCCGGATTATCCGGTGGATCTGGCGACAGGCGCGGGGCTTGAGGCCGCTCTTGCAGGCTGCGATGCGGTGGTCGACGCCAGCAACGCGATCGGGAAGGCGGCGGACGTACTGGTAGATGGATCGAAGCGTCTGCTCGCGGCGGAACAGGCTGCCGGGGTTAGGCATCACGTATGCGTATCGATCGTCGGATGCGATCAGGTGCCGATGAGCTACTACGCAGCCAAGACCGAGCAGGAACGAGTCGTGGAGAGGGGCCCGGTGCCGTGGAGCATCGTGCGATCGACGCAATTCCACGAGTTCGTCGCCGGCCTGTTCGCGCAAGGGACGCGCTGGGGCATACTGCCGATGCTCCGGGCACCGGTGCAGCCCGTGGCGGTGGCTGAAGCCGCCGTGGCCGTGGTGGATGTCGCGCTGGGCGCACCGCTAATGGGTCGGCATAACGTGGTCGGACCGGAGATCGTTGAGGCGAGCGAGTTGGCGCGCGTTTGGCAGCGGGCAGCCGGCCGCCGGGGCGCGGTGCGCCTGCCAATCCCGCTGCCCGGCAAGCTAGGGCGGGCGCTTCGCGCGGGCTTGGTGACCGAGGATCGCCCCGATGTTCGCGGTTCGGTGACGTTCGGCCAGTGGCTTAAAATAGGAGGCTGAGACAAATGAAATTCGACGAATACGGGACGAATGATGAGCGCTTAGGCCGGCGCCTGTTTGACCAAGGCCATCCGGCGCTCGCACAGGTTTTCGAATCCCATCGCTCCCGCTTGCTGCGGGTCGCTTACTCGATCACCGGCTCCGTCGCGGAAGCCGAAGATTGCGTGCAGGAAGCCTGGCTGCGCCTGCAGCGCGTTGGCGATTCGGCGGCAATCCGCGACTTGCCTGCGTGGCTGACGACGACGGTCGGCCGGTTGGCGCTGGATGCGCTCGGCAGCGCCCGCAGCAGGCGGGAGCGCTACGTCGGCACCTGGCTGCCCGAGCCGCTGGTGAAAGACCTGAACTGGGGCGACCCCGCTGAACGCGTCGCATTAGACGATTCGGTCAGCATGGCGCTGCTGATCATGCTGGAACGTCTATCCGCGGCGGAGCGGACGGCATTCCTGCTCCATGACGTGTTCGGCCTCCCCTTCGATGAGATCGCCGACGTCGTGGGGCGCTCGCCAGCCGCGGTTCGCCAGCTGGCTTCCCGCGCGCGCCAGCACGTAGAGAGCGGTCGGCCGAGGTTCGCGCCCACTCGCGCGGAGCAGCATGCGCTTGTCGCCGCCTTCTCGGCTGCATGCCAGGAGGGCGATCTGGAGCGGCTTGTCGGGTTGCTCGATCCGGATGTCGTATGGCGCGGAGACGGCGGCGGCAAGGTGACGGCCACGCTGCGCGAGTTGCAAGGCGCCTTGAAAGTGGCACATGGAATGCTATCCATTGCGCAGCAAACCTTTCGCGTGGCGAAGATCGCGGATGTCAACGGCGCGCCAGGACTGGTGCTTCTGGGCGATGACGACGTGCTGTCGGTCGTCTCGTTCACCGTCGACGGGGGTCGCATCGCGGCGATCGACATCATCCGCAACCCCGACAAGCTGACCGCCGTGAAGTCGCCGTGAAGGCAGTCAGCCGGCTTGGCTGACCGACTGCCGCGGCGGGAGTTAGGTCGTTTCGGTTCATATCTCGGGCGAAATTGACCGTCGCGGCGGGAGTCAGGCAGCTCATAAACAAGGCGTTCCATCGTTGGTCGATGGGACGCCTATTTGAATTATCGTTCGATGCCGACGGCGGCGAGCCATTCTCCGGCAATCAGATCGTGGCCTGCGGCCGTCGGGTGAACGCCGTCATGCAGCCAGTAGTCGGCTGGCGCACGCTCCGTCGCCCGGTCGAATACGGCTTGCAGCGGCACGAATACCGCGCCGAACTCTTGCGCCAATTCGTGCGTAATATGGCCGTACGTGTCCAGCTTCGCCCGCCATCCTTCCCAATTCTGCTCGGTCGCTCCACCTTTAAGCACGAACGGCTCCAGCAGAATCAGCGTCGTATCCGGAAGCACTTCCTTCGTTTCCGTCAGCAGGTGCCGGTACACCCGCTCGAACCGGTCCGTCACGCCCGTGGGCAGACCGTTCATGATCCGCCAAGCGTCGTTGACGCCGATCAGGATGCTGAGCCAATCCGGCTGGATGCTGATCGCGTCCTCGTTCCAACGGGCGTATACATCCGATACCCGATTGCCGCTGATGCCCCGGTTGACGAAGCGCACGCCTTCTTCCGCCAATCGATTCCCGAGCAGGCTCGCGATAATATACGGATATCCTTGCCCTAGATGGTGGGACAAGTTTCCTTCCCGGTTCCGGCCTCCGTCGGTAATGGAATCCCCCTGAAACAAAATCGTCTTCGGCTTCTTCAACAATTCCTTCGACCCCTCTTTTCGGCAGCATTCGGCCGCTGGTCCGTCACCGAGCAGCAACCTTCACATCCACCATATTACCTCAAGCAAGAGAGACTAACAACAATTTCCATCCGACACGACTTAAGGGATTAGCGCTTCTCTTCCCGTACCCGAAACTGATGCGCCAAGCTGTCGAGATCCGCCGCCATTCTGTTCAACGTCTGAGAAGAATGGGCAATCTGCTCCATCGCCGCGATCTGCTCTTCCGTAGCGGCAGAGATCGTCTCCGAACTTGCGGCCGACCGGCTCGCGATGCGATCGAGTTCCTGCAGAGATGCGTAGATCTGCTCCGTGCTGGCGGACATCTCCTCCGCCGAAGCGGAAGCTTCCTGGATCTGATCGACGACGGCTTGAGCGGCCTCCACGATCTTGCCGAACGCTTGCCCGGTCTGTTCGATCGCCTGCATGCCTTGTCCGAATTCGGCCGTGCCCGCAGTCGTGTAACGGGTGGCCGACGATATGTCCGCCTGCACCTGCACGACCAGTTCGTTGATCTGCTCCGAAGACGCCTCGGACATCGCCGCGAGTTTCTTGACTTCCGACGCGACCACGGCGAACCCTCTTCCTTGTTCCCCGGCTTTGGCCGCCTCGATGGATGCGTTCAAAGCCAGCAAGCTGGTCTGGGAAGCGATATCCGACATGATCGTCACGATGCTCTGGATTTGCTGGGAGCGCTGACCCAGCGTCTTCATGACTTGCGCGATGTCGCCCACCGCCTGCTGCACGGATTGCATGATGCGAATCGACTGGCCGATTCGCTCGTAACCGCGCTCCGCTTCCTGTCTGGACTGAACAGACGCCTCATGCGCCTGCGAAGAAGCATCCGCCACGCGCTCGATGCCTTGCGCCATCTGTTCCATCGCCTTGGCGCTCTGTTCCGTGCTCGACGCCTGCGTCTCCATGCCCGCCGCTACCTGGTTCGCGGTTTCCGCGATATGCCGGGACGCCTGCGCGGATTCTTCGATCGAGGATTGCAGCGTCCGCGAAGCGTCCGACACTTGGCCCGAGCTATGCATCAACTGCTGCACGAGCACAGTCAGATTGCGTCGCATCGTCTCGAAATCGCTGGCCAGCTTGCCGATCTCGTCCCGATTCCGGATTGCCGGATCGTCCGAGGTCAAATCCCCTTCCGCCATGCGCCGAGCGACGATTGCGATTCTCGTAATCGGCTTCGCGATATGGTTCGAGAACAACAGTACGCCGACCGCGCCGACAGCCAAGCAGATCGCTAACGCGATGAAGGTTGCGTACATAATGCGGGTTTGCCCGCCGTTGTAGTCCTGATAGTAGGAGCCGGCGACGACGATCCAGTCCCATTCGGGAAATTGGAGCGCATACGTAATCTTCAGCGCCTCCCGGTCGCTATTCGGTAACGGCCAGTTGTAGAACGTGAACCCGCCGCCATTCTGCCCTTGCTTGATGACGTCCTGAATATAATAGAAGCCATCCGTCGTCTTCTTGTCCCAAAGATTCTCTTCTTCAAGGCTCGGATGCGCAAGCAGGACGCCCTTCTCATCGATGACATAGAAATAGCCGTTGTCGCCCAAATCAATATTGTGATTGATCGGCCGCGTGCCATCCGTTTGCCGGGCGCCCAGCATGATGATCTTCGCGTCTTCCTTGGCTTGTTCCAGGCTCAGTTTTCCGCTGTCCGTCATTTCGCTCAACTGCTTCAGGTTTTGTGCCATCAGCTTCACGCTGTTTTCCAGGTTTTTGCGAATGAGCGAGTCTGTCTCGGCTTTCGCGTTCACATAGCCATTGTAAGCGATGACAGAAGTCGGTACGATGAGCAGCAACAAGCAAAACAACAACATTTTTCTCCGAATATTCCATTGGAACTTCCAACCACGCGCGCTACGCACGTCATTCATATTTCGATCCCCCAACCTGTCGCTTTTTCACCTAATATTACACAATAACCCCATAATATTGCAGGATTCCAAGTGCCTATTAGATCAGATTATACAGGTAATAAGGCACCATGATTGTGAAGTTTTTTCGAATTTTACAGCATGGGATGACGAAGAGGGCGCTCCATCGGTCCTCACCGACAGATCGCCCTTCTATGTGATTGCTACGTATTGCCCGTTACCGCGCCCCCGCCTACACCAAGGGCCACTCGGCCCCGACTTCTTGCAGGGCGATCGTCTTGCGAAGCCGGGCAGACTGCCGGGCGGCTTCCAAGGCGCGCTGATTCAAGTACCCGTCCCGGAGCAGCGGCGTTTCCTCCCTTACCGTGCCGCGAACCAGGTCGACGAAATCCTGCATCTGGCCGAGTTTGTAGCGATTCGGAACGGCGATCCGCTCCCTCACTTCGCTTCGCTCCTCGTTTGGATGGACCCAGGTCAAATACGCCCCGTCATCCCAGTTCATATGCAAGGAGCCCTCGTCCCCGTAGACGGAAATTTCAAACTGGTTCTGAGCGCCGTAAGCGTTGCGGGATGTCTGGAACACAGCCGGCACGCCCGGTTCCAGCAAGGCGGTAAAGGCGGCGAAATCGTCGATGTCCACCGCAACCATCTGCCCCGTCACCGGATCCTCGCGCTCGCCAATCAGGTTGCTCATCAGCGCGGACAACTCGGTCGGTTCTCCGACCAGGAAGCGGGCTGCATCAATCATATGGGAGCCGAGATCGCCGAGCGTTCCGGTGCCGGTAATGGCGGAGTCCAGCCGCCAGTTCATCTTCGTGTCGAACAGCGGGCCTCCCCACTGCTGCAAGTACTGGATGAACACATGGCGCACCGCGCCGATCTTCCCGTCCCGGATCATCTCCCGGGCCATGCGGAACGACGGCACATATCGGTAGGAGAAACCGACCATGCAAGGGGCGGGGGCCGCGCCGGATTCCGCCAACTCTTTCAACGCGGCCGCCTCCGCGAATGTGCGGGTGAACGGCTTCTCCGTCATGAGCGGTTTGCCGTGCAGCAGGCAGAGCCGGATGATATCATAGTGAACGTTGTTGGGCGTGATCGAGAGCACCGCATCGATCGCCGCGTCCCGGATGAGCGCTTCCGGCTGGACATGCCGTGAATCTGACGCAATGCCGAGGCGCGTCCCCCATTCGGCAAGCTTGTTGGCATCGCTGTCGCAGATGGCGACGATGGATGCCCCTTCGAGCTTGAGGAGCTGCTCCGCATGGACGGATGCCATCCCTCCCAAGCCGATCAAGCCGAGCTGTAACTTTTTCATCGAAAGGTTCTCCCCTTCAGTAAATACGCCTTATTTGATGCCTCCCAGCTGCAAGCCTGACTGGAACCATCTTTGCGCGAAGAAATACAGGGCGATAATCGGAGCCATGGAGATAAGGCTTCCGGCCATCAAGGTGTTGTATTCGCTGCCGTATTGGCCGTTCAGCGAACTCAGTGCCAGCGGCAATGTCATCTTGGCTTTATCGGACAGCACGACGAGCGGCCAGAAGTAGTCGTTCCAGGCGCCCATGAACGTAATGATCCCGAGCGTGGCGATTATCGGCACGGACAGCGGCACGATAATGCGAATGAACACGGTCGCCTGCGTCGCTCCGTCGATGAAGGCGGCGTCCAGGTAATCGTCGTGGATCGTCTTGATATACTGCCGCAGCATGAAGACGGCGAACGCATTGAAGATCGATGGCAGCATCAACCCCGTGAACGTGTCGAGCAAGTGCAATTCCTTGAGCACAATGAAGATTGGAATGATCGTAACCTGTCCGGGCACCATCATCGTCGCCAGGAACAGGCCGAACACGATTTCCCGCCCGCGGAAAGCTATCTTGGCGAACACATAGGCTGCCATCAGGGCGCTGGTCAGCGTGATGAGCGTAATGCCGACCGACACGATCGCGCTATTGAGCAGGACCCGGTCGAACTCGAAGAAAGTGAATATTTTGCGATACGATTCCACGCTTACGGTCTGCGGAATCCACTGGATCGGGATGCTGATCAGCGCGCCCTTCGTCTTGAGCGAGGTGCTGATCATCCAGAAGAACGGCACGAGACAGAACAACGCGAGCAGCGTTGCTATCAAATAGAAGAGCGTCTGTCTGAGCTTGCGATCAGCCATCGTAATGCACCCACCTTTTCTGCAGCCGCATCTGGATGACGGTGAAGAACAGGATGATCACGAACAGGATCCAGGAGAAGGATGCCGCGTACCCCATTTTGTAATATTTGAAGGCGTATTTGTAGATCCGCTCGACCATCGCCTGCGTGGCGCCGTACGGGCCCGCGTCCTGGGTCATGATCATGACCTGCGGGAACAGCTGAAACGAGTTGATGACGCTGATGATGATGACGAAGAACAGGATCGGCGAGAGCAGCGGCAGCGTAATGCGGTAGAGCCGCTTCCACATGCCGGCGCCGTCCATCTGCGCCGCTTCGTAATAGTCCGGGTTGATGCCTTGCAGGCCGCCGAGCAAGATCAGGGCGAAAAACCCCATGTCCTTCCAGATGCTGGCGAACACGATGCCCGGCATCGCCCAATGCGGATCTTGCAGCCAGGCGGGCCCGTCAATGCCGACGAACGCGAGGATCGCGTTCACCGGTCCGTAATCGTCGCTGAGCAGCCATTTCCAGATGAGGGAGCCGGCCACCCAGGACGTCAATACCGGGATGAAGAAGAGTACCCGGTAGGCGCCGATGCCTCGGTACTTGTTGTTCAGCAGGACGGCGGCGAGAATGGAGAAGATCAGAATCAGCGGGATGTACAGCACGATGAAGTACATCGTATTGCGCAGCACGCGCCAGAACTCTTCGCCGCTCATAATCTCCGCGTAATTGTCCAAGCCGATGAAATTCGGCGTTCCCGCGGCCGGGTCCCAGGCGTTCAGACCGTTCCAATCGGTAAGGCCGATCAGGAAGGAGTAGCCGATCGGACCGATGCTGAACACGGCAAGGCCGATGAGCGACGGCAGCAGAAACAGGATGATCGTCAGCCATTTGGCGCGTCTGGATGCACCGGACATATTGCAGCGCTCCTTCCTCATTGGAATGAATTCACGACCTGCATATCAATCGTGCGCAATGGGCGTTAATCCGCCTGCTTGACCGTCGTGTACCGGAAGAATCGATCCCTTGCTGATGCCGATTCCTACAGCTTGATCTTCTGCTCCAATTCCTTCTGCAAGTCGTCGAGCGCTTGCTGCGGCGTCTTGGCGCCCTCCGCGGCAGCGGTCAGATGGATACCCACGATGTCGGTCATCTCGGCGAACTGCTCGATCACCGGAGGCGTCACAAGGTAGTCCAGCGAGTCGAACACCGCTTGGCGGTTTGCGGGCGGCGTCGCCTTCAGGAACGCTTCGAGCACGTCTTTGTCGGTTACCGCCGGCAGCTCCCAGTTGGCGTCGACGCGGATCTTGGCCGCTTCCTTGCTCGCCGACATGAACTTGATCCACTGGAACGCCGCTTCCTTGTTCTTGCTGTCCTTATTGATGACCAGGCCGTTGGAGAAAAAGTGCGTCGCCTTTTGCACGTTGCCTGGCTCGACGGCTACGTCCCAGTTGAACGTCACGTTCTTGGCGAAGTCGGGGAACGCCCAGACGCCGGTCACGATCATGCCCAGACGGCCTGCCTTGAACAGATCCCAATCGCCTACGCCGCTAAGCTGCGCTTGTGTCGGCATGACGTTCGTCTTCGTGATCCGGTCCGCCAGATGCTGCAAGGTCGCGACGTTCTCCGGCGAGTTGAACGTGAACTGAGTCATGTCCGCATTGAACAGGCTGCCGCCGTTCTGCTGGACCGTCTTGTAGAACTCGTGGAACTGAATCGGTTGGAAGATGCCGAAAGTGTCTTTGCCGAGCTCCCGGATCTTCGCTGCCGCGTCGTCCATCTCTTTCCATGTCCAGGCGTTCGTCGGGTAATCTACATTGGCTTGGTCGAACAGGTCTTTGTTGTAAATCAACAGCACGTTGGAGAAGCTGGCCGGCAAGCCGTATTGCACGCCGTCCGCCGAGAAGGCGGAGAGTGCCTTGGCGTTCAGCGCGCCGGTGTCGAAGCCGCCATAGAGCGGGGCCAGATCCTGCAGCACGCCCTTCTTGGCGTAGGAGACGAAATTCTCGAAATTGAGCTCATAAGCGTCCGGCGCCGTGCCTGCGGCGACGCGCGTCTGCATCTGGGTGAAGTAGTCGCCGTAAGCGATCGTCTCGATGTCTACTTTGATGTTCGGATTTTGTTTCTCGAATTCGTCCTTCATCTGCACAAGATACTTCTCGTTGTCTCCCGAGCCGGAAAATTGCGTGTACTTGATCGTCACTTTCTTGTCGGACGCGGCCGATGACGATTGATCTCCGGACTTGCCCTCATTGCCGCCTTTGCTGCAAGCGGCCAATACGGCCGCGATGATCGTTATGACCATCGCCAGCTTGAACATTGGGTGCCTTTTGTTGGTCAACATGGTTCTTATTCCCCCTTCGTCGTGTTCGTGTGAAGTTCGTACGTTAATCGCTTAACTTGCGAACGCTTTGACGCTCTACCACCTCCAATGGCATACGTGTCACTTCCGCGGTAAAGACCGATTGCCGATCGGATTGCATATGGTCAAGCAGCATTTGGGCTGCCAGTTCGCCTTTGCGGGTGATGTTCTGGTTGATCGTCGTAAGCGGCGGGAAGAACATCGACGCCATCGAGATATCGTCGAATCCGACGACGGAGATGTTCTCGGGCACTTGCTTGCCGGCTTCCATGACGCCGCGCACGACGCCGAAAGCGACCATGTCAGCGGTGGCGAAGACAGCCGTAATGTCGGGATGTCGGGTCGCGATCATTTCGCCGGACTGTCTGCCATGCGCATAAGAGACCTCTTTTTCGAATACATAGTCCGGATTGTAGAATAGCCCGGCTTCCTGAAGGGCCCGCTTGTAACCGAGGAACCGTTTCTCGACCACGCCGTCCTTGCGAATCATGCCGGTTACCAATGCGATCCCCGTATGTCCGTTGTCGATCAAGTGCTTGGTGGCGAGGTACCCGCCTTCTTCGTCGTCAATTCCGATCCTGTGGAACGAGCTGTCGTTAATGTAGCTGTCGATCAGCACGATCGGCATCTGCACCTTCTTCAAGTCGTCATAGAAACTCTCCTGGTAGATGCCCATGATGATCGCGCCGTCCAGGTTGCGCTGCATCGACAGGTCCAGGTAGCCATGCCCCTTGTCGACGCCGGAAAGAATCATGTGGTAGCCGGCTTCGCGCAGCTTGGACTCGATGCCGCACACCAGCTCGCTGTAGAACGGGTTCTGGAGCAACAACTGCCGATGCCCTTCCGTTTGCGGGATGACGACGCCGATCAGTCGCGATTGGTTATTCGCCAAGCTGCGCGCGGAGAAGTCAGGAATGTAGCCCAGCTCCTTCACGGCTTGGCGGACGCGCTCGATCGTCTCCGGCGACACTTTGCCTTCCTTGCCATTGAGGACATATGAGACGGCCGCCGTGGATACGCCTGCGCGTTCCGATACTTCTCGAATCGTGACCCGTTTCAATCTGCTTCACCTTCCGAATGTTCTGTACGTGTCATGCAAGCAACCATATTAGATAAACATTCAATATACTTAAACGCTTAACCTTATTTCACATTATATTCACTTACGCAAGCGGTTTCAAGCCCTAATTTTGCAATTTTATAGGTTAAATATTTTAACCTGCCTGTCCCGGTTCAGTCCCCGGTCCCAAGATTCTATACTTTTTCGTGGCGCTGCAGGCGGGTTTCGCCGGGTTGCGGCGACTTGGCGACGATGAGGTGACGCTGCAGACGGGTTTGGCCCGGTTGCGGCGCTTTGGTGGCGGTGAGGTGGCGCTGTAGGCGGGTTTGGCCGAGTTACGGCGCTTTGGCGGCGGTGAGGCGGTGCTGCAAGCAGGTTTCGCCGGGTTGCAGCGTTTTGGCGGCGGTGAGTTGGCGCTGTAGGCGGGTTTCGCCGGGTTGCGGCGCTTTGGCGGCGGTGAGGAGGCGCTGTAGGCGGGTTTGGCCCGGTTGCGATGCTTTGGCGGCGGTGAGGCGGTGCTGCAAGCAGGTTTCGCCGGGTTGCGGCGTTTTAGTGGCGGTGAGGCGGTGCTCGATGGGGCGGGTATACCTGTTACCCCCGCTCCATCAAACGCCGCAGTTTGTATTCCGTCCGGGTGTCGGGCGCCGGCGTGTAGACGCTGCAGCGCAAATCGGCATCCCCCTGCACTTGAAGGGAAGTGAGGTGGAACTGCATCTTCCCCGCCTTGGCGTGACGGAATTCCAGCAGCACCTCCGGTGCGGATTTGACTTCGCTCTGCCGCCACAAGCCGTCGAATTCAGGAAACTCCACCTGCATCTGCTTCAGGAATTCCCCGTACCATTCATCCTCCACATACTGCCCATAATACGCGCGGAAGATGGCGAGAAAGCCGCGCACGAACTGCTCCCAATTGACCGCAAGCCGGCGAAATTCCTTGCGCTCGAACAGCAGCCGGATCATGTTCCGCCGATCGGCCGGCACTTGCTCGAAGTCGAGGAACACGTGCGCCGCCGCCTCGTTCCAGCCCACAATCCGGCACCTGCGGTCGGAGATGATCGCGGGACAGGCGCGGAGCTCCTGGATGATGCGGGCAAGAGACGGGCTGACGACCGGCTCCTCTTCCCGCAACGCAAACGGGTTATGTCCGCCCCCGTTATCCATCGCCAATGCGTACAAATATTTACGCTCGTCCGTCGTCAGCCGCAGCGCCGCTGCGATATTGTCCAGAACGGATGCGGACACTTGAATGTCCCTTCCTTGCTCCAGCCACGTGTACCAAGTCGAGCTTACGCCGGCCAGCTGCGCTACTTCTTCCCGTCTGAGGCCGGGCGTTCTTCTGCGTGTGCCTGCCGGCAAACCGACCGCCTCCGGCTGCAGCTTGGCTCGCTGTGCGGTCAGGAAGGCGGATAATGCCGCCAACCTAGTCTGCGTATAAGAGTGCAATCGAACCTCCTCCAATTCCGACGAATGATGACTAAGCCATCCCCTTTCGAAGGTAGTGTCCATTATACCAGGATAAACAATAACTTGTAATAGGATAATCGTTATGGCACGATAGGCTCATCATTTTTCATTGGAAGGTGGAGGCAACCGGATGGAGCGAGCCGTTGTTACCGGATTGGGTGTCATCACGCCGTTAGGCAACGATGTGAATACGTATTGGAAGCGACTGACCGCAGGAGCTTCAGGCGTTTCCCTGATCGATGCGTTCGATGCTTCCCGGTATAAGTCGAAAATCGCGGGTATCGTGCGGGATTTCGACGCCGAAGCCAGGTTTGGGCGCAAAGAAGCGCGGCGAATGGACCGATTCTGCCAATATGCGCTGGCGGCAGCCGAACAGGCGATGGAGGACGCGGGCTTGCATGCGGAAAATGGGGACGGCGAACGGATGGGCGTCTATGTCGGTTCGGGTACGGGAGGGCTCCAAACGTTGATCGAGCAGGAAGCTTTGCTGCGGTCGCGCGGGCCCGAGCGCGTCAGTCCGCTGCTCGTGCCCATGATGATCGGCAATATGGCGTCGGCCATGATCAGCATCCGCTTCGGCGCGCGCGGGCCATCGCTGTCGCCGGTAACCGCCTGCTCGATCGGCAACACGGCGATCGGCGAAGCATTCCGACTTATTCGTGCGGGCGTCGCCGATGTCGTCATCGCCGGAGGCGCGGAAGCGGCCGTCACAGAGCTGTCGCTGGCGAGCTTCGGCAATGCGACGGCGCTGTCCGCCCGCAACGAAGAGCCGGCCCGCGCCAGCCGGCCGTTCGACGCCGAACGGGACGGGTTCGTCATCGCGGAAGGCGCCGGCATCGTCGTGCTGGAATCTCTCTCGCATGCTGCCCGAAGGGGGACGCGCATCTATGCGGAGGTAGTCGGCTACGGGGCGACTTCCGATGCGTATCACATGGTAGCCACGCCGCCTGACGGCGACGGCGCGTTCCGCGCGATGAAGGCCGCGCTTCACGAAGCGGGAGTCGCGCCATCGGACGTGGACGTAATTAGCGCGCACGCGACGAGCACCGAAGTCGGCGACCGCTCGGAGACAGCTGCGATCAAGCGGTTGTTCGCAGAGCATGCGTCTTGCATCCCCGTCACCGCGAACAAGTCGATGACCGGTCATCTGCTCGGAGCCGCCAGCGCAGTCGAAGCCGTCGCACTGGTCAAAAGCTTGCAGGCCGGCATCATCCCGCCTACGATCAACTACGAGCATCCCGATCCGGCCTGCGATCTGGATTGCGTGCCGAATACCGCCCGCGAGGCGAATCTGAATATCGGCATGTCCAATTCCTTCGGGTTCGGCGGACACAACGCCGTGATCGTCGTGAAGAAGCATTCCGAATAAAACGCTAGCGCTGATACACCAGCTTGCCGGATTTATAGGTCCTCTCGATCACGATGCTATCGCCTTCCGACGCCAGGCGGCGGAACAGCACGAGGTCCGCGGGCGCCCCCGCAGCCAAGCCGGCAGCCGTCTCCCACCCCATCGCGGCGGCCGGGCGGATCGACGCCATGTTCCATGCGGTGCCAAGGTCGGCGATCCCTCTGCGCGTCAGATGAGAGATGCCCCACGGAAGCATCTGGGCCGACCCGGCGAGGATGCGGTCGTTGCCAGCCAGATGCAGCTTGCCTTCCGGCGTCAGCGTCACTTTGCCGCCGACCGCCGTATCGTAGTCCCCCGGAGGCATGCCAGCCAAAGCTACGGCATCGCTGACGAGCAGCGCGCGGTCTCCCTTGACCTTGAGCACGACCTTCAGCACCTGGTCCGGCAAGTGGAAGCCGTCCGCGATCAGGCACGACCACAGCTCGTCCTGCGCCAGCTGCTCCCAAATATAATTCGGATGCCGGGGCAGCTGCAGGTGCGCTCCGTTGCCCAGATGCGTCGACATGCGCGCGCCCGCGCGCACCGCTTCATCGATCTGCGCCGGCGTCGCCGCCGTATGGCCGATGGATACCGTGACGCCGCTCTCGGCACAGCGCGCGATGAAGCCGGCGCTGCCCGGCCATTCCGGGGACATCGTCAAGATGCGAATTCGCCCGCCCGATGCCTCCTGCCAGCGGCAGAACGCATCCCAATCCGGTGCCATCACCGCCTCCAAAGCATGCGCTCCGCGCGCGCCGTCTTCCGGCGAAATAAACGGGCCTTCCAGATGGACGCCTGCCACAGCCGCAGCCGTGTCCGGATCTTCCCGGCAGGCGCGGTCGATAGCCGCCATCGCGTCAACAATCGCCTCCGGCCGATTCGTGATCACGGTCGGGCAGAAGGACGTTACGCCTTCGCTCCACAAACGACGAGCCGTCGCTCCGACAGCCCCCTCTTCGATCGGCACTCGGTTGAAGTCCGCTCCGGCATAGCCGTTGATCTGCAAGTCGACCAGCCCGGGCGCGACGTACCATTCATGGTGCGGCAGGCTGGCCGGCGCCATCTCCACATCCGCTTCCGCTTGCGCGACAATCACGGATACGATTCGGCCGCCCTCTATCGCGATGATGCACGGTTTCCCCGTTTCATAGTGCAGAGCCGATATCTTGCCCTCTATCGGATGGTTAGTCATCATGGCTCATCCCTTTCCACCGACAAGCGCCCCGGCTTCACGTCTTAATTCTTCTTGATCCGTATACAGTATGCAATCCGGATGTTTTCGCAAGATGGTCGAAGGACAGGCAGTCGAAATTTCGCCATAAAGCGTTCTTAAGATCGCCTCTCTCTTCCTTTCACCCGGAACAATGCATACCAGGCTGATCGCTGACATGATGGCGGGAATCGTCAAAGTAAGCGCATATGTCGGCACGGCTTCAAGAGACGCGAAGCAGCCGTCATTCACTTGCTGTTGTCTGCACACTTGATCGAGTTCCACTACCTTGATCCATTCGGGATCGGAAAAATCCGCAACCGGCGGATCGTTGAAAGCCAGATGTCCATTCTCTCCAACGCCAAGGCAGACGATATCAATCGGCGCCTCGCGGATCAACGCATCATAGGAAGCGATTTCCGACTCCACCCCTCGCGTTGGATTCATGAGATGCACGCGACCGGGGCGAACTTTATCAAACAACCGGTTCTTCAAATAATATCCGAAGGTCTCCGGCGACGCGCCCTCAAGACCGATATATTCATCCATATGGAATGCCGTTATACGATGCCAATCGATCCCCGGCTCTACCGCCAGGCTGTCCAAGAACTCATTTTGCGATGGCGCTGCGGCAAATACCATCCGCACATCTTGTTGGACAGCCAACAGCTTCCGAAGCTTAGCTGCCGTTTCCTTCGCTGCAGCGGCGCCCGCTGACTGGCGATCGGCATAAGCCCGGACCCGCAGCATGCCCTCCAATAATGAATAGGTCGGCGTCAGATCTGCCATTTTTCTCTCCATTCCCCTTTCACCAGTCCGATGGATATAAGTAACCCGGAATTGCCCATGCAATTCCGGGTCATCCACTCAGACGAACCTTGCTATTTCTTCAGCGCCTTGTCCGCCTGCTCGATCACATTCGCGATGGTCTTGTCCAAGTCTTGACCGCCCACGATGAACTTCTCGGTTTCTACGTTGTAAATATCTTCGAGCAGCGCGAATTGTTCCGGGAATTTCGTAATGGAGTTCGGCGCCAGCTTCGGGTGGTTCCACACGTTCAACAACGATTGCTTGTCGATCAGGTCCTCGAACCCTTGGACCGTCGCATTGACGGTTGCCGAGTTGTCTGCCCCGAACATCGTCGAGAACTGATTGACGACCTGCGATCCTTCTCCGGCCAAGAACTTGATGAACCGATAAGATGCTTCCTTATGCTTGGAATCCTTGTTGATCACATTGTACGTCGCCGAACCGGTTACGCGTCCTTCCGGACCGTCCTTCCAGCGAGGCATCATCGCGAATACGGTCTGGAAGTCATGCGGGAAATTTTCCTTATCTTTAATATTGGACAGGATCCAGGTTCCCGTCAGAATCATGCCGGCTTTGCCCGTGAAGAATACGTCGCGATAGGCCATGTTCGTCGCTTTTGCATCCCGGTACGGTACTTGGCTCTTGTCGACTTGCTCCAAATCATGCACGAATTGCAGCCATTCCTTAAATACCGGGTCTGCCAGGTTCGATGTGCCGTCATCCTTGACATACGGATTGTCCAACTTCGTGGAGAACAGCGCTTCTCTGCGATATTCCGTCCATGTATGCATATAGGAACCGTAAATTTTCTTGGCGCCTTCGCCCTGCGTCATCGCTTTCGCATACTCTCTGTAATCGTCCCAAGTCCAATCCAGCGGCGGAACGGGAAGCCCGGCTGCATCCATCATCGACTTGTTGATCAATACCAGGTAGATGGACGAGTTGTAAGGAATCGCATAGTTCACGCCGTCCACATCTGCCGTATATTGGAACAGATCGCTGTACTTCTTGCCTTCTGCCTGGAAGAATTCATCCACCGGGGCGAACAAGCCTTTAGCGGCACGCTCGGCATAGTCCTTGAAAGACGGGAGCGATACCATGTCATAGCCGGCCGATCCGGACAGCGACATCAAATCCAGCTTCTTCAGGAATTCGAGCGAATCATTCTGCTGCATGTCCAGCTTCACCACGATGTCGGGATTGGCTTTGTTGAAGGCGTCAATTTGCATTTGGATCAGAAATTGGCCATCCGGACTCGTAGCGCCGTCATAGGTCAGGTAGGTGATCTCAACCGGTTCCTTCGGCGTCTCCGACGGAGCCGGCGAGCTCGATTGGCTGCCCGATGGAGCGGCTGAATCGGATGCTGCAGGCGCATCCTTCTTGGAAGAACAGCCGACAAGCAACGAAAGCACCAGTACGACCGACAACATGACCCCTAGCATTGATTTTTTCTGCATGGCTTTCCCTCTTTTCATGATGATTTATTATCGCAAATAGCGGCGCCCTTCTTGGGGCGGCTATGAGCTTCCAGATCTTCAACCTTTGACAGCGCCGGAGGCAATCCCCTCGATGATGAAACGCTGACCGAATACGAACAGGATGAGCAGAGGCAGCATCGCGCATACGGCAGCCGCCATGAGCAGCGAGTAATACGTACCGGTCTGCGATGCGAATTGCGCCATGCCGAGTTGGATGGTGAACAACTCTCTGCTGTTCAGGAAGATCAAGGGATTCATGTAGTCATCCCATGTCCAGATGAACCGAAGAATCGCCAACGTGGCAAGTACAGGCTTGGACAGGGGCAGTATGATCCGAAGGAAAATGCGGGTGTATCCCGCTCCGTCGATCTTCGCGGCTTCCAGCAGCGAATCGGGAATGGAAAACATATATTGCCGAAGCAGGAAAATGCCATACACGCTGAAGACGAGCAACAGCACCAACCCGGAATGCGTATCGATCAAATGCAGCCAAGTGAGCAGCATGAATTTCGGCACGATCGTCACTTGATCCGGAATCATCATCGTGGCGATGAACAAAGCGAACAGCGGCTGCTTGAATTTGAAATTCAGCTTAGCGAACGCGAATGCCCCCATGGAAGCCGTCAACAGCTGAATGGCCGTTACCAACCCGGCAATCTTGAACGTGTTCCAGTAATATAGCGGAAAGCTGTAGCGGGAGGACCAGATCTGCATGTAGTTCTCCACCGCGTTCCAGCGGGGCGGTATCCATTGGATCGGATAGTTGAAGACGTCAAGCTCGGTTTTGAACGAAGCGGAGAGCATCCAGAGCAACGGGAACAGCATGGTGACCGTGAACAGACCAAGCGCCAAAGTTCTAATCAATTTCGGTACATCGATGCGGACGCTCATTCTCTCACCTCTAATCGTAGACGACCCATTTGTTCTGCTGTTTGATCTGAATCATCGTGATGACAAAAATGATGATAAACATAAGCCATGCAGCGGCATTCGCGGTACCCATCTTGTAGAACGAGAAGGCTTCCCTGTAAATATAGAAGGCGATATTCGTCGTCTCGTTGCCCGGCCCGCCGTTCGTCAGCACCTTTACGGAATCGAATACTTTGAACGAACCGATAATGCCCATCGTGGAAAGGAAGAACGTCATTGGCGATATCATCGGTATGGTGATATGCCGGAATTTCTTGACTTCCCCTGCTCCATCGATTGTAGCCGCTTCATACAGTTCGGCCGGAATTCCCTTGAGTCCGGCCATAAATACGATTACCGTGTAGCCCAATGTCTGCCATATGTGAAAAGCCATGACCGTCGGGAACGCCCACTTCATATCGGTGAACCATCCTGGCGGATTGTCGACCCCGACCGATAGCAAGAAACTGTTAACCGGACCATATGACGGATGCAGTACGACCATCCATACGACGGCTGACGCAACGACACTCGATATATAGGGGATGAATACGACGACCTTGAACAACCCGGATGCGTACACGTACTTGTTGATCAAGACGGCGACCAGCAATCCGAGCAACAACCCGATCGGCACGGTGACCAGTGCGAATATTACCGTATTGAACATGGACTTGCTGAACCAATCATCCTGCCCGGACACCAGATGCTTGAAGTTGTCCAGACCAATGAAATGAATGCCGCGAAAGCCGGCCAGAAAGTTCCATTCCGTAAAGCTGAGCAGCAGCGATCCCAAGATCGGGAAGGCGATAAAGAAGGCAAAACCGAGCAAGCTAGGCAGAAGAAAGGTGTACCCCGCGATGTTTTCTTTTAAGCGAAGGGATCTGACCGTCTTCATCATTCTTCCCCCCATTTTCATTTACGCAATCGATTTCTATTGTTGATTGGATTAAACAACAAATTGAATCCGCTGTCAAGTCCGAAATCAAGGGAATATGCTAGGTTTTACTTGCTTTATTAGGGCTTGATAATCCATTTCATTTGATTTAATGTAGATTGGGAAGGAAACAGTTTCTGAATGTTTCTATGAAACTTCTTTCTGAAGGGAGGCCAATAATTGCGCCAAACATCGAAATCAACCCCTAAAAAAACGACGATTTATGATATTGCCAAGCATTGCAAGGTGTCTCCCTCTACCGTATCGAGAGTACTAAGCGGCAGCGACTATCCCGTTAGCCAGGAAACGCGGCGGGAAATCCTGAAGGCAGCCGAAGATTTGCATTATATTCCGAATTTGATCGGCAAAAATTTGAAAACGGACCGAATCAATGACATCGGCGTCGTGATTCCCAACATGTCCAACTACTACAGCACGCTGCTTCGCGGCATTCAGGACGTGGCGCAGCGGTTCGATTCGCAAATCATTCTCTGCAACTCGTTTCGCGACACGAAGACTGAGGAGAAAAACGTAAACTTGCTTTTGCAGAAGCAGGTGAAGGGGATTCTCATCGCATCGATCGATGATACCGGCGGCGTTCTTCAACGCATATTGGACAAAAACGTATCTGTCGTCGCCATGGAGCAAGATGTCAAGGTAGAATGCAGCCGCGCCGGATTCAATTTTGCCGCGGGCGCCGAGATCGCGACCCGGCATCTGATCGATCTCGGACATACCGACATTGCGTTCGTCTCGGCGCCATTGCTGCGTACAAGCAGGAAAAAACTGTTGTCGGGCTACAAGAAGGCGATGGTCAGCCATGGCATTCCGGTCAAAGACGAATTCGTATACGTGGAAGCCTACGAGCACGATGATGACGATCAGATGTACGACTTCATGCTGGGCAAGCGGGCCGCCGATCATCTATTGTCTTTGCCCGCCCGCCCCACGGCCGTGTTCTGTATTAACGATATGGCGGCGATCGGTCTGATTCGGCAGCTTCAAGTCCGGGGCGTTCGCGTGCCGGACGATCTGTCCGTCGTCGGCTTTGACAATATCCTCTTCACGGAGATGATCACGCCCAGCCTGACGACGATTGACCAAAGCACATACGATCTCGGACATCTCGCCGCCGACTTGTTGTTCAAGAACATCATTCCGCAAAATTCGCTTCCGATGGCGCATGTTACGATTCAATTGGAGCCGAAGCTGATCGTACGGGAATCCACGCAGGCCAGATTGCCTTAATATAGCTGTTGCGTCGGATATAGCAAACGCAATCGATTGCACCACGTATTGAACTCACAAAGGAGGCACCTGTATGAGAGCAAACGAAGACATCATGTCCGCTTACTTGACCGTCATCACGGATTTGTTGGAGGAAATCAAGAGCGAGCCGCCCGAGCGGCTCCACACGGTCGCCAAATTGCTGGCCGACCATATCGCGGAGGATAAGCTCGTGTACCTGTATGGCCCCGGCGGACATTCCAACATGAATGCAACCGAAGTATTCTTCCGTGCCGGCGGCTTGATGCACATCAGCGCCATCCTGGACGAAGGAACGATGATTTCGAGCGGCGCCTTGCGCTCCATGGCCATCGAGCGTACCCCGGGATACGGCACCATCGTCATTGAAGACAATCGCCTGTCCGAAGGAGATATCTTGATCATCGCAAACGCTTACGGCATCAACACCGCATGCATCGATGCCGCGCTTGAAGCCAAGCGCAGAGGCGTGACGACGATCGCCGTCACTTCCGTCGGACACGCGGATGCGACGCCAAAAAATCATATCGCAAGACACCCCTCGGGCCGTAATTTGTACGAAGTATGCGATTACTATCTCGACAGCAAGGTTAAGCCCGGCGACGCTGCCCTTCAGATCGACGGGATCGAACCGAAGATGGGCTCGACCTCGACATTCGCCAATGCCTTCCTGCTGAACTCTCTTATGATGACGACCGCCGCCTACCTCGGCGAGAAGGGCATCGAGGCGCCGGTCTGGAGAAGCGGCAACGCGCCTGGCGGGGACGAATGGAACAACCGTTTCATCGAGCGTTTCAAAGGACGGGTACGTTGGCTGTAAGCGAAGAGGAGGTCCGGCAGATGAGCTTGAATCTGATTCCCCAGCCCCAATACGCAGAGATGGGCGGCACCCGTGTCGAGGGCGTGGATACTTGGGATGTCGTGCTCTGTGTGCCTGCACCCGATCCGCGGCTGCTGTCGCTCGCGAATTCGTTATTCGGCCGGATTGCAGAGTCGACGACAGATGCCGGTTATGCCGTTCTCTCCCGCGGGCTGAGTTACAATTCGCAAATGGCCATGCGGGTCCAAGGGCGGCACGAAGGCTATGTACTCAGCCTGGAGGCCGACCGAGTCGAAATATACGCCCTGAGCGCCGCCGGTTTGTTCTATGGCATGAAGACATTGCAGCAATTGCTGCACAATGGCGGCGGGTTTGCCCCAGCCGTCACGATCGCGGACTGGGCCGACCTGCGACTGCGCAGCGATTATCTGGATTTGCGGACGGTATACCCGACTTTCGAGCATATTTTGCAATATGTAGAGGAACTTTCCGCTTACAAAATCAATACGCTGGTCGTGGAATACGAAGACAAGCTTCCGTTCCGGAAGCTTCCCTTCCTGCGTCATTCGGAGCTCTGTCTGACAGACGAGCAACATGAACGGCTGCTGGCCGTCGCGCACGCGAATTTCGTGGAGATTATTCCCAAGCAGCAATCCTTCGGCCACTTGGAGTATATTTTGAAACATCCTGATTATATCGGTTTCCGCGAAACGCCTGACAGCGTTGGCGAGCTCTGCCCGCAACGGCCGGGCGCCTATGACATGATGGCGGGAATTATCGAGGAAATCGCCAGCCTTCATCCGCACAGCCGTTATCTGCATATCGGCTGCGATGAAGTTTGGAGCTTGGGGACATGCGCGGATTGCCGCAGTTCCGGCATTAGCCGCGAGACCTTGTTCATCCGCTTCGTCAACCGCTTGGCGGACAAGGTCTGCTCGCTGGGCAAGACGCCCATGATCTGGCATGACATGCTGATGCACGCGACGGAGGAAGAAATCGGGCAGTTGGACAAACGGGTGATCGTCGTCATCTGGATTTATGGCGGACACAGTATGAAAGCCGATGCCCGCCGCATGATCCGCGCACTGCGCAAAGCCGGCGTCCAGGTGCTCGGCGCCTCGTCCGTGCGCTGCTGGGACGATAACGGCGAGCAGAATTACCCGGTGATCCGCAACCGCATCGACAACTTGCGAAATTGGACTCAGCTGGCGGAGTCCGAACAGCTTGATGGCGTGATCAACACGAATTGGTCCGCCCCATTCTCGCTTGGCAGCCCCTACGGGTTGTTCGAAACGTCCCGATATCCGGCTTTTTTCGCAGCTGACCTGAACTGGAACGCAAGCGCGGACTCCGACACCTATTTATCCCGTTTCCTGTGTCAATATCACGGCATGCGAACAGAAGATTTGAACGCCGAGGAGATGAAGGACTACGGCCCGGGGGATTATTATTCGCTCGTGCCGCAGCTGCTCCCCGCCATTCGCGACAATCGGCTGACAGCCGAGTTGATCGATGCCATGCTCCGATATGAAATACCTTTCAAGCGGCGATTCCCGCTGCATACGTTCTTGTTCCGCGGCGAAATGTCGCCTGACAGCGAGGAAGTCATCACTTGCCTCAAAGACAAATACAGAGCCAACTATGCGGACCTGGGAATAGCGAGAGCAGCCATGCAGGCGGTCGTCGATCGATTGCTGCCGCCGCAGATGGCCGAGCTGTTCATGGCATCCAGATTCTATCGGCCGGCTCTGTACGAGAACAAGCTGCAAGCCATTTTCGCAAACGCCGCCCAGTCGGGCGACAAGGAGGGTTCATCCGATGCCTGATATGCTTGTCAAACTGTACGATTTGCCCGACAACAGCGATTTGATCGCCGGTCTTCGTGCCCAAGGCATTCTGATCAAACGCGCCATGACGGCCGATAAACACCGTGTTGTCGAATTCGTCGGCCGGCATTTCACGGAGAACTGGCGCAACGAAGCCGACTTCGCCTTGTCTCAGCTGCCCGTTCATTGCTTTATCGCCGTGAAAGATAAAGAGGTCATCGGCTTCGCCTGCTATGATGCCGTGGTCAAAAACTTCTTTGGACCGACCGGCGTGCTGGAGGCGTACCGCGGGCTCGGAATCGGCAAAGCCTTGTTGCTGGAATGCCTATATGCCATGCGGGATAAGGGGTATGCCTACGGCATCATCGGTTGGGTTGTGGAAGCCCTTGACTTTTACCAACGGACTGTCGGCGCCGTCGCCATCGAAGACTCGTTCCCAGGCGCCTATCGAGATTTGATCGCCATGGAATAGCGCACTGCGCAGATTCATGGCCGCATGACCTCTCAGCCGGGAGTCGCTTGCCCAGAGCGGCTCCCGGCTTCATTACGTCAACCGCTACCCGAGAAATTGAATATAAAACGCGAAGAGCGTGATATAGAGCAGCAGCCTTGTTCCCCACTTGCGCTTCAAGAAGCTGCGGCCGCGGTTCATGCGGGACTTGACCGTGTTGACCGGCAATCCCGTCTCCTGGCTGATCTCCTCGAGCGTCATGCCGTGAACATACTGCCCGATGAATAGCGGCTTGAACTTCTCCGGCAGCGAATCGATCATCAAGGCAGCCATCTCGCGGCTCTCCGACCTTATCGCAGCTTCTTCCGGCGTCGGTTCACGGCTCGGAATCCGTTCGTGACGGCTTAACCCTTCCTCGTCTTGCGATTCGTCCAGCGGCACCGTCGTTCTTCGCTTGCGCAGCATATCCAGGCAGACGTTCTTCCCGATGCGGTAAAGCCAGGCCGACAGGGACTTCGATTCGTCGAAGCGGTTCATGCTCAAATAGAATCGGAGGAACGTCTCCTGTACGACATCGTCGCTCTCTATGCTGCCCTTCAAGATGCGGGATGCCATTCTGGAAATTTTGTCCCGGTACATCTCCGTGATTTCCCGGAATGCGTTCTGGTCGCCGTTCTTGGACAGCGTGATCAGCCGACTCTCGATAAACTCCATGGCGGACGTTCCTCCTCTGGCGTCAAATTTATCTTTTACGGCTATTGTAACATAAAAATCCGGCGATCTCCTGAACGGAACGGGATTTTGCCTCCCGAATTTCGTTCAATTGCCCACAGGCTCATGATATAATGGTCCTATGAAACGTCACTCGTGCCTCCGGGGTCGGATAGCCGGCCGACGGCATCGATACGTATAGGATCGGCATTCATCTCATATCCGGAGGAGGAGTACGTTCATGAGCCAAGCAAGCCTGGAATTAATCCTGGACGAGCTGCGCAAATTCAGGGGAGAAATCGTCGATGAGTTCCAGAACGTTCGCAGCGAAATTCAGGCCGTTCGCAGCGAATTAAAGGAAGAGATTCAAGCTGTTCGTAGCGAATTAAAGGAAGAGATTCAAGCAGTTCGCATTGAATTCAAGAATGAGATTCAAGCTGTTCGTAGCGAGATTCAGGCAGTCCGCACGGAGCTTATGCAAGAGATTGCCGCCATCAAGAAAGAGCAGCAAGCGATTCATAAGCGATTGGACAGCATGGAAGAGTTGTATGCGCAGTTGATCGGCTTGATTAAATCGCTTAAAGAACAGATCGCGGAAATCGCTGCCCGTCAAACCGAACAAGAACAACGCTTTTCTTTCCAACTCCATTCGCAAGCAGCAAGCATCGAAATTTTGCACCGCGAACAATTGGCGCTTAAGACCGAAATTGAATTGCTGAAAAGTCAGCGCTAATCATCACTCGAACCCCTGCAGCCTTGAACGGATCTCGTGCGCGTAAGTTGCGAATCGAATTAACGAAGGCTGAGGCCATCCCGTCGGGATGGCCTTCTCTTTCCTAATTAACCTTATTGGCCCGTTGCAAAACGATCGATCGACGCCATCTCCAAATGGTCCGTGATCAGACGGTTGTAATGCGCGACCTGCACGATCCCCTGTTCGTCAATGATAAACTCAGCCGGAATCCGGTGGAAATTCGAGCCTTCCTCGGGCGTAAGCTTGAAACCGGCGGCGGCGGCCTGAGCGATGACATCCTTCGTGCCAGCGTCAGCTAATGTGGCTTGAACTTTCTCCTCCGAAGTCTCAACGCCGTATAAATCGTACACGAGCGCCTTGGGATCGGCAACGAGCGGGAACGGAGCAGCTTGAGCGCCCACATATTGCTTCATGTTGGACACGGGGGATTCGAAAACGGCGATGACATCCATGCCTTGACGCTGCCACGTCGGGAATCGGCCGATCAATTGGTGCACACGCAAATTGCACAGGGCGCAGGCGGAGAAACGGAAAAAGGAAAGATATACTTTACGTCCTTGATACTCCTTTAACACGATCGGGTTGCCGTGAATATCAGCCATGGCGAAGGCTGGTGCCGGCATGCCCGGTTGAAGTTGTTGGGTCATGAGGATGACCTCCCTTATCGGATAGATGGCGCATACGGCGCGGAATACTAGATTCCGCGCCGTATGCGTAGAAGTGAAAGTCGTTATTGCTCGATAGCTCCCAGACTCGTCAGCACCCTCAGGAGCAGCGATACGGCCTGGGCCCGGCTCGCTTGGCCGAGCGGCTTCAGCTCGGTCTCGGTCATACCTTGCATCCAACGCTGCCTTACGGCCAGCGCCACGGCTTCCCGCGCCCATACGGACACATTCCGCGCATCCGCGAAACGACCGAGTTCCGATGCCTCTTCGGCAGGCGGCGCCGATTCGAATCCTTGCAGTTCTGCGAATCGTTGCAGCAGGGCGGCGAGCTCCTCGCGGGACACGGGATCGTTCGGCCGGAAGCGGCCGTTGTCTCCGTACACAAGTCCCGTTTCGGCTGCCTTCCGTACGTAAGTGGCATACCAAGCTCCGCTCGGTACGTCCGAGAACGCCGTCGTCGGGATCGTCTGTACGGTCTCATCCCCCGAAAGCCCGCTCGAAGCCCCCTGTCCGGTTATCGCAGCATCTGCCGCAGCAGCTTTCCCTTGCTCCATCGCGCTTACGAACAGCTTCGTCACTTCCGCCCGCGTGATCGGACGGTTCGGCTCGAAGCGGTCGGCGCTTACGCCATCCACCAGATGGCGGCTGACGAGCACGGCGACCTCGCCGCTGCTCCAGTGTGCGGTCAGATCGGCAAACGAACGTTCATACACCAGGACGGCATAAGTTCCATCGGACGGAACAGCAGTTGTCAGGCGGTACGCTTCCTTCTCCAGGACGCCGCCCACATAGGTCCACCCGGCTTTCGCAGCCGGATCCAACTTATAGAGGCCAAGCTTCCGCGGGTCCGCCTTGCCGACGACCGCCGGATCGAGCCGCAAAGTAAGCCGCAGCGGCTTGCCTTGGGCGGCTTCGGCCGCGCCTGCGATTTCCAACGTATCCGACATCCAGGTGTAGCCCGCCGCAAGCGGACGGTCCGCCGCCGCTTCCCGCTTGAGCGTCAAGGTCGATGCAGCCGGATAAGCGCCCGGCTCTGCCGTCAACACGAGCCATCCGTCGAAGGCCGGGAAGCTGCCGCCTCCTGCATCGATCTGCACCTTCGTTTCCTTCGCGCTTTCGGCTGGAGGATGGTCAGGGCCTCCATTGCCGTTATCGCCGCCGGTTCCGTCTGAGCTTGCGGATTCCGTCCGGACTTGCAGGAACGTCCCGGACGAGGCATTGCCGCTGCGATCGACAGCAGTGATCGATACCGTATATTCAGTCGTCGGAGCCAGGCCTGTGATCGTGAACGATTCGGCTCCTGGCAGCACTTCAACTTCCTGCGGCGCATCGAGCTGATTCGACTTCGTCCACGTCAGGCGCAGCTTCGCCAAGTCGGCGGACGCGGATGACGGATCGTTCCAACTGAGCGCGATTCGGCTATCCGATACGCTAACGGCCTTCAGATCAGTGACAGGCAGCGGTGCTTGCCAATCGGCGGCTGACGTCCAGCTAGCCGTTACGCCGGACGATTCGTTGCCGGAGTCGTCGACCGTCGTGACCTTGAATTCATAGCCGGAGGACGCGGACAGACCGGAAATCTGCGCCCATTCCGTGCCTTTGCCGACTTCGATCGGCACTCCGTATGCCGCATCCCCTGCTTGCTTCCAACGAATGCGCGCTATGGCATAGTCGTCATCGGACGGATCGCCCCACAGGACGGTGGCCTTGCCAAGCGTAACGCCAACCGTCACATTCGTTGCTTCGGCCGGTGCCGCGTTGTCTTCGCGGGAGACCCGGACTTGCAGCTCAGTACCCGGGTCGATCGGTATACCCGCATAACTGGCCAACGCCTCGGATACCGTAACCCGATAGGACCCGTCGGCAAGCGCTTCGGACGACGTGTAGCGGATCACGCTCGACAATCGTTTGCCATTCTCCCAGGTCGGGTTCACGGCCTGAACCGTACCCGGAATCGGCGTATCGTCCCCCGATTCGATCGCGACCGTTACCGCATCCGGCTGAATCGACGCTTCGTCGATCGGTTTGCTGAAATAGACATCAATATAAGCGCCGCCTAGCGCCGCCTTCGCCCGTTCCGCCAGCGGAGCGGCGTAGGAGACAAGCGGAATATTGACTTCAAGCTGCGGTGGAGGCACATCCAGTTCATCGCTGTACGCCGTTACATAGCCTTCCTTCTCATACTTGACCTTCCACTTGCCTTCCGGCACATCCCATCCGTACTGCCCGCGGGCGTCCGTCGTCAGCGGATTCGTCTGGCCGTACCATTCGGCATCCCAGACGTTCCATTCGCCGGAAGCTCCGTCTTTCTCCAACACGGTGGCGGTTGCACCCTCCACCCGATTGCTCGGCATGCCTTCATAGACATACCCGCTTGGATCCCAGATGTATTTCGGTTCGGCGACCGGATTGATTGGCTTCTTCTTGATCTTGCACAGTTCGCTATTATAATTCCTCAGATGATCCTCGAGCTCGGTTAGCTCATTATTCGCGACTTCATCCAGCTTGAGACCGATGTAATAACTCACGGCCCAGATCCCGACTCCAATGAAACCGCCCGGGAATATAAAATACGAAGCCATGCTCAGCTCGTACTTCACCATGTTGTGCATGAGCATATCTGCTACAACTTCCTTGGCAAACTTCACATAATATTCTCTTGCCGCCGGATCGCAGATTTGTCTCGCCCGTTCCAGCGCATCACGCGCACGTGCTTCGAAGCTGTCGGGGTCTATGCCATCGCTAACTCCCTGGATCATATCACGAATCGTGAGGCCCATGTTCGTCGCTTTCAGCACAAACTCCATCGATACCAGCGCCACTTTTTCTGCCGCCATCGCGGTTATGCCGTATGGTCTGTTCAGCCCAACTGAAAGCGACTCTGCTCCCCTAGGCACGTACCCGGAGATCCGCACACTAATTTCTGAATCGCTCACCGATCGGGTCATCGAAAACCCATAGACGGCAATTCCCGTTGCTTGCGCTTGCCGCAGCTCCTTGTCACTAGGCGTATAATCGACAGGTACGGAACGAACGGTTACCCGGGAAGTCATGTTGTCGTTCAATTTGGCTTGCATCGCTGCCGTCCCTGCGGGCATGACGCTGCCGTCCGGCGTCTTCTCCCCAGGACCTGCTTTCCATTCCACATCGTAACCCGCTATCGCCGGCGGCAGACGATCACGGAATTCCTCTTCTGTCGGCATTTCCTCAGGACCCGCAGTCGCATCCGGATTCTTGCGATAATCGACGCTTACCGGGCCCGGGTTTTGCGTGAACGGCAGCACCGCCTGATACTTGCCGCCCACAAGCTGCGCGCGAGCGGAGCTGTCCCCCATCTGGACATACACATCGGAAATGCGCGTCGCATCCCGGAACTTCAGTTCGAACACGTACGGCCTTCCCGGAACGACGACATAAGGAAATACGGCAACTCCGCTCGCCGGGTCGAACGCGACCAATCGGCCCTGCTGTTGCTGCATGGACACCGTTTCCAGCCCGGGATCGTTCGGATCGTATAAAACGACGGCACGCTCTCCCGGCGAACGAACGCCGTCGACCGTCGCCTCTGACGTAAGCTGGTGCTTTCCGGCATCCGGCCCGGTTAACCTGACGTTAAGCGTCCAGGTTCCCGCCCGGGACACGGGCGCCTTGCCGACTGCAACGCCGTTGTCATAGACCGTAACCTCCGACCCCGCAGGCGCATAGCCGCCGACTTCGAATTGCGGGTCCGCGACGATCTTAGGCGCGCGCATCGTGACCGGCGTCACGCTCAGCACCGCGGTTCCGAAAATTTGCTCTTGCGCTTTCTGTTGGGCGTCTTTATATTTCATTTTCCCGACAATCGTGATCTGGGACGCATCCACACCGCCGGCCATCTTCAACTGCAGCTGCATGCTGCCTTCGTTCAGACCGGCAATATCGCCGATCGGAATCTCGAGCGTTCTTCCGGACAAGACCGGCTCCACGGCTCTGCCATTCAGCACAAGCGTGCCCGGGGCGAACTCGACTTCCTTCGGCAAATCGATCGTCATGACCGCGCCTTGCGCCGTTCCATAGACGGTGTTCTTGTATACGGCGCGGAGCGTGACGCGGCCGCCCGGCGTCGTCCAGTCGGCGCCGGCTTCCAGTCCGTTGCGAGAACCGCCGAAGTATCCCGCAGGCTGCACCTGAATGTCCCTGAGTTGAACAATCCCGCCGGGTTGGGCGGTAAAATCGATCGTTGCCGTCGCATTCCCGTAAAGCTCTCTGACCACAATCCGCTTGCTCCCGCCGCTGGCAATCGATACGTAAAATTGCTGTCTCTCCGGGTCAAGCGTCAACCATTCTTCCTTGATCGTGTTGTCATTCAAATGATACAGCGTTGCATTGAGTGCATTCAGCATGGTACCGTCCGGGGCATAAGCCCGGAAGGATGCCTGGCCGCCTGGATTCTCCAGCCTGATCTCGATGTCCGCCTTGTTGTCCGCTCCAACGATCGCCTCCCGACATTCGCGAGGCAAGCCGGCTTCATGACCGTAAACGCATATGCCGACCGTATCGCCAGTCGTCGCCCAAGCCCGATACTGTCCATGCTCGAGAAATGAAAAGCTGAATTGGGGCGTAACGCGCAGATGCGCACTCGTCGCAAAATCAAGATCGATAGGTCCATCCCAGGCCCCGCCGCCAAGCCTGGTATATAAGCGAAGCGTGACGACTGCAAGATCCTGAAGCTGCAGATCGACGGTCTGATCGCCCGACAAGTCCAGCACATGGGCTTTCGACAAGCTATTGGAGCCGCTTGTGTTCTTCGCTCGAAGCTCAACCCGACCGACTGGCACCCGCATGCTGTACTCGCCCTTGGAATCGGCCAATATCGTATAAGTTCTCGTGAAGCTATCACCGCCGCTGCCGATCAGTGCCGTTACCATACTGCCGGCCGCCGGCTTCCCGTCCTTTCCTAGCACGCGGCCCTGAAGGAGCGCCTCCGGCTTCTTCTGCAAGGCAATGTCCATGCTCCTGGTTCTGACGTCAGCCGGAAAGGTGATCGTCGCCTTCTCATAAGTGGGGTCCATCGACGCAGCCGTGAGCTCCAGCGATGCCGGGTCCGCGCCTCTGCGCGAAAGCGTGAATTTGGCGATTGCCTCGTTGTAGAAATCGCCCGACCACAAGATTTCGCGGCTGACAGAATCGCGAAGCGTCGCATTAACAAGAGCATTGCCCTCTGCAGCCTGCTTCACCTTCAATCGGTATTCGAACTGGAATCGCGGAACGATGACGGCATCTGCATCCGCCGTTTGCCCGCTTCCTGGCGAAGTAACGTAGACCAAGTCGCTATAGGTATTCTTCGCGCCAAGAATGACTTGATACTGGGAGTTCGGGTAGGGGACATCCACCAATAGGCTTCTATCCTGCCCCTCTATCCCTAAGGCGCCGGCATAATAAGGGGAAGCGGCGTGCACCACACTGATCATGGCGTTCTCGAGCCACTGCTCGCTCCCCGAATCGGGCGGAGCGTCGATGACGAGCCGCACGCGACCGGCAATGCTGCGTCCGATCGGATACATCTGAGGCTGCAGCATCCCGTCGATCTCCAGCGCGAATTCGTTCAGCGTAGCCGTGCCTTCCGCAATCCGATACGTTGCTTGATAGTAGCCGGACGCCGGACCCGTCTCCGTCAAGGTCAGCCATTCCTGGGCAGCAGCCACGGAACCGTCATCCTGCCTCACGTCCTTGCTTAACCTCGCGCGTACCAAGCGTCCTGCAGCTGCCTTCACCGTCAAAGCGACATCGCTGTCGATGACCGGTACTTTATCGCTGCCGCTGCCCACCTCTCTTGAATAGCTGAGCGAATAGACGTCTTGCAGCCTCACTAGCGGCATAGACAGTTCCGTGCCGCCGATGGCAAGCATCACCGTCTGCTCCGGAGGCGCTTGATAGCCGGAAGGCGGTAGGACGGCGACTCGAATACGCTCTCCCGCATGTCGACTTGCCAGCAATGCCGTACCTTGCCCGTCGGTCGGAATACGCGCAATTTCCGTTCCGCCCTCGTCCATGAACAGCACTTCCGCCGCAACCGGGTTTCCGCGATCGGACACCTGGACGGTCAACGACGATGCGATTGCTGCCGGCGACAGGTTCACCGTCGTCACGGCGCCCTTGTTCACGACGATGCCTTCCTGTCGGGCAAGCTCCGTACCGCCCTCAACCGTCAAGACCACTGCGGTATCGGAAGAGGCCGGCCACCAATATTCATAGTGCGTGACACCGGCGGCGAGCGGTTTCCGTGTTGTGCTGGCATTCGAACTGCTCAGATCGAACCAGCCGGAGCCAAGGATGCCGGGATATTCGGTGACGATGTCAATCGACAGTTTGCCCGCAACGCGAAGCGGCAGTCCCGCAGCGGATTTGCCGCTCGGGCTGTCGGTCAATCGAGCCTTGATCGCATCGATCTGCGTCATCCCTTCCGCAACCGTGAAGACGGCGCGATAGTTACCGGATGCAGCAGGCGTTTCCGTCATCGCGATCGTTTGCGCGGCCGTCTGCGTCTGAGCGGGGTCGCTGCCTACCATCTCCTGGTAGGCGATGTCGGCGACAACCTCCTGCCCCGGACTCCCGGATGCCGTAACCGTTACGGTGCCGCCGGGATTGACGCTGCTGAACGTAAGATCGCCGTCCTGCACCGACCATGACGCCGAATCGACCGCCGGGCCGGACTGCTGCTGTTGGCATTCCCCATAGCAGTAGGTGTACATCTCACCGTCGCGAACGTACAACACCCGGTTGCCCATCTCGTCGATCTGGGCGTTTTCCGCAAACATCGCCGGGTTACCGACCCTGTCCACTTGGCCGGAATCCCGGTCGAACCGTTCTGCATAGTTCGTCAAATAGATGCTGCCTGTCGGGTTGTTGTCATGGAGCGTCGCGATCACATATTCCCCATCGCTGCTCATGGAAGTCTCCAGGTAACTTTTATCTTTCCGCCCCGCCGATCCGCGATTGTCGGGAAAGGAATCATCGGTCCAATTGTTCGGGTCGGCGTCCCTGAGATCAATCGCGTACAACTGATTCCAACCGAGGCCAAATCCTACACTCACGGCCACGTATCGGCCGTCGTTGCTGATGGTCGGTTTTTTTACTTGCTTGGCATACCCGCTTATCCAGATATGCGTACCGGCAGCTATATCGTATACTGCAACGGCATTAGTTCCGTCAGGATCGGACGCATCCTGCAAATCCGAGGAGGTCGTCCAATACGCGACACGCGAGCCGTCGCCGCTGATAGCCGGCATCTGACTGACGCCATTACCCGGTGACTGATCGATCGTATGGCTGATCAGCGATTTCGTATGGGCGGTTAAGTCATATGCGTAGATCTGACCGCCTTCCACGAAGACAACCCGGTCTCCATCTGCGTTCAGTGAAGGTTGCTCCGCGCGCAATGCCGGATCCGAGATCAGCGTTAATTCGCCTGAATCGGCATGATAGACGTATACGGCATATCGCGATCCATCCGGCGGAGCTTCGACGGCCAAATTGGTCGCCGTCGAAGCGAATGCGATGATTCTCCCCGAACGGTCCGCCACGAGATCTTTCAAATCCCCGTCTAACGCCTGCCCGTCTGACGTCAGATCCACAACCTCGTCAACGCCCGTCTCCATATCGATGCGATGTAAAAGCGAATGCTCTTCATCCATGTACAACACGGCGCTGCCATCCCGGACAAGGAGCGGCGTTCCCGGGTAACCGGCACTTGTCAGCTTCACTTCGCCAGCCGGAGAAGTGCCTGCATAGATTCCTATGTCATCGGACTCGTTACCCGCCGCATCGAAGGCGCAAAGCCGAAAAGTGTACGCTTGCCCCGAAGCAAGATTGCTCATCAAATATTCCGTGTCGGCCGTTTCCTTCAGCAATTGGCCCGTCTTGTCATAAATCCGGTAACCCACGACCGAAGGATCGGCGACCTTGCCCCCATGGCCATCCGAAATGCGAGGTGGCGACCATTTCAGCAGCACGGTCGAATCGGTCGGATAGGCAAGCTGCCAGCCCTCATCCTCTACCCTCTCAGGCGGCGTCCGATCCACTTCGATGATGGCCGGAGCCGACGCATCGCTTGTCTCGCCGTTCAATTCCGCCGTTGCCTCGATCTGATAGACGCCATCGTAATCAAGCCACAGCAAGTAGTTGAAGCGCCCCGATTCATCGGCTTCGGTCGTCGCTTCTTCGATGACGGCCCCGTTGTATACACTGTACGTCACCGTAACATCAGCGCCGACCGCAGCTGTGCCGGCGACGATAATGCTCTCTTCATTCGTAAGGGAAGGCAACGGATCGAGCTGCGGTGCCTCCAGCGTGCCGGAAGCCGCGAGGAACGATTCGGGCGTTAGCCCGGCCAGCAAGCTGCGAAGCATGTTGTCCGATGCTGCATCCATTGCAGTGCGTGCCGAAGCTGTCGCAGGAGATCCGAGCGTTTGCGGCAATAGTCCACTAAGTGCAACGGAAATGGCGAGAAGCAAGCTCAGCATCTTCAGCGTAGTGCGTCTCATTTGATTTCACCCCTTACTCTGGCACGACTGCGATTGATCAGCGCACATACTTCACCGCATTTATCGAGAACAGGATCGTGCCTACGACAACCATGACGCCTCCAATGGACACCACCGGTATGAATGCAGTGCTTTCCGCCAACAGCATGCTGGCCAGCCCCGCCATCATGACCGGTATGCCGATCATATGCAGCCAGAAGTGCCACTTGCCAAGCCTGGATTCCGCCGCAGCCGGAAATAAATGATACAAAATCCCGCCTAACGCCATGGACACCCAGCCAAGCAAATTAATATGCGCATGCACCGGGCTGAGCGTGTAGTTCTCCGACATGGACATTCCCATTCCCATCAATACCCCGATTACGAAATAAAACGTGGATCCGACGATCATTTTTCTAGACATTTGTCTCGCTCCTCTCGTGATTAGCCGTTCAAATAGGCTTTCATCAGTTTCTTCTCAACGTTCAATATTCGCGCCATTCGGTAAAGCGTGCCGAAAATCGCTTTCTGTGCCGCCAGCGGAACGTTCGGCATGTAAGTCTAATGGGCGCAACAGCCGAGTCTCCCGGCAGCAGGATGTTCGTCCGGCCGTCGCAATCCATGCACAGCTGTCCCTCCTCCACTTCGAATTGTTCGGGGAACGCGATGTGATAATGAAGCGGAGTGCCCCGCCAGGCTGCAGGACAACCCGCACCAACTCGTATTCTCCATCCGTTTCCGCCGCGGTTTTAACGAATGTCACCCGGTCCCCGATCATCGGATTTTCGATTGTCCGATGTTCGTCGTAATCAACCATCCACTTGCACTCCTCTGTGAATTTGAATGCTGCGACATTCACTGTAACACCGGATTGCCTGATCGCGATATTATACGGACGTATAGTTTTTGGTTCGCGCGAAGGCAGGCCGGACATGCAAGAAAAAACATTAAGAGTGGTCATCCTGGCAGGCCCTTTGGGGGATTGGCGGGGTCGGGGTGGAATTAGCATCTCAGAGGTATAACTGCAAAAGCCCGCATCGGAGTCGATGCAGGCTTCGAAGGGACGGCGGCGGCCGGCAGGATCAGGCGATGCCGGATTTCCCGACGAGCAGCTTGATCAATTGGCCACGGCCTTTCACGGACAGCTTGCTATAGATCGAGCTCACGTGCTTCTTCACCGTTATTTCGCTGACATACAGTTCTGCGGCGATCTCGGCATTGGTCAAGCCGTCCAGGACGAGCGAGGCCACCTCGCGTTCCCGCTCCGTCAGCCGATCGTCCATCCCGCCGGTCATGGCCGTCTCGCCGGAAAATCCGCCTTGCTTCAGCAGAAACCCGAGAAAATCCTCCAGCTTCTCCCCGCGCGTATCCATCGCGAATGTCGGCGTCGGCGTTCGCCCGTCATAGTTCCGATGCAGCAAGCCGGGTACGTCCCGGAATCCGAGCGCCCGGTGAACTTCGCCGAAGAATGGCGCCGGCGGCGGAGAAGCGACGAACAGTCCTCCACGGAACATGTAGGAGAACATCAGGAATAAGCCTTCCACGATCAAATCCGGATTGCTCCAGTCGGCAAAATCGATCGATCGAATGAACCACCCGGCTTGCCCGGGAGGCTCGACCTCGAGCTGTTTGTATTCGGCGGGCGGCTGCGAAGCCAAATAGGGGCCGGCAAACGGATCATCGCGTAAACATGCAAGCGTCCCTGCATGAATCGGAATGATAACCGCCAGACCGACTGCCTCCCCTTCCGCAGACCTGAGCAGCATGACGGAGCGGGAATCCAGCTCAATCCATCCGCGCAAATCCAAGCTCTTGACCGCCAGCGTCATTCCTTCTTCGCCCTCCGTACTCTCGTATCGGACAGACGTATCCGGGTCGACCACGGATAGCGCCAGCGGCGTGGCGGCCCCTCGCCTCCTGCTCAGGTAGCGTTCGCCCTCGCCTGCGTTATCCGGCGTCAGCGTCTCCCACGCGTATCCGCCCCGGGCTCTCACCTGAACCGACGTACGCACGAGTCCGCTGCCCGTGTAATAGTACAGTTCCCCCACTTCCCATTCCGTGTTCCGGAAGGCGGAGGAACGACGAATGCGAGCCACGAAGTAAAGCGCCGCCCTGCCTCTCAGGTTTTCGTAATGAGTTGGCGCACGCTCCTCCAATTGCTTGCGCATGGCTCCGCGCACCAAGTCGTGCAGCATCCAGCCCCGGTCCGTCCTGCGGACGAACGACAACCCGATCAAGCGCCCGAACGCTTCATCGTCGATTTCCTTATCCAATATATATTGCAGCAATTCGCGGTTCACGTGATGCAGCACGGCCGCAGCCTCCACCAATTGGCGCAGCCAAGCTTCCGGCACCTCCCGCAGCCAAACCTTCAGCAAATGTTCGAACCATTCCGAGTCGCTGCTTGGGTCGCTTGCCCAGTCCGCTTGCGCGCCGATGAACGCAGCCAACGATAACGCGAGCGGATGACCGCGCGTCTTGAATCGGATACGCGCAATCTGCTCGCCGTCCGTGATGCCGGATCGCTGCAAATAATCTTCGCAAGCGGAGTCGCTCAGATGATCAAGCGGCATATAGCGGATTTGCTCGCGCAAAGCCGGCACGACGATCCACTGATCCTTCAGCTTGTATCGGCCCGCGATCAGAACCAGGACGCCAGGCGGCAAGCGCTTGACAAATTGCTCCCGCAGCCATCCGTCCAGCTCGCTCATTTCCTCGTACGTATCCAGCGCTACGATAACCTTCCTCGTTTTCGATATGCTGCGGATCTCGTGCAAACACGCTTCCAGCGCATCTGCCCTTCGCTCCAGCAAGCTGATGGAGGCATCCGTTCTTCCAACCTGCAGCTGCCGCAGCAGCCGCCGGCAAAACTGGTCGCCGGTATGATTGAAATCCCGACTGTCCAAAAACAGCAACGATGCGCCCGATAGCTGCACCATCTTGCGATATGCATCGAGCAGATAGCTTTTGCCGGTGCCCGCCGTGCCGTAAAGGTTCCAAATTCGCTTGCCATCGGCAATTCCTTCGGTTAAATAATGGCTGAAAAGCGCCAACTGCGGGTCGCGTTCCACAATAAACGCGTCTTCCTGTGTTCCGTCGATGCCGATTGTGTTTTCCGCCACATTGCACCTCATCCCGATTTCCGGCTGCTTATCCAATTCTTGCACGCTGATGTATTTTATTTTAGAAGCAAATGAGTTTCCGGTAAATCCCCCTTTTGTCACAGAAATAAGCACCCCGCCTCACTAGGAGGCAGGGTGCCAGTCACTTATTTTTATGCTTAATTCATGACAAGCAGCGTAGCCGACTTCGCCGGCAGCGTGAGCGACAAGCCGTCGGCTGTGCCTTGCACGTCGTCCGCCCGGTATAGGCGTTTGCGCGATTCGAACCGATACACTTCAGCTGTCCCCGTAAGGTTCAGATCCGCTGCCAGAGAGGCTTGCCGAGGCGCGGAATCTTTATTGAACAGCAGCACGAAGGTCTGGCCCTGCGGCGAGACGATCGTATAGGCGCCAACCGCATCGCGGTTCGAGCTGGCCGTGCTGACGACCTCCCCTTCCACTCGGCTTCCCTGTCCGTCATAGTTCAGGTACAGCTTGAACGCGTCCTCCAGCGGAGTGTCCGCCTCGAGCGCGCCCCACCGCATCGCGTAATCGACGCCCTCGCGGGCGAACAAGGCCAGCGCTTCTGCCTGGGCCAGACCGCTTCCGATCCCGCTGCCATCCCCGAAGTTATATTCGGAGATGGACAGCTTCAGGCCCGGCGACGCGCTGTCGATCAGCTCGTGCATCCGCGGGATCAGCCGCACCGGCTCCTGGATCCACGAAGACGGATCGACGAAGTTCGGATCGTACAACGACTTGAGCGAGTTGAACCGCCGCTTCGTCATGGCGGGCGATTCGTCGCTGGAGAAGGCGATGTTGTCTTCCGCCGGGTAATAGTGAATATCGAGCGTATCGATCAGACGGACGCCGTTCTCCTGACGGTACTCTTCGTTCTTGCCGAGCAGCCATTCCAGGTATGGCTTGCCGTCATGCGCCTCCATATCCGTGCCCGGCGAGCAGCCGTCCAGCGCCGAATAGAAGTATTCGCACCATCCCCATGGCACAGGACCGAAAATGTTCGCCTGCGGATCGGCGGATTTGATCGCTTGCCCGTATTGCTGCGTGTAATTCCATACCTCGTCATAAGTCGTCATTTGCGGATGAACGTCCCAGTGGGCATGGCCCCACAGCATCGGTTCGTTATCGAGCGCGTAGTTGTGCACGGCATCGCCGAAGCGGGTCTGCAAGTGCGCAATCCAATCGCTGATGAACGCCGGACCGACTTGCTTCGACGTATCCTCGGGATCGTTGCCGGTCAAGTAGTAGCCGTCCTCGTTCTTCCCGTTGCCCGCATCCTCCCTGCACCATTCCTCGCCCCAGTCGCATTCATTGCCTTGCTGTTCCCCGTATTTCTCTATGGAGAAGCTCCAGCCGATCTCGCGGCTCTTCGGAGTCCAGCCGATCGTCGGAATCTGCAGCAGCACGTCCGTATCCGTATCGATAGAATCTTGAATGAAGCGGTCGGACAGCGACTCCTCGGGCAGCTTGGACGGGTCTTCATCGTCGTACGGCACGTTCAGGAAGTACCAGTCTCCGCCGCGGTTCGTCGTATTGAGCTGCCAGTTGTAGCGCGTCATCTGATTGCCGCCCCAGCGCTTGATCGGCACGTCGATCTCCGAGTAGTTGTCGGACGGCGAATCTTCGAAATTCAAGCCGAAAATGCCGGGGCTGAGCGTACGGCGCGGTTGCGCGGAATCAACCGTCACTTGCACGGTCGGCAATTCCGGGGCGGGCAGCTGTACCGCAGCCGTCGTCTTCAGCATGCCGATATCGTCGAAATACACCGTTCCCTGGTCTTCTTCGCCCCACGCGGAAACGACGATGCCATCGAAGCTGAGCTCGCTCATGCCCAGATCGGCGAATTTCAGCTTCACTTCCGTCCACTGATTTGCCGGCACTCCTGCGGGAAGCTGATCGGACAAGTCGAAGTCGCCGACGAAATTGCGGCCGTCCATCAAGTTGACCCGCAATTGCTGACCGCCCCCGGATCCCCCATATACTTTCAGCGCCAGGCCGTAGTAGTTCGTGAGATCCATGATCGTGTCACGATGCATCCAGATGCCCTCATAGCCCTTGGCCGCGAACGAGATCGATCGGCTGCCCGAGGCGGTCGGGGTCTGGTTGCCGAAATTTTGCGTCCCCCAGCTCCAGTCGCTGTAGCCGGACGCAAGACGATCGTCATAGACGGTCTCCGTTTCATAAGTGGTCACTTGAACGTACAGCGAGGCCGTAGCGCCTTCGTAAGCGGCGGTAATCTTCGCCAGGCCGCTGCCGACTGCCGTCACATTTCCTTGGTCAACCGCAACCACGTTCGGATCGCTGGACGACCATGCAGCCTGAGGGCTGATATCGACGCTCGATCCGTCCGTATAGCGGGCCTCAAATAGCACGCTCGAGACGTCTCCCGGCGCCAGCACCATCCCATACTGCGAGAGAACTCCTTCGATCATGGCCGGCGGGGCTACGTATTTCTCAAGGAGGCGAATATCGTCGAGGTAAACAGGCGATTGCGCTTCATCCTTCGCTCCTTGCAGCAGGATGCCGTCGAAGATGCCGTTCTTCAATTGCAGCGCCTGCAAGTCTACTGCCGCTTGCGCCCAGCTGTCCGCCGGAATTCGGCCGCCTTCGATGAAGCCGCCGATGTTCACGCGCGCGGAATCCTCGCCCCCGGATTTAAGCACGAGCTCAATCTCCTGGCCGCCGACTGCTCCCCCGTTGATCCAGAATACGAGTCGGTCGTGATTCCTCACATCCACCGCGCCGCCGCTGTTCTTGTACATGTACAGGCCGCCCCGATCGCCGGGATCGAAGGATACGGCGCTCTCTCCGGCATGCACGTAAGCCGTGTCCTGCCAATTGTGCTGCGCCCAACTGTTATCCTGGAACTCCGGTTTCAAAACATTGTCGTCATAGATCGTGATGCCATCGTCCGGGTAGTCGGACGTACCCGACCCACCGCTGCCGGGATTTCCTCCTTCACCGCCGGAAGGCTCCTCCTGTTCGCCCGGCACGACGACCGGATCGTCCCCTTCGCCGCTTTCTGCGCCTTCGATCAGCACGATGTCGTCCAAGTAAATGGCAGCTTGCGGGCCACTGGTGGTTCCCCGGATCAGGATTCCGTCGAATAGTCCGCCGGGCACATGCTGCTTCAAATCGACGGTCACCTTCTGCCAGCTGCCCTTGCCGAACACCGATGCGCCCAGCGGCAACGCTGCAACCGGCTCGCCGCCCGCTTGCAGCACAAGCTCGAGCTGCTGACCGCCGCTCTCTCCGCCGTGCGCCCAGAATTCCAATACCGGGTAGTCGGCCGTGCTCAGTATCCAATCGCTGTACAAGTAGAGACCGTCATCGCCGTTCGGTTTCATGCGGATCGAGCGGTCTCCGCCGTGCGCCTCATCGGGCGCGGACAAGTCAATTTGCGCCCAACTGTAGTCGGTAAAAGTTTCGTTCAATTGATCGTCATAAACGATCCATTCGCCTGACGCCGCTGCTGCCCGTCCGGGTGCAGTCCCGAGCCCGGCGGCGCTTGTCCATACAAGTAGAATAGATAGGACCAGCCATAAGTTCGATTTCATGCGTATCTTTCGAATTCCGATTCCCGATTTCACCGCATAGCCTCCAGCACATGTTTAAATTAGGACGACAACCTGCCGACATTCGCCGGTCGGTCGCCGCTCCGTACATCAACTTAACATGCACGAGTGCGTTTGCGGAATTATACGTTCGTATACTTTAGCGGATAGCGGGGATACCTGTTGAAGCTTGAGTAGATCGGATTCAAGTTCACTTAATGGTGCCCGCGAAGCGCGGCGACCCTGCCCAGAAACAGGCTGATCTCGCGCCGGTGCGTGCAGAGCAGCACGGCGTAGTTGCCCAACCAGCACCACAAGTACGGCGCGGAGAAGCCCATCGCATACAAATAGATGAAGACGAACAGCATGCCGAGCACGATCTGCACGGCATCCGATTCCGGCAGCGACGTGCGAACCCGCCGCAGCGTTCGATCTGCAATCAGCATGACAGCCAGAATCAACGCATACACGACGGACACCTCGAAGCTCGTCAGCGCGCTCCATACGCCGAAGGTTACGGCGATCGCTTTGCCGCCATGGAATTTCAAGAACGGAGAGAAGGCGTGCCCAAGCACGGGAGCGATCGCGACAGGTACGATCTCGTACCCGGTCACAGACCCGTTCCACAGCAACAGCGCCATCGGCGCGTATCCTTTCAAGAAATCGAGCGCGATGCCGGTCAGTCCCCAACCTACGCCCGCCGCTTTGAGCAAGTTCACGCCCCCCGGGTTGCCATCCCCGACTTCCCGTATGTTGCGGCGCGAGAGCAGGCCCAGCCAGTAGGAGAACATCAGCGAGCCCGACAGCCACGCCATCGCCGTCCACACCCATACCATGCGCTATCTGCCTCCTGTCTCGATGTCCCTGCCTTTCCATTTTACGCGCCCCAGCACGTTCACCTGATAGAGAGAATAGACCATCATGACAAGGAAGAATAAGCCGGACAGAACGTGCAGCAGCAGCATCGTGAATCGGAAACGCCCGATATATTTCACGAGGTAAAACATTTGCAGCATGTACAATACGTAACCGATCGCCAGCGTCCATAGCCAAGACGTGCCGAGCGCCAGCCAGAACAGCTCGGAGGCGAGCAAGCCGACGACCCAGGCGGCGTTCAGCGCGATCGTGACGGGATGCAGCCGGGAGGTGCTCAGCGCCGCGCTCTTGCTGAAGCCTTCCAGCGCGCCGCGGATGCCGCTTGGATACATGCGGAAGGAGACGAGGCCGCTTCCGAGGTAGTTGGCGACGGGAATGCCGGCTTCCTGATAGCGAGCGCCCAAGTTTAAGTCGTCCAGCACCTCGGATTTGATGCCTTCGTGCCCTTTCACTCGCTCGTAATCTTCGCGCCTCGTAAGAATGCAGGAGCCATACAAGCCTTTACGTGGATTGTTCGTCTCCCAGGGCGACATGAACGCGAACGCGCCGAGCAAGTTCGTGATCAGCGCCAGTCCCTCGTGCCACGTCTCCATCACGTGATACGGCACGACGGACACGACGCCTTCTGACCTGTCCCGTGCCGCGATCAACGATTGCAGCGCGTCCGGCGCAAGCCGGACATCGGCGTCGAGGAAAGCGATCAGGTCCCCGGTTGCCATCGCGTAGCCGTTCCACACCGCCCAGTTCTTGCCCGTCCAGCCGGGCGGCAGCGGCGCATTGTCAACCACGGTAACCCCTTCGAAGCCGGCCGCGAGCTCCCTCGTGCGGTCCGTCGAGCGGTCGTCCACGACGATGATCTCGTCCGGCTGCCTCGACTGGCTCATCAGCGATCGCAGCAGATGCGGCAAATTCGCTTCTTCGTTGCGGGCGGGGACGATGACGGATAGCCTGCGGCGGTCGCTTCGCCCGTCGTGAAAAGCGCTTACATAGTGAATGGGAAGCGTTCTCGCCCTAAACAGGACAAAGCCGGCCAGGCAGCAGACCAGAATCGGAATGAACCAGAGCATCCAGTGCATCGTACGCCTCCTCGTCCAGTACCAGAAGCGGGTCGATTTTCCTACTATTGTAGCAGATTTGGCCATTTCCGGCGATAGGCGCTGTTCATACCATCTGCGTAATCTGTGCTCGTGATTCCGACCTCATTGACGAAAGATTGTTCAGGTGTTCGTCGTATTCGCAAGCGATTGCCCTATATAGGCATGGCGATCAGTTGTCAAATCGTTATAATGCAATTAGAAGAGAATGAACTGCATGGAGGTGATCGTATATGCATATCGTGACATCGGAGGAAATGCGCAGGCTGGACGCTTATACGATTCGGAATTTGGGCATTCCGGCCGCGGTGCTGATGGAGAATGCCGGACGGGCCGCGGCCGAGGAGGTCGTACGGTTCGCGAACGAGCGGCAGGGTGGCGACGTTGGTCGTGGGGATGGCGTTGGCGGCGGCAAACCTTGGCTGATCCTCGTCGGCAAAGGCAACAATGGCGGTGACGGCATCGTGTGTGCGAGGCACCTGCGAGAGCTGGGATGGGAAGCGGAGCTGTTGTACGCGGTGGACCCGCAATCTTTCACTGGCGACGCGGCTCTGCAGCAAAGCATCGCAAGCCGGATGGATTTCGCTTCGTCCGTCTATGCGCCGGGAAACTTACGGTGGGATCGGTATGCGGGCATCGTGGATGCGCTGCTCGGCACCGGAACGAAGGGTGCGCCGCGGGAGCCGTATGCTTCGCTGATTCGCGAGGCTAACGCGTGCGGGTTGCCGATCGTGGCGGTGGACTTGCCGAGCGGATTGGATGCGGATACCGGAGAGGTGTATGAGCCGTGTATCCGGGCAGAGACGACGGTCGCACTGGCGCTGCTGAAGCGGGGGCTGACCCAATATCCGGGAGCAGATTATGCCGGACGGGTGGCGGTGAGACCGATCGGGATTCCTGGCAGGCTGGCGGAACAGCTCGGCGTGCGAACATACTGGGCGGACGAGCGTCTATTCGCACAGCGATTCGGACTGGCGCTGCCGCTTGTTCGCGGGGCCGATACGCATAAAGGCACGTATGGCCATGTGCTGGTGGTCGCAGGTACGCGGCAGTACAGCGGCGCCGGACTGCTGGCCGCCAAGGCGGCGCTGCGCTCGGGCGCGGGCCTGGTCAGTTGGGCTCTGCCGGAGTGGCTGCTTGCTCCGATGATCGGGCGCGTGCCGGAAGCGATGCTCGCCGGCGTGAGCGACGGGGGGCGCGGCGACTGGGCGGAGACTGCGCCGCGGGATGTGCTGCGGCTGGCCGAAGGCAAGGACGCGCTTGCCGTCGGGCCCGGCATGGGCCGCTTCACGGGCGACGCCGCGTGGCTGCGCGAGATCTGGTCGGGCGCGGCGGATTGCCCGATCGTCGTGGACGCGGATGCGCTGAACATGATCGCGGACGCGGACGGCGGCGGCGATCTCGACTCCTGGCCGAGACGCGCTGCCCCCGCGATCCTGACGCCGCATCCGGGCGAGATGGCGCGCCTCACCGGCCTGTCGGCGCGGGAAGTGCAGCGCGACCGCATCGGCTTGGCGCGCTCATTCGCGATGCAGCACGGCGTGACGCTCGTGCTGAAGGGCGCCCGCACCGTGACGGCCACCCCGGACGGCGACGTGTTCGTGAACACGTCCGGCAATCCGGGGATGGCCACGGGCGGTGCGGGAGACGTGCTCGCCGGCATCATTGCCGGCCTGCTCGCGCAAGGCTTCGAGGCCGGGCTCGCCGCAGCGCTCGGCGCCTACCTGCATGGCGCCGCGGGCGATCGGGCGGCCGCCGGCCGGGCCTCCCCCGGCTCTCTTGTCGCCGGGGATATTGCGGAGGCGCTGTGAGCAGCCCATCCGGCAGGGGCGGCAATCCGGCTCACGCTCGCCCCCGCCGGCACTGGTAACGACTGCCCTTGCGATCGCGCCGCACCCATCGTCATTCTTTGCCGCGTCCCGCGATCTGCTGCATTTTCAGAACGGCCTGCACCCTCGAGGTGACGCCGAGCTTGCCGTAAATCCGATTCATATACACTTTTACCGTTCCGAGCGTCAGCTTGAGCCGTTCGGCGATTTGCCGATTGGACCGGCCCTCGCGAACCAGCTCGAGAATCTCCAGTTCTTTCGGGGTCAGCGGGTCGATGAGGCGGCGACCTGCCCGAGATGCCAACGTCCGCTCCGCCTCCGGCATCAGCGCGAGCAAGCGCCGCGCGTACGCCTCGGCAGACGGATCGGCTTGACGGACATAAGCAGCAAGCACCTCGGTCAGCGCAGCGCCTTCGTCCAGCATCGTCCTCGCGTAACCGTTCGGCTCCCCAAGCCGGAGCGCTTCGTCCAGATTGCCGAACGCTTGCGCCCGGTCGCCGGACTGCCAGCGTGCCAACGTCTGAACGACGGCGATCTCCGCCGTGACGTGAATCCATTCCTCCGCTTCCGCAAGCGCCCGGAGACGTTCCAGCAACGTGCAAGCTTTGGGCGCATCCCCGCGGACAAGAAGCAGCCGGGCCAGCGTTACGAATTCCAGCATCCGGTCCGAGGACGGCCGCTGCTCCGGTTGAACAGACAATTCCGCAAGCGTCAGCTCCGCTTGATCGAGCGCGCCGTCGGCCATATCCATGCGCGCCAAGAAAGCGCGCAAGGCACGCAGCCAGCGGCCATCGGCTTGCTGCTCCATCCTCGCCGCAGCTTCTTCGACAACCGCCCTGGCCCGCTCGCGCCTGCCCTCGGCCCATTCCAGCCGGGCCAGCGTCAAGCGCTGCGGCACGAACAGGCCGGGCGTCCGGGCAAGCTCCCCTCCTTGCTCAATACGCTGCAGCAGCTGCCGACACTGCGCAAACTCGTTCATCTCGTAGAAGCCTTCCGCCATCGCCTGCATGATGTACTTGCAGAACAGCGAATGCTGCCAGCCGTGCGTTTCCAATATCGCGATGATCCGGCGCCCGACAATAACCGTTTCCTCGTTGATGATGCCCTTGAGTCCGAACACCGTATTGCGGACGAACGGCTCGTTCGGATTGTAATTCAAATGGAAGAACACCGGATCCTCGGGCAACCGTTCCTGAATCGTCGCGGCATAAGCGAACCATTGCTCGTAATTCCGGGAAGAGAAAGCCAGGTTCGCCTTCACGAAGAACAAGCCTGCCGCGAGCTCCCCCCGCTCATCGCCTTCCGGCAGCTCTTCCAATAAATCCTGCAGCCGTTGCAGCAACCGGTCGGCCGCCTCGAATCTTTCCGTGACCGCGAGAAGGAAGGCGTGCACCAGCGCCAGCCGATGCGGCAACGGCCAGACAGGCGGAAATTGCCCGAACCAGCGCAGCAGCGTCGCGAATTCACCCTTGCCGAGCGTCTCCGCCAACCCGCGATTCAAGCAGTCGGCCGCCCAGCCGTAATCTTTCGAGGCCAGCGCGTGCCAGATCGCTTCCTCCCTGTCGCCGCGTTCGGCGTACCAACGGCTGGCCGTCCCGTTCAGCCGTTCCCACTCCGCTTCGGACTCCTTCCTCAGCAAAGCGCGCAGCCCGTCGGCAAACAAATGATGGTAGCGGAACCAGGTTTCCGTCGGCTCCAACGGAACGAGGAACAGTTGGCGCTGCTTCATTCGATCCAGGATGCTGCGGCTGTCCTCTCTTCCGGTCAGCTCGTCGCACAAGGCTGCGTTCATCCGCTGCAGCACCGAAGTGCGCAGCATGAATTCGCGCAGATCGCCCGGCACGCCGGACAGCACTTCCGCGAGCAAGTAATCCGTCACCCTGCGGTGACGTCCGTCGAATGCGTCCCATCGCTTCAGCTCGCCCGCCCCGGAATCGTCTCCGGCCTGCCAGGCGATCGCGGCAAGCTGAAGGCCTGCCGCCCAGCCCTCCGTCCGCTCGACAGCCGTGCGAATCCATTCGGAGGGCAGTGCTCTGTCGAGCGACTTGCCGTACCACGCCGCAGCGTCTTCCTCCGTAAAGAGCAGCTCAGTGGAGACAATCTCGCACAGTTCTCCGCGGGCGTTCCACCTGGATAGGGCAGCGATGGCCGGCTCCGTCCGGGAGGCGATGCAGACGTGAGCCACGCTCGGCAAGTATTCGATGAAATGAGTCAAATCCGCATGGATCGCGTCGTCCGAGATGCTGTGGTAGTCATCGAGCACGAGCGAGACCGGTTCGCCGCAATCCGCCATTTCGTTCAACAGCGCGTCGATAAAGGTCGGGATGGCATGCTTGGAATGCGCGGCGAGCAGCGGCAGCAGCCTCGCCTTCCAATCGACGTTCAAGGCGGCTTCCAGCGTGAACAACACATAGCGCCACAATCGTCTGCCGTCATTGTCCCGCTCATCCAGCGAGAGCCACGCGACCGCTCTGCCGCTCGTTCGCGCCCATTGACTGAGCAGCGTCGTCTTGCCGAAGCCGGCGGGCGCGCAGACGATGCTGAGCCGGCCAGCCGCGCTTGCGGCCAATCGTCCGATCAGCCGGGAACGAACGACATGCTGCTCGCGAGCGGCCGGCACCGATATTTTCGTTCTCAGCAGAATGTCCTCTCTCTCGCTCATGCCGGATCCTCTCCTATTCTTTCCCTATTATAGCGAACTTGGATCAACGCCGCCGCAGTCAAATGTTAACTTTGACAACCTGATGCAGATCGTGGCGAACGGCGAAATTCGTATCCCTTCCCGCCGTCGCTGATGACATTACAAAGGCGCTGTGATACAATAAATCCAATCACAACCATCGCATACGGAGATGATACTCATGACGATCAGAGATGAATTGGCAGGCAAGAACATTATCATTCCAGACAACCCGGTATCAAATTTCTTATTCAACAACACCAGGTCCGGATTGCTGTGGCTCGTCATCCGGCTTTATCTGGGTTATGCGTGGGTGAATGCGGGATGGCACAAAGTCACCAGCGCCAAGTGGGTGGGCAGCGACGCCGGGGCCGGCCTTACAGGGTTCATCAAGGGCGCGGTAGGCAAAGCGAACGAAGGCGGAGACGTGAGCGGATGGTACGCATCCTTCTTGGAAAACATGGTGTTGCCTAACGCGAAACTTTTCTCCTATATCGTTGCTTTCGGCGAACTTGCGGTTGGACTTGGGCTCATTCTCGGTTTGATGACAGGCATCGCCGCCTTCTTCGGGGCGTTCATGAACGCGAGCTTCTTGTTCGCCGGCACGTTGAGCACGAACCCTCTGTTGTTCATCTTGGCCACTTGGATCGTGCTTGGCTGGAAAGTCGCGGGATGGTATGGTCTCGACCGCTGGGCATTGCCGTTCCTCGGCACACCGTGGAGCAGGCGCAGCCGATCTTAAGCACCGCAACATCATCGAAAAAACGTCGTATCCGCAGTCAATCTGCGAATACGACGTTTTTCAATTAGCCGGTCTAACGATTCTAAGGCTTCACGACCGATGCCAGGCACTCATTGGGCCCGGAAACGAGCGTCACTTCAGACGACATCGGCACGTCCTTCACGAGCACCGAATCTCCGATCATCATGCTGCTGATGTCGAACTCGAGATCATGCGGCAAATGCGCCGGCAGTGCCTCGACCTCAATGAACGGATTCTGGATTTGAACAACCCCGCCGAAACTGGCCCCCGCAGGCGTGCCGAAAAACTTGACCGCAACCTTCGTGCGCACGATCGCGTTGGATTGCACTTGTTGAAAGTCGACGTGCAGCAAGTCCCTCGTTCGCGGGTCACGTTGCAGGTCCTCGAGCAGGACTGATATCGAACCCTTCCCCTCGATCTGCAGCTCGATGAACCCGGAAGCGCCTTGCTTGAGCCATTTTTGAAATTCGATCGCCGAAATGTGGATCATTTCGTTGGCCAGTTTGTTGCCGAATACATTGGCAGGCAGCCGGCCGTCCTTCCGCAAATTTTTGAGTCCCGTCTTATTTAATTGCACCCGTTGCTGTGCCTGCAAACATGTTGTCATGTGAGTATCGCTCCTCGTCATTTGATAATCCAATCCCGTCAGTCACCGGATCACCCTCCCCTTTCGGGGCCCGTAAGAGAAACATAGCATCACCGCCTCCATGTCTTTTCTGTTGCGTCGTGAGACATTTAATGTAAAAACCCCGCAAATATGCGCAAAGGCACCCCACTCCGGAGAGTAGAATGCCTATCGGTTTCTTTCACCATATCATAGAAACGAGATTCGATCAACAGGAGGCGGGGCGCTGAAGTATACGATGTTATCGCGATGAAGGCGAGTCCGGATTAATCCCGAATCGGCGGACGGCTCTGGCGCGAGCGCGCTTGATTTCCACTTCCCGGTTGCGGGGCTCGGCATTCGTAACCAGCGAATCCATTAGATTGCGGGCGACAGCGGCCACCTCGTCGACAGCACGATGGAACGCTGCCTCATTCGCCTTCGAAGGTGAGTTGAAGCCAGACAGCTTGCGCACGAATTGCAGTGCGGCCGCCTGGATTTCATCGTCGGTAGCCGGCGGGTCAAAGTTAAACAGCGTCTTGATATTACGGCACATGGCGTTCTCATTCTCCTTTTCTAGGCATGCTCAGACCGCAGCACCTGACAATCAGCCCATGCGGTCTCTGCGACAAATCATTAGTGCCAACGAGTGAGCGCAAAAGCGAACGTGCTCGTCAGTTCAGTTGCCATCTCCGCGATATCCCCCCGATACTCGGTCGGTTGCCAATAGCCTTTCGGATCTGTAAGACTGACCGCAAATTTATTCGCACCGCACAAAGTCAAAGCAACCCTGTAAGCATCTTCGCCTTGCTCAATCGAGTAGATGTACAAGCTGTCTCTTTCTATTCGCGTAAATAAATGCGTGCAGGCGTGTTCTTGAAGTTTTTGATCAATGAGCTGTTGGGCCAAATGCATAACCAAACTCAATGACAATCCCCCCTCGACAGGCTTCGGCATGAAAAATCAATTTCCCAGCTAAATATACCAAATCTATCGCGAATTTTCACATACTTTCGAGGTTAAGTTGAACCTGGCGGCAGGATCCGCGAGTACAACAGCTTCGTGCTCCTCGCTCCATAACAAAAAAACCGCCGGGAAGCGCAAGCCCCGACGTTCTCCCGTATTCTAGCCCTCGTATTCTACGATCGGCTTAATGACTTGTGCGATTAATCGAATCTTGTGCGGCGGGCATCCTTCCAGCATTTCCATGATTTCATTGCGCATGTAGTTGCCCTTTGCAGTATTGGTTCCGGTTAATATATACTCGGTGGATGTCTCCAGCACGGCGCAAATCTTGCCAAGGTTGTCCAGGTTGACGGAAGTTTTACCGCGCTCGATCTTGCTGACATAGGCATTGGAAACGTCCATGGACTCCGCCAGCGCCTCTTGCGTGATTCCTTTCTCTTCCCGAGCCTTGCGAATCCGTTTGCCGATCATTCCATAATCGTAGCCCACCATGAATCACCCAATCCGAATATACCAAGCCCTCCTTCCTTATTACATGCACAACAATTCAAATTGAACTTATAGGTTCAAGTTGATTCCAGCGACTTGATAATCGGCCTTCCCCCATTGAGCAATCCTATAAAATCTTCTGCGCCTGCTCGATCGTCTCGGCGACGATCTCTTCCGCGCTTTGGCCTGCCTTGAGCAGCCTTGTCCCCTGGCCTGCCCACAGAGACATATAGTCGGCATTGCGCTGAGCGGCAGCCGCGTTGCGAATGTCGCGCGTAATCGTATTCTGCGACGGGAAGGGCAGCGGCTCCAGGCCGCTCTCGTCCCATTGGCGAATAAATGCGTTGCGGATCCCGCGCGCCGGGCGGCCCGAGAAGGCACGGGTCACGGCGGTGCTCTCTTCGGTGCTCGCCAACAGCGCCTTCTGATAGATGTCATGCGCGCCAGACTCAACGGCTGTCAGGAACCGCGTGCCCATCTGCACGCCTTGCGCTCCCAGAGCAAGTGCCGCGACGAGGCCGCGGCCGTCCATGACGCCCCCAGCCGCGATGACCGGTATACTCACCTGATCCACCACTTGCGGCACCAAGGCGAATGTACCGACATTTGCTCCCATGCGGTGGGCTTCGCCCGACACGTCGAATGTGCCGCGATGCCCGCCGGCTTCGCTGCCTTGCGCCACGACGGCGTCGCATCCGGCTTCCTCAGCCATCATGGCTTCCTGCACGGTCGTGACCATCGCCACGACTTTCGCTCCAGCCGACTTTGCCGCTTTCATATACTCGGCGGGCAGCACGCCGAATGCCGTACTGATCACCGGCACCTTCTCCTCCAGCAACACTTCGAATTGCCGCTCGAACAAGTCCGCCGACTTCAAGCCGCCCGCTCCTTCCGATGCCGCAACCGGAATGTCCAATGTCTCCCGCATCCGGTCCAACTCGCGCTGAACTTCTCCGAGACGGCTCCAATCGTCCGCCGCTCGGGAAGCGAACAGATTGACCGCGAACGGCGCATCGGTCAGCCTGCGCATTTCCCGAACGGCATCCAGCAGCATGGACGGCGTCAAGTAGGCCGCTCCCAGCGTGCCCAACCCTCCAGCCCGGGATACCGCCGCTGCCAAAGCTGCCGTAGACGGACCTCCTGCCATGCCCGCCAGCACGATCGGATAGCGGATGCCTAACAGGCCGCAAAGCTCGGTTACCAATTTCATCATAACCCTCTCCTTCCGCTATTCACTGCTTCATAATCCGACGAGATCGAACTTTATTCCGCTCGGAGACGAACATCAGAACAAGGATGACTCAACTCAGCACATTAGCGAACACTTCCCCATAACGGATGTAGAAGGATGACTCTTCCCCCGTGAACGTATCGCCAACTATATATACCCGCTGATTCACCGGGCTCACCGCTGTCATTTGCCCATAAGGCGTGATGACCTGCGCAATTCCCGAGGTCGACCCCGAACCGATGGCAGCATGAAGATTTTCGGCGTTCTGCCGATCTCCTCGCCGTCAGCGGACACCATGACCGCCGTATCGTACATCGTGCCTCCCATTTCCCACACACCGTAACCACGACAAGCACCGCATCCGGTTCTTTCGTTAATGCCCCGGCATGCTCAGCATCATCAAAAACCGGACAAAATAGCAAGTATGTAAGAAACCCCTAGATGTTAAAATTCGGCATCGATACGGTCAACTTGTCCGCGGGCTACCGAAACGAACATACCGATCAGGAGTCGCTGGATACTTGGCCGCGTATCAGACGATCAAATTGATCGAGACCGCCCTGGATCGCCGGATGCTGTAATAACGGGCGATAATGGCTTGGGAAGCTTGCGGTATTCGATCCGAAAGGTTGAGTGTTACAGCAATAAAGAAAGTCCTGACCGCACGGATCAGGGCTTTCACCTGTTATTCTATCGATACACAATGTTCTTGAATTATTCGCGCAAGTTCCTGAGTCGCATGAGTTCCTATCGCAATCTCAACCATAAATTCGACAGCATACGCTCGTTCCACTTTCAATTGATATCCGTTTACCCGCAGGAAAGACTTGAGTGTCAAATAGGCCGTTCGTTTATTGCCATTGTAAAAACAATGGTTCTTCACCAACGAATCCGCCATCACGGCTGCTTTTTCGAAGATAGACGGATAAGCGTCTTCCCCGAATACGGTTTGCTGAGGTCGAAAGACGGCCGATTCCAATAGTGCACGGTCTTTTACGCCTGCTTGATCCATATCTTCCATCTGCTTCATCATATAATAATGACCGGCGACAACTTCTTCCACCGTTAAATACTTGATCATGTTACCGATCCCTTAAGTCGCTAAAGATCTCTCGATCCTCATGAAATATATCGTAGAAAGCTTCCAAAACTTCCGGCCTGACCTGATCCGGCAATTTCGTTTGGGGAGCTTTGCGAAGGACATAATCCCCTTCACTATTCAGCATAAGTTCCACTTCATCGCCCTGCATCAGCTTCAATTTTTCTGTTAAGCTCTTCGGCAGACCGATCCCTAAACTATTGCCCATCCGGCCAACTTTGCGTAGATATCGTTGCGTCTTCTTATCGTCGTCATTCATCTTCACTTTTATCACGCCATTCATGAAATATCCCCTCCTTCATTACTATTCTTCATTCATAAGAAATTATACCTTATAACAGTTATAACTTTCTACAGTTATAACAAAAAAAGCTTACCTTAAATGAGTAAGCTTTTTGTGAAGTCAATAGCACGATCTTTACTTCTCAAGAAGCCGGCCCCTCATATGCCTCACGATCCACGAATGTGATGTACAGCAAATAGATCGTCATCGCAACCGCGGTCAGCAGGAACCCCCAACCTAGCGTAATCTGTTCTACGAGCAGATAACTATTGCACAGTTGCTCGTTCGAATTCAGGTAGACGAAGCCCGCCGCGAAGAACAACACCGTAAACACGCCGATCGTGACGTTTCTGCCCATGTTCCCGAGCCGCTTCCAGCTGTCCCGCAGCGGAATGCCGGCAAAGAACGGCAGGCTGACGAATTTGAACAGTTCCATGCTCTGCATCGTGATCGCTTCATCCATCGTGCGTGGAATCATCCAATAGATAGTAATGATGCTGAACAGTAAAATGCCCGGCAGCCCGCCCTCATTCCACTTGTCGAAGAAACGGGGAAATCTCGTCTGGAACGCATGAGCCATCAGAAACCCGGAAATGACGAGCATCGGCATCTGCATATGCATATGCACGATCATGATCGATTCCATCAAACGAGCGACAGGGGGAACGAGAAGTCCGGCGAACAACAGAAGTCCGTAGAAAGACTGGTTCATGGCTCATGCCCCCTTGTCGCCCGCTAGCCTGCGTTCAATCTTGGCAACCGCCTGGTCCACCTTCGTGTAGTTCATGATTTCGGCGAGGCGGCTGTTGCGATCGATCAAATAGAAGGCGCCATTATGCGCGTAATCGCCGTTGTTGCCGGGAATGACGATGACGCCGAACGACTCCAGCAGGTTGTTCAGATCGCCGCGGTCCGGCACTCTGGCCAGGCGCCAATTATTCGTGTCTTGAACGAAATATTGGCGGTAAGCTTCAAGCACCTCCGGCGTATCCCGGTCCGTATCGAAGCTGACGCTGAGGAAAACGATGTCTTGGCCGATCGCATCTTGAGGCAAGCGATTATACACCTCGGACATGTTCATCTCGATCTGGGGGCACACAGTGCCGCAAGAGGTATAGATGAAGGTCATCAATACATATTTGCCGGATAATTCGGATAGGGTAAACGTGCGTCCCTCATTGTCCTGCAGAACGATCTTCGGAAATTCGGGATGCTCGTCGTTCAGCTTGATGATACGTGCCGCTTCCGCCGTATACGCCCGAAACCCGTCCGTCCCTACGGCGAATAGCGCCAGTCCCAATACAACCACCAAGATGCTCGCCCAGGTCGTTCGCCCGATTTTGCGCATGACGGTCACCTCCAACCCTGTTGAATCAAAAGGGGACAGCCCGGTATGGAAGCTGCCCCCTCCTCGCTAACCCGTTACCAAGTTCTGAATGTCGGCGACCCGGGAGGCGCGTTGACGATAAAGTCGGTAAGCGGAATGATATACGCCATCGTGACCACAATGATCATGAGCACGATCCACAGGCCCCAGCGTTCCGTCCAGTACGGCGTCGCTTCCCCGGCTTCCGTCTCGGCGATCGGGAATTCCGTCTCGCCCTTCGGCGACCGGAAGAACATATGATAGACTGCGTACAATTGCAGAACCCCGGCGACGACGAGAATCGATCCGCCGATGACGACCAACATCAGATAAGGATCCCAGGCTGCGGCCGTCAAGCTGCCTCCATAGTCGGAGAATGCTGTCCGGCGCGGCGCGCCGAACAATCCGACGACGTGCATCGAAATGGCCATGATCGACATGCCGACCGTCCACAGAGCCGTCTGGATCAAGCCCAGCCGATTGACGAAAGGCGTCAGCTTGCGCTTGGTCAGATGCGGAATCAGCCAATAGGTGATGCCGAAGAAAGTCATGACGACGGTCATGCCGAGCGTCAGATGGAAGTGTCCGGTGATCCATAACGTATTATGGACGACTTGGTCCAATTGATTCGTGCTTTGCACGATCCCGCCCGCACCGGCCGGAATGAAGGCGACCATCGCGATGAACGGCGACAGGAAGCGGACGTCTTTCCACGGCATCTTCTTATACCAGCCGACGATCCCTTTGCCCCCCAGCTTGCGTGCCGTCTTCTCGAATACGGAGAACATGGCGTAAGCGGTCATCAGCGACGGGAAGCTGATCGCAAGGCTCATGAATACGTGCATGAACTTCACCGATTCGGAGATGCCCGGGTCAACGATCTGATGATGGAAGCCGCCGGTAATGTTCAGGATGACGAGCATGACGATCATGACGCGGGTGATCGTGTCGTTGAACCGCTTGCCGCCGATGATTTTAGGGATGATGACATACCAGGCCGAGACGGCTGTCATATACCAGATATTTACGTACGTATGGCCGAATGCCCAGAACAAGGTGCGCGATACCATGACGTTGATCGTGTCCACCCAGCCGAGCGACCAGGGGATGATCATGAACACTTCGATCGCGACCGGCAAGCTGCCGAAGAACATCAGGACGAAGATGCCGGTGGCGAAGTACGACAGGATCGGCACCCGCTGGCCGGGGTGCGCCTTGCGCCAGTGCGCCACGTTGATGAAGGCGCCGAATGCGCACATCCAGATGCCGAGCACGGCAAACACCAGACCGATGTAGAAATAAGGAACGGCAGCCATTGGCGGATAGAACGTGTACATGACCGAGGCATCTCCAGCCAGGATCGCGACGGAAGCCATGGCCACGCCGACCACCTTGAGCCCGAATCCGATCCAGGCCATCTTCCGCACTTTCGGCAGCAAGCCGCCCAGCGTATGTGATAATCCGGCATAGCAATAGCCGATGACGAACAATGTCGAGAACACGACAACCATCATGACACCGTGGCCCGTCAATACTTGATAGTAGTTCAGGTTAAGCGGCAAGGTGTCGATCACGCCGCCGCGAACAAGCACTTGCAGCAATCCGAAGATGCCGCCGATCAGCAGAGCGATGAACGCTCCAATCATATAGGTCTTGGAAAACAGAGCATCGGCCGGTTGCACGCCGAGCGCCCGATTCGCTTTCTCTGTCAAGGACTGGGCTTTGCTTGTCGCTCGTTGGTGTTGCCGCTGCGGTACAGTCGCTTCCATGGTCTCATCCCCTCCTAGACTACCGTAATCTTCGTGAACATGTACTCGTGGCCGGCGCCGCAGTACTCGTTGCAGAGCACCAGATATTCGCCCGGCTTGTCGAACTTCTGCTTGATCGTCTGGATATAACCCGGCACGACCATGGCGTTCACGTTCGTCTCCGCGATTTCAAAACCGTGCACCACGTCCTTGGACGTCAGGATGAAGTTGACGGTGGCGCCTGCCGGGATCTCGAAATCGCTCGGGTTGAACGCGAAGATTTCCAGCGTCATGACCACTTCGTACTCATTGTCGCCGATCTGTTTGACGCCCGGCTTGTCGAAAGGCGCCGTCTGGTCCACCTTCTGCGAATCGATCGTTTCCTTGTGACTGGGCATGCCCATGCCCATCGCGAACGTCTGGTACCCGGTTATCAGCATGAAGATCATGATCATGCCGAAGCTGGCGGTCAGCCATACTTTCTCTGTGCGATGCTGCTTCATGTCTTTCCCTCCTAGACCCTGGACATATAAAGCCCGAAAATGACGAGATACAGCAGCAGAATGAAGACGCCAACTACCGTAACCGAGAATATCGTGCCTTTTTCCGTTGTTTTCTCTTCTTCGTTCATCGTCTCGAGTTCTCTTTCCTCTATCGCCATCGGAGATCAACCTCCTTGTGTTGTTTACATCGTAATATTAAGCGATTATCATTCTCATCGATGTGAGCCGCGTCACACCGATTGTGGACGAATTGTGAAAGCCGGCTGCGGATGGGCCGAAAACGTCCAATCGGTCCTCCTGCTCACTCGCCGCTGCCTCGATACGCCTGTTTAGACGACCACATCGCCAATTTGCCACAACCGACCGCAGCAGCACAGAAAAAAGACGCTACAGGTCGCAAGCCGGAATCGGCCGTGGAACCGTAACGTCCTATCGTAATCTATCGTAATCTATCGTGATTCACGAGACATCCTCAATCCGGCGCGTCCGCATCCCGGAAATCGTCCTTGTATTGCAGCACGGCAAGCATCGAGCCGCGATCGGGGAACTTGTTCATCAGCTTGAAGCTGAGATGCCCCGTATACCAGCCGATGGAGGCGTCGATGTCGGATGTTGGCACGTACACGTAACCGATGCGCGAAATTTTGAACGCCGGCTTGTCCTTGTTCGTATTGATGTCCATGTATGAACAACTCCTCGTCATCAGGCAAGTTCAATCAACAAAGCTTCGGTTCTCATCGTCCCGAGTCCTGCGCGATCAAGGACGGCCCGGCGTGCCGTCCGGCAAGCGGGCCAGCGTCCAGGCCGGCAGGTCGTTGCGGCAAGGATACTGCGCGGCGAGTGATTCGTCGATGTCGATGCCGAGCCCCGGCGCTTCATGAATGTAAGCATAGCCGCTCCGAACCGTCGGACAGCCCGGGAACACTTCCCGCATGCGATCCGAGAACTCGTACCATTCCTGGATGCCGAAATTGACACTGCTTAGATCCAAATGGCAATTGGCAGCGTGACCTACCGGAGAAACATCGCCCGGCCCGTGCCATGCGGTGCGTACGCCGAACGCTTCGCACAGTGTCGCCAGCTTCTTCGCCGGCGTCAACCCGCCGATCGCGCTGATATGCGCGCGGATGAAGTCGATCAGCCCGCCGGAGATCAGGGACGTCCACTCCCGCGGGTGCACGAACAGCTCTCCCATCGCGATCGGCGTCGCGCTCTGGGCGCGGATCATTTTGAAGCCGTCAAGCTGTTCCGGCGACAGCGGATCTTCCAGATAGAACAAGCGATACGGCTCCAATTGCTTGGCCAGACGTACCGCCTCGATCGTCTGCAACCGCTCATGGACGTCATGGATCAGTTCCAGCTCGAACCCGAATCGCGAACGCATCGACTCGAAAATGCGTGGAACGCTGCGCGCGTACGCATCGGGGTCGAAGTAGGCGCCCGGCAGCGCGTTATCCGGCTTGTTGTCGCATGCATGCTTGCCCCCATACCCGCCGAGCTGGCAGCGAACATGCCGGATGCCCATGTCCTTGAATCGCTGCACGTTGTCCGCTAGCTCCTCCAGGTCCCGCCCGTCGGCATGCCGGTAGATCGCGACGGCTTCCCGGCACTTGCCGCCGAGCAATTGATAGATCGGCAGATTGGCCAACTTGCCTTTGATGTCCCAGAGCGCCATATCGACGCCCGAAAGCGCGTTATTCAGCACGGGGCCGTTGCGCCAGTAGGCGCTAACCATCGCTGTCTGCCACAGGTCCTCGATTCGCTGCGGATCCTTGCCGATCAGGAACGGCTTCAAATATTCCTCGATCGCGGTAGCAACCGCCAAATATCGCTGGGTGAATGTCGCACAACCCAGGCCGTACAGGCCCGGTTCGGACGTCTCGACCTTCACGACGACCAGGTTAATCCCGTCCGGCGCGGTCAGAATCACTTTCACGTCCCGGATCGTCAATTCGCTCATGCCCGCCCAACTCCTTCATTTTGTCGTGTGCGCGTTCGGGTTCCAATCGCTGTAGCCATCTTCCGGCATGCCCGGCAGCATCAGTCCGCCGTCAACGCGAAGCGTGATGCCGGTCGCATAGGAAGCATTCTCCGACACGAGCCAGGCAGCCGCGCGTCCGATATCGTCCGGCAGTCCCATCCTGCCAAGCGGGATCTTCTTGCCGAATCTGCGATGATGTTCTTTCTCTTCCCACACCCGTATCGCTCCCGGCGCAATGCAGTTCACTCTGATGCCATAAGGCGCCAGGTCGAGCGCCGCCGCTTCCGATGCCCGCTGCAGCGCCGCCTTCAATCCACCGTAAGCCGAATCCCGAGGAAACGCCCGCGTCGCCCGTAGCGAGGTAATGTTGATCATGCGGCCATGAATCCCTTCGTCAATCATGTGCCGCGAAACTTCGCGCATCAGAAGGAGCGGGGTGCGGAGATTGAGCGCCCACATGTCATCGATATTCGCAGCGGACAGTTCTTGAATCGAACCGAACCGGGTAATGCCCGCATTGTTGATGAGCACGTCGATGCGCCCCATCGTTCGGATCGCTTCTCGCGCGACAGCCTCGGCGGCGGTCGCCTCCCGCAGATCGGCCTCGATCACGCTGCAACTTATGCCCCACCGTTCCCTGATCTCCGTCACGGTGCGTGCCGCGTCGTCCCCATCTTGATGATGAACGATCGTGAGCGCGTATCCCGCTTCCGCCAGCGCATAGGCGATGCCTCGCCCAATCCCGCGGCTGCCTCCGGTAACCAATGCACACTGCATGTTCGCCTGCCCATTCCCGTCTGCCATTCGAATCGGGCCTCCTTACCGATATCGGTAACGGATCGCAATACGATTGCATAAGTACATAATCATGTGTCGTTCAATGATGGAATGCCGAATTGACTGACTCCGATGGAGCGTATGTTGCTCCAAAGCGTTTTATCCCGACTTCCGTCCTTCCACGGCCAGCAAATACATCGTCTGACTCTCCACTGTCGATGCGATCCACTGCCGATACTCGCGCTCGGCTTGGCTGCGCTGATCTTCCGTCAAATAGCCGTCCCGGACCATCTGTAGCCCTCTGCTTGCCGCCACCTCCGCCCAAATGCCGATTTTCTCAGCGAAATCGGGGTCGTGCCGCGTTGTCGTTTCCGATTGCGAGGAGAATTGAATGTCGGTTAAGCCTGACGAGGCAAATAAACGCTCCAGCTCATCCGCGATGCGATTGTGCATGCCTGCATCGCTTCTCCATTGCAGGAACTGCGCGTAGAACAGCTTGAATTCGGCTGGAGGTTCAGGCTCCCAGCGAATCCGCTCGTGGTTGTAATCCAGGACGAGCACGATGCCGCCAGGCTTAGCCGCCTTGATCATCTGATGCAACGCCTGTTCCGGCTCCGACAGCCATTGCAGCACGCGCGCCGCCGTTACGATGTCGAACCGGTCGCAGAAAGTAAGCGCGTAGGTATCGGCGACTTCATAGGAAATGTCGGCGCCTGGATGGCCGCTCGCGAGCCGATCTCTCGCTTCCACGATCAAGCGCGCATTCACATCCACGCCCACGACTTCTCCATCTGGAGCGACACGCCCTGCGATCCCCTCGGTAATTGCCCCCGTGCCGCATCCGACATCCAGCACTGACAAGCCCGGTTGCAGCAATTCGGACAATCTTCTGTGAGAGGAAGCCAATGTACGAACATTCAGGATAGTGGAAGTGCCTTCCGGCATATCCGCTCTTTCACGCGATTTGGCATCCACGATGGCAGCTCCCTTCCGGCTTATTCATCCTTCGGCCCTGCTTTTCCCATCATTATAGCAACTTTCAGGATCCGTGCTCGCAAGATTATGGAGTCCTGTCAGGTAAAGTTAAGCAAAACGAATGAAGGTGAATCTCCGCCTGCGGCATTGTCCTCCAACCTCAATTTGTCGTAGTAACCATCTACGACGAAGCGCTGTACATGGCCGCCCCGCAAGTCGATCCGGACAACCTCCGAATACATATTCACCCCTGCGGCCCGATCCTCCCGCTCCCGCCGTATATATCGGTAGTTCTCGTTGCCGCTAAGCAGGAAATACAGGCTGTGACCGCCATCGTGCGGGATCAATTCGCCGATGTCCGCGTAGTTCTGCCGGAAGATCGTGCGAGTCTCCCCGCTCGCCAGATCGATCTCCAAGACACGATATCCTTGCACCAGGATCAGCCGCTCCGACTCTGCATCCAGATACATCGAATTTTCGCCCTGCGGCGTACGATCGTAGATGCCGTCCGGTCGGGAACGCGGGAACTCAATCGCACCCAAGCGATTGCCCGCCCTGTCGAACCGTTCCAACCGGCGGTCCAGCAGTACCAGCACTTCGTCGCGATAAGGCAGAATGCGCACTTGCGCCATGTCGTTCTCATTAAAACCGATAAAGAACGAACGATACACCTGTTCCTGATCGAGGTACTGATACAGCCACCCTTGAAGATAATACCAAGCCAATCCGCTTTGCGAATCCTTATACCATTGCTGCTGCCAAAACTGCTCGATCGGCTGCTTCTTCATCTTGGCAGTGGAAACGTACGGCAGAGGCCCCTTATTCAGCAATTCCAATGCCAAATTCGCGGTCCAATGCTCGGACGTTGTAGCGATCTCCACCCGTTCATCCCGAATCGTCAACTTGTATGGATTCGGCACTTCAAGCTCTGCCTGCACCTCGAGTCGGTCGTTCAACTTCAATACGCGGGAAGCCTCCGTATCCGCGACGAACCAATCATCGCCGACAAGCGCGAAATCCATCGGACCTTGGCCGCCGGATGCCTCCCCCACTCGGACCATAATCGTCACCGGCATATCGCCGATCGCGCTTAATCTCCCATCCTTGAACTCGTAAAAATGACGATCCACCAGCACGAACCATCTGTCGCCAAACTTACGATACGTCCTCGCGAATCCGTAATCCCCATCCATGTGTACCTCGCTTACCGCCTCACGTAACGCATCCGGAATTTCGGAATTCGTATTGTCGCCGGGATAGTCCCACTCGGGAATCATGTGCATGTCGTAGCGAACAGCCTCATTCACTCGCTCCTCTTGTTTCACCTTGTAGTCAAGCAACGAGCTTAACCAGATGGACTCCGGCGCTGCCTCCACGCTGTTCGCCAGATCGTAATAGGAAATATACCGCTTGCCACCGTTCGCCTCATAAGTGGCCAGCGATCCTTCGGATGAAACCCATTGCCAGCCTTTGGTTGAAAATGAAGCCGCGTGCGGCGTGCGGTCATCCGTGATGTTCGGGTCCGGATACTGCACAACCTCCAGATTCTCCGAGAGTGCACGCACAAACACGCGATCGTTCAATGCCTGCCAATCGCCTTCCCACAGCTTCGATTCCAACGGCAGCGGGTCGCCGTGACCCAGGAACGCCATCACATGCCCGCCGGCTGAATCGCGAAGTTTACCCAATACCTGCGGCGCGTCGTCTACGAACGGGATCCACTTGGCGTCTTCCAATGTGTAACCGCTCGTGCGGCCGAAATAGGGATACAAGTCTCGTTCCTTATAGTAGATGAAGCTCCCCGTATCGTCATGATAAGCGTATACGGCTTCACCATTTGGCATCGGTAATACGTGCTTGAATTCAAATCGTTCCAGCGAATCCGATTGAACCGGCATCTCGGGCGGTTGCCACGGTTCTGCCGAAAGCTCATACCGGATTCTTATCCATTCGCCTATGGCAGCCGGATCGAAAACATATTCGGAGAACCGCTCCCCGTTGCGCACTGCCGCATAGAACATGCGCGGCTGCTCGGCGTATTTGGCGGTCATTACCTCCTGTGGGCCGAAGTAAATGTTCTCCTCCGCCACGACCTTCGGTTCCGGCGCGATGCGTAGCGCCAGCCACTGGCCGCGATAGCCTTCTTCGTCTGAGTTACCGTCGATAAGCTGAGTCCCGATCAGCACCAGGTCGCCATTGCGCCAAGCCTGCGCCGACAATGGCTTCTTCCACTCATGCAGGACACGCTCTTCCTCGCCATCCGTCGTATAGACGAGCCTGAGGTTTTGCACATATAGCGCTTCCGAGTCCTGCCGCCATATTACATACGGCTCGGCTGGATCCGTATCGAATCGCAATATCGGCTCAGCATGCGACGGTTCGGACGGAACCGGCGGGGCCTCCACCCAAGAATCTTCCGGCGCCGGAAGCACCTCCGTTTGCTTCGCAGGCCAACTTAAATTGGCTAGCAAGATCACGACGGCAAGCAGCGCGATGCTGATGCCGACTATCGCCACGATCGGCCGATTTCGATTACGTATGTCAGCCACCTCTTCCATGCGCACCAATATCATCCAACTGATTAGACGCTCACAGACGAGGGAAAGTTACTGCGGTTGCTGTTTGATGGATTGGACCGCCTGCTTGATATAAGCATACAATTCGCCGTCCATGCCCTGTTGAATCGCATCCAAAGGATTCGCGGCGTAATACCGTTCAGCTGAAAGACCGAACGCTTCATCGTCCATACCGAGCGCCTCCAACTCGTGCTGCCATTGTTTCGCTAGTTCTATGACTTCCGGATCATTCAGCTCCAACCCCGCTTCCATGCAATGGCGCCATTGTTGCAGGGATCGGGTTCCCTCTTCGAACCTTCGTGCGAGTTCTTCCGTCTTCAACTTGCCAAACCGCCGTTTCGCTTCCTCCATCTGCTGCGGTTCGAAATGCGGGCTCTTGCTCATTCTCGCCATCTGAATCGCCATCATCAGCGCTTCGCTGGACGCTGCTGTCCCCGATCGCAGCATACCCTTGATATCCAGCAAATGTTCGCGCAACGACGTCAGTTCTTCGATCTGGCGATTGACGCGATCCAGTTGCATGCCCAACAAAGTAGTAGGCTGGTAACTCGGACTGTTCAGCATGCGACCGATCTCATCCAAGGCAAAACCCAACTGCTTCAGCGTAATAATTTGATGAAGCTTCATGATATCCGCGTCCGTATAAAGGCGATGTCCGGATTCCGAAGTTCTGGCAGGAGACAGCAGGCCGATCTCGTCATAATGGTGAAGAGTCCGCACGGTGAGCCCGGTTCGCCAGGCCAGTTCCCCTACCTTCCACAGTTTCTTGCTCACGCTCAGCCCCCCTCTTTTTACGATTCCGCTTGAACCTCACGTTACGTGATGATTTACACTGTATCGTAAACGGCATCAAATATTCAACCGACATACGTCCGTTACGAGAGGGATTGACCGATGAACAATACGGTTATTCAAACACTGGCTTTCCGCCAACAGGCCCGCATCATGTTCGTAGAGAATACGGAGCTGATTGGTGCGCTATGCAGGAGACATCCGCCTCATCCGCTTCTGCGCCTGACACTCGGCCAAACCGTATCCGCCGCCAGTTTGATTGCGGGCATGCTCAAGGGGGATGAGCGGCTCAGCGTGGTGATTACCGCGACGAACTCTCAATATCGCATCTATACGGATGTCGAAGCAGCCGGCCATGTGCGCGGCTATTTGAGCGAAGCGCTGCTTGCCGCGCCTTGGGATGCATGCAATCGGGAAGGGAACGGGTTCCGCACTTTGATCGGAGACAGGGGAAGTATTCGCGTCGCGAAGCATATAGGCTTAGACCGTGCCTTCACCGGGATTACGGATATGCCGTACGGGAGCGTGGAAGCGAATTTGTCGCATTATTATCGGCAGAGCGAGCAGACGGCAACTTGGTTTCATTTGGATATTCAATTCGATGAAGACGGTGAAGTGAGCAGCAGTAGAGGCATATTGGCGCAATTGTTGCCAGGTGCTCCTGGCGGATTGTTGGATCAGATTCGGCAAGCGATCGCCCACCGGGGATTGGAAAGTCATCTCTCCAGCAGCCGTCGAACGCCGATACTGGAATGGCCTTTCTCGGTATTCGAAGATATTCGGATCGTCGGCACGTTGCCTGTACAATTATTCTGCGTCTGCAGCAAGGAAGCACTCATGCCTCTGTTGCATGGTCTGGGTGGGGAAACGTTAAGAAGTGCTTGCGATCGCGGCGAAGACATGGAAATCGCGTGCAGCATCTGCGGCAGCCGGTATCGCTATTCGCCGCAAGAGATTGGGCGGCTTTTATAAATACTCATCCTGCGCCGGCAGTTGCTGCCTCTTCAGTCTCCCTTGCTCCTGGCAATTCACGCACTCGTTTGGAAGCTGCAAGCCAACATCACGCCGGACAGCTGCGGTCGATTCGCTGTCCACGAACAGGAAAGCACCATGCGCGCATGGTGCTTTCTCGCCCGGCTTATCCCTTCCGTTCCGACACTCTGTTGTCCCCGACTTCCGCATAGCCTCTAAGTTCCGCCGCCCGAAGCCCGTTCCTGACCGCTTTATCCAGCGCGCTGCCTGTACGCGAGTAGCCAAGCATCTTGACGGTTTCCCGAATAAGATCCTCCAGCGGCAGGCTGATCTGACTATATAACACTTCCCGGATGGCATTCGCGATTTCCTCGGGAGGCAGATCCTCGGCATTCCTGCGTTCCTGATCTCCTTCGGGCACTCGGAAAACGTCGTAAGCCGCCGGATCCGCCTCTTGCGGCCAGTAGAAGATCAATGTGTCCCATATCGTGGTTCGCAGCTTCATCGTGTGCAAGACCTGGTCGAAATGCCGTTCGATCCGTGCTCCCGATCGCCCGACGCCCCAGGCATGCAACACTCTGCGAATCAACTGCGACTTGCTGATGGGACCTTCTTCTTGTACGACTTGGATGATCTGCTCGCGCAATAGGCGCGTATTGGCCGGCAAATAAAAATCTTCGGGAGATTGGCTACTGACGCCCGTGAGCTGAGCGGCGCGATACGCGCTCCTCCATGTTGCCGGCAGCGACGAAGCGGTGGAGCCAACCGAGGCGTCGGGCGGCGATTCCCGCGAACCCGTCGGGCCGTCCATTCCCGCGCCTGTCAGCGAGCCGGCAGCTTGCAAGCTTCCCGGTTCTGCATCGACATCCTTCTCTACCTGCAGAGGAGGGGGCGAGCCAGACTCCGCCGTAGCCGCGATCGCAACACCTGCCGCCTGAGCGGCGGCTATGGCCTCCTTGATTCGCTGAATCTCCTTGGCCGGATTATCCAGCCAATCCATCGACCATACGCGATGAATGCGCCAACCCAGCCCGCCCAGCACTTGTTCGCGCAGCACTTCACGGTCCCTTGCCGTTCTTCCGCTCGTATAGCTGTCGCCATCGCATAGAATTGCTAGCAGATACGTATCGGGGCGAGCCGGATCCGCTACGGCGACGTCAATCCGATATCCCGATGACCCTACATGCAGGTCAGCCCGATATCCCTCCTGCGCAAGCGACTCCGCGATTTGCGCCTCGATGCCCGGCCGTTCTGTCTTCGTGCGTGCCGCGCCTGCGCCCAGCGCGGAAAGACCTTTCTCCGCATACTCCAGGAACGATCGCAGCATGCCGACGCCATGCGCCCGCGTTCGGGACACGTCGAGGTGTTCCGCCCGGAGAGTGGAGAATACATGCATCTCATGGCGTGCGCGCGAGACGGCTACATTCAGCCTTCTCCAGCCGCCCTCCCGATTCAACGGCCCGAAATTCAGCACGACTTTGCCATTCTGGTCCGGTCCATATCCGACCGAGAACAGAATCACGTCGCGCTCGTCGCCCTGAACGTTCTCCAGGTTCTTGATGAAGATCGGTTCATGGAGGGAGGCCGCCAGCTGTTCCAATTCCCCGTCCCTGCGAAAGGCATCGTCAAGCAAGTCCTCGATCAGGGTCTGCTGAATCGAACTGAAGGTGACGACGCCGATGCTTCGTTTGGCCGCGACGGGGTCCGGGTCCCGCAATCTGCGGGAGATCGCCGCAACCACCTGTTCGGCTTCGGCGCGGTTCTGCTTCGTCTTCCCGCGATCGTAATAACCTTCGACCGGATGCCACTGGACATTCGATCTCAACTCGAACGGCGAAGGGAACGTCAACAATTTGTTCTCATAGAAATGGCGGTTGCTGAACGCAATCAGGCTCTCGTGACGGCTGCGGTAATGCCACAGCAGGTGCTCTTGCGGCATGCCGAGCGCGAGGCAATCGTCCAGAATGCTCTCGAGGTCCTCCGGCACCACCGCGTCGTCCGCATCGTCATTTGCAGCATTCGTGAAGAAGCTCGTCGGCGGCAATTGCTTGGGATCGCCTACGACGATGACATGATGGCCGCGTGCCATGGCCCCGACCGCTTCGCTCGTGGGCAGCTGCGACGCCTCATCGAATACGACCAGGTCGAACGGCGCGTACTTCGGGTCGAGGTACTGCGCGACGGACATCGGGCTCATCAGCATGCAAGGACAAATTCGGCCGAGCAAGTTCGGGATCTGCTCGAACAGCTTGCGCAGCGACAGCCCTCTGCCGCCGCTGCGAATGGCCCGCAGCAAGATGCCCGCTTCCGAGCTCGAAGCCGCCTGATTGTTCAACGGGGGGATGTTGGCCGACAGACGGGCCGCGATCTCCTGCCTCGTAAGCTTCTCGAACCGCTCTGCCAATTCCTGAAAGCCTTTGATCTTCTCTTCGAACAGTCGGCCGGAGAAGGAAGCGAGACGTTGGTCTTCCGCCAAAATATAATCGATGGCCGCTTTCCACCATGCACGCTCGAAAGCCGGCACGACATCGGCATGACGCAATGGCCCGGCTTCGTACGCCGCAACGAGCGACTGCAGCCCGGTCGACGACGCCCGGTCCCGAACCAGCCGCCAGCTGCACCATTCGCGCAAGCCGTCGATCGCGGCGGCCCATTGCCGCGCCTTTCGCTCCCGATATTCCAGCCACACTTCTTCCGCCCGTTCTTTGTCCATCATCGCAAAATCCGCGGCGAGCAGTTCGGACAGCCGCGATTCCAGCCGGACGAACGTCCGGATCGCCGAGGTGAAGCGTGCAATCGCCTCGCCATGCCGTTTCAGGTAAGCTTCTTTCCCCGCAGCCAGCAGCTCCGCCAGACGGTTCCTTGCTTGCCTTGCTGACGCGGCATCCCGGCCGAATCGAAGCAAAGCCTGATGCACCTTGACCGTCCATGCTTGCGCGGCGTCAACCGCCAGCCAGTCCGCTTCGCCCTGCTTCCACAGCGCTCCCAATAACAAGGCGGCTTCGGGTTCGGCTTGCTTCAGGAAAGCGGCCTCGGCCTGATATTGCACCATAAGCGCGAGCGATTCCGCCGCATCCTTCTTCTGTACTGCGGCTCCGTTGACAGCCATCGCTTTCAGCATCTTGGCGATGCGGCTTTGCTTCAAGTATTTCGGCAAAAACCATTGCATCTCCGCCGTTCTCCACTCCGCGAGAACAGGTGCGGCATCGAAAGTCAACGCCTCGGCACGGAATCGAACCGCAAGCTGAGCACGGACTTCGTCGCGGACTTGGCCGTGGCGGGCAACAGCCTCCGCCTGAACACTTGCCGCTTCGGGATCGGCTGCGGCGAGCAGCCCGGGAGCGACCGCTGACGGCATCGCGCCCAGCCATTCGCCAAGCTCGCCAAGACGCAGCAAATCCTCGCGCGTCGGTTGCGGCGGCAGTTCGCCGATGCCGCTTCCCAGATCCCCGTAGGCTTGGCGGACCTCAAGCAGTTGGGCGGTATACGCATGCAGCGCCTCCTCGACTTGCGAACGGAAAGCCGGCGTATACGCAGAGCAAGCCGCATCCGACCAGGCGTGCCCGGATGGATGCCCGGCCGCTTCCCCGGCAACTCGCAGCTCATTGGCGGTGTCTTTCCAAGCGGTATATTGCTCCCTGGTCATACTCCCGACGACCGCCGGTTCGAAAGCAACGCCCGCAGGTGCCGACTTCACTTGGCCGTAGCGTGCGATCGACTCATAGAGCGAAGCGCCGAACCCGTAGGGCTTGTGCAAGGAAGCCGCATAATCATTCAATTCATTGCGGGAAGCGGCAACCCGCTCCGCCTGCAAGCCCCATTCCTCAGGCGAAGCGGCTCGCACGGTCTCCAGCGTTCGACGCAGTTGCTCGAGGACAGCCTTCTTCGTGCTTTTGTTCGAATGCAGCTCCAGGCAGAACGGGCCCAATCCGATCTGATCCAGCCGGCTCTGGACGACGCTGAGCGCTGCCATCTTCTCTGCAACGAACAGAACCGTCTTCCCCGCGGCCAGCGCCGAGGCGATCATATTCGTGATCGTCTGGGATTTGCCCGTGCCGGGAGGACCGTGCAGGACGAAGCTGTTGTCGCCGTTCGCCGCGCTGATCGCGCTGATCTGCGAGGAATCGGCGCTGATCGGCAATAACAGCCGATCCGGCGCAACCTTTTCGTCCAGTCGGCCGGGGTCCGGAAAAGCTGCATCGGCCGGTTCCCATGCCAGACGACCTGCCATCAAGCTGGCTACGACCTTGTTCCTCGCCAGATCGTCCGCGCGGCTGCGAATATCATGCCACATGACGAACCGGCTGAACGAGAACAGTCCCAGAACCGCAGTCTCGATAATGTCCCACCGGGGCAAGTTCATCACAACATGCCGAATGGTGGTGAATATACCGGCCAGATCGATCCCTTTGTCATCCCGCGGCAGCGGGTCCAATCCGCCAATCTGGCTGCCGAAATCCTGCCGCAGCATCTCCAGCAGCGTAATGTTGATCTGCGGCTCTTCGTCCCTCATTCGCAGCACGAAGCCCGCACTTGACGATCTCCGAACCAGTTCGGCAGGAATCAGTACGATAGGGGCGTAGCGGGGCTTCTCGCTGGCGGGAGATTCGTACCACTGCAGCAGGCCGAGTGCCAGGAACAGCGTGTTGGCGCCGTTCTCCTCCAGCGACACCCTTGCCGACCGGTAAAGATGCGTCACCTTGTCGGCAAGCTCTCTGCTGTTTGCATTCGCCCTCAGGCGCTTGCGATGGAACTCCTCCTGAAGAAGCGAGGCCAGCGGGTGCTGCTGACTTAAGCTCTGGAACAATTCCGCGCTTCTAAGCGTCTGATCCTCATCCCAATCCTCCGGCTTCGGCAGCAGTTGGAACTCTTGGCCGTCCGCGATCGCATCTTCCAATTCATTCAGCCTGGAATGAAGCAAGGGCAGCGAGGATTTGGTCATGCGGAAGTTGAGCAGCGTATTGCGCAGCGTCAAATCGAGCAGCCGCCTCTCCCACTGCTTCTGCTTCGTTACCGGGATCGAATCGACCTCGGCAGGTCGTTCCCGTATCGTCAATTCGTCGGGAACGGTCGTGTCTGCCGGTGATTGCGCCGGCTGCTCCTGTATGATCTGCCAGCCGTCGGGTGTCGGAATACGGACCGGGATCGGCCGAATCGCACTGCCGCGGGCGCGCCTGACATCGATGAAACCGAAGAAAGCGTCCGAATCCGCCAAGCGGGAAGCTGCGGCCTGCTCCGCATCCCGGTAAGATGCTTGGCTGCCCGCGCACATCAGAGTCGCTTCCGCGATGCTGATCTCATGAACGCCGGCAGCGAGCCGCTTCGTCAGCAGGGAAACGTCGTCCTGAACGCACTCCGAGAAGGTTTCTTCGATTAGCCATACACCCGGAAACGCATGGCCCTTCGTCACGACGATGAGCGGATGCAAGCCGACCGCTTCCAGACAAGCCGCATACAGGAGCGTCAGATCAAGGCAGTTGCCCATGCCGCTGCCGAGTACCGTGTCCGGCAGCCGGATGCGCTGGCCGACCTCTTCGAAGCTGGCCGGAGCGACGCAATAGGTGGGCCGATGGGACTGTATCGCCGAGAAGATCGCCGCAGCCTGCCCACGAACGCGATTCGGATTGCGACTTTGATAAGCGTCGAAGGAAGGAGTGCCGGACCAACGTTCCAACAGCGGCGCCGCTTCGCCGAGCACCTTCGTCACAGCAGGGTGGTTGGGCATGACGAAGGCCGCGACCATCTCCGGCATCGAAGTCAACCCGCCCCATTGATCATAGGCCAGCAGAGCAAGAGGCGACCTCTCCTGATAGAGCACCTGATCTCCTTGCGTAATTTCCAGCGTAAGCGTGCCGGCAAGACGCTCGGTCAGTTCGGCAAGATAAGCCCCGCTAAGCTCCAAGTGAATGGGCCCCAGATCAACTTGACGCCCCGCCGGCACGATATCGACATTCTTCGACCATATCGGCGCAAATGCCGGATCCGGCTTGATTTGGACTGTAAACTGCTGTAAATCGCTTTCCGATCGATTATGCAAGGTCATTCTTTGCACGATCGGCACGTAATTCTGCTGCATCGCGTAATTGGCCATCTCATGTCTTAGCCATTCCACTTGCAGCGCATTCTCGCTTGTATTCTCCATCCGGCGCCACTGCCTCTCCGCAAAAGCCATTATGCTGACATTATACCTCAATAAAGTAGTTGATCCTACAGGATTTGACAGAGATTATGCCCACTTCGCTCAAGCTGACTCGAATCAGTCGATCTGATCTCCCTGAACAGCAACAATTGGCTCGTATCGGCTTGGATGTTATGATAATAACAAGCGAAATAACAAACGAAAAACTAATCGAACGAGGGAACTTATGAGCCACCAATCTGATTTTTTGCCCATCATTCTCGGCAGCGACGAGAACGCCTACGGCAACGTCCGACTCATTCATGAAGCTTACGGGATCCGGCCGCTCCTGCTCTGCACGCGGCTGCTCATCCCGACAATGCACAGCCGCTTGTTCGATCTCGTCCGGATCGACAACTTCGACCGCGAGGACGTATTCCCTGGCGCCTTGCTGTCCGTGTTGGAGAAGCACGCCGCTCCGGACCGGAAGCTGATCGTCATCCCCTGCTCGGACTATTATGCCGGGATGTTGTCGCGCCACTATGACAAGTTCAAAGGGTTAATCGCGAATCATTTCATCACGGGCGCCCTGCTGGATACGCTCGACACGAAGGACAAGTTCTACGCCTTGTGCGAACGGTACGGCCTGGACTATCCGAAGACGGTCGTGTGCGAGCCGCACGAGCGCGAGAGCGCGCTGGAGCGCATGGACTTTCAATTTCCGATCGTCGTCAAGCCTGAGAACAGCAATGCCTACGAATATTTGCACTGCCACTTCGAAGGCAAGAAGAAAGTGTTCTTCTTCCAATCGCGAGAAGATTACCTGGCGATGATCCGCAGCATGAATACGTCCGATTACCGCGGCAAATTGATCATTCAAGAGTTCATTCCCGGCGGCGACAGCGCGATGCGCGTGATCAACAGCTATTCCGACGATAACGGGCAAGTGCGCATGATGTGCCTCGGCCAGCCGGTGCTGGAAGAATATGCTCCGAAGACGCTCGGCAACTACGCCGCCATCATCAGCCGCTCCGACATGGACATCTATAAGAAGATCAAGGCTTTCCTGGAGCAAATCGGGTATATCGGATTTTCCAACATCGACATGAAATTCGACAGCCGGACAGGCAAATACATGTTGTTCGAAATCAACCCGCGGCTCGGTAGAAGCAGCTTGTTCGTCCGGGCGGCCGGGCTCAACATGGTTGCGGCGCTCATCGATCAAGTCGTCTCCGGCAAAGCAAGCGATTGCGTATACGGCCAAAATTCCGCTCTATGGTCCAATGTGCCGAGATCGGTATTGAAGCGCTACGTCACCGATCCGGCGTTATCGTCCGAGATCAACAAGTTGTATAGCGGGAGAAAAGTGATCCGGTCGCTGTGGTATCGCAAGGATGTGAACTTGAAGCGGATCTTGAGTGTGTTGCGCTACTCCTGGGGCCATATCAAAAACTATCGGAGCCACTACTTCGATAAGGGGCAAGCATCGTTCGCGGAGCTTTCCGGACGAGAATCGTAATTTTATGTATGATTTTCAAAACTAATTGGACCATTCAGAATCTCTGCGTTGGTCGAGGGTAGAGGCACCTCAAGCGTATGTTTGGACATCAATGTCACGGAGGTGCTGCGTGAAACGGTGGAGCAAGGTGCTGTCGACGCGTTTGAAATCATGGTTTTACGGATTATCGTTCCGGAGCCGGGTCTGGCTTACGTTTGTCTTGCTCATCACGCTGGCCGTAAGCGCGAACGGGACGATCTCGTACTTGATCGCCGCCAATGTGGTGCAGAAAAACGCCTTCCAGCTTAGTGAAGATGCGATCAACAGGACGGCCCAGGTCGTCGATCAGCGTCTTCGCAATATTACCGTCTCGATGATGTCGCTGACGATCAGCTATCCGTTCAAGGAGATGATGAAGGATGTCGCATCGGCGAAGACAAACCGCTATTACCAACATTTGTCGGACTTGCAGCATGTTTTCTCGCAAATCCGTTTCTACGACGACTTCGTCCAATCGATTCTGATCGCCACGCCGATCGGCGATTTTTACACGACGACTTCGATTCGCCTGACGGAACATTCGTTCTACGAGAGTGACTTGTACAAGCAGGCGAAAATCGAGAAGCGGCCATTCTGGGTACCGCGCCACGAAGACACCTTCTTCTCGGAAAGAGAACAGACCGTATCGCTCGTGCTCGGCACAATCGGAGAAATCCCGAATCAGGATTACGATGTCTACGTCGTTGTCAATGTTAATGAACGGGAATTGTATCGCTTGATAGCGGAAAGTCTGTACACGACCGAAGACAGGCTGGATTACATGTTCATCAACGAAGACGGTAGAGAAGTCGTTCGCTTCCCGCTTTACGCAGCTACTGACGACCAGTGGCGCGCTTCCTTCCTCGAAAGGCTGCACGAGGACCAGACCGGCTACTTCTTCTATACGCTTAATGGCAAGAAATCGCTCATCAACTACGCGCAAGTGGAAGTAGGCGGCAACTGGGTATTACTTGGCGTTCAGTCCAAGGAGCGGCTGCTCGCGCAAGTCAACGGAATCAAGCGGTCGACGCTGTACGCGCTGTTCGGCTGCCTGCTGCTCTCCCTGTTCGTGTCCGGCAGACTGACAAGGCTGCTGCTCAAACCGCTGTACAAGCTGCAAGAGCTCATGAAGCGGGTGGAGCATAACGACTTGAACGTGCGCTTCTCCAGCCCTTACCGGGATGAGGTCGCCCAGGTCGGATTTCGCTTCAATCGCATGCTCGACGAAATCAAACGATTGATCCAAGATGTCAAGGACGGCGAGACGGAAAAGCGGAAGGCGGAGATCAAAGCATTGACCGCCCAGATGGACCCGCACTTTCTGTATAACACGCTGAACACGATTTATTGCAAATCGGAGCTCGGGGCAAACGACGACGTGAACGACATGATTCTATCGCTCGCCCACATGTTCCAGCTCGGTCTTAGCGGCGGCCGCGATTGGGTTGCACTCGAAGATGAAATCGCTCACATGCGCATGTATTTGGCGATCCAGCTTAAATGCTACGAAACGCTGTTCGATTACCGTCTCGAAATCGGAAGCAAGGTTAACCTGTCGTCGATCGTACCGAAAATTTTATTGCAGCCGCTAGTCGAGAACGCGATTATCCATGGTTTTCAAAATATAGAAAACGGCGGGCACATTGACATCGCTATCGATACGGAGGCGGAGCAACTCGTCCTTTCGATCAAGGACAACGGCTGCGGCATGGATGTCGAGGAGGTTTATCACAGCATGCATCAGGCTGCCACTAGCAAGAAAGGCTATGCTCTGCGCAACATTGCGCATCGGCTGCAATTGTATTACGGCGAACAAGCTCGGATGGAGCTGTACAGCGAGCCGGGCCGCGGCTCGGTAGTCGTGCTGCGACTGCCGGTGACGGAAGGAGGATACGCGGATGATTGAGCGGTTTGTTCGACTATGTGTGATCGACGATATCAGCAGCGTGGTCGAGATGATTACGAGTCGGATCGATTGGGCTTCGTACGGGATCGAGGTGGCGGGTACGGCCGGAAGTGGCGTCGACGGTCTGCAACTGGTCGCGGAGACACGTCCGGATATCGTATTGACGGACATTCGGATGCCGAGAATGGATGGTTTGGAAATGACCGATCGTATTTTGAAGCTGGATCCGCACTGCAAAGTCATTATTTTGAGCGGCTATACCGATTTTGCCTATGCACAACAAGCCATTCGGCTCGGTGCGTTCGACTTCTTGAAAAAGCCCTTCTCGCGCTCGGAGATCGTCAAAGTTGTGCTGAAAGCAAAGGAAGAGTGGGAAAAGGAGCAACACAACCTGATCGAGGTCCAAGAAATGGAGAAGCGGCTGATGATGAGCATGCCGCTTCTCCGCCAGGAATATTTGAACACGCTCGTTCATCATCGCACGAACGCCGAGCAGGCCGAGAATCGTTGGAGGTATTTTCAAATCCCGCTGGAACCGCGGCAACTCGTGGCGATGGTTGTAGAAATCGATCGTTTCGAAGACAACTACGCGGCGCTGCCGACCCACGAAGTAGAGCTAATCCGGTTCGCCATGCAAAACATACTCGAGGAAACGATTCAGACGTTTACGCGAGGCATCGTATTTCGGGAGGCGAACAATCGCCATGTCTGCATCCTCAATTGTAACGATCCGGAGCTTGCCAGCCAAATTGCCGACCGTTGCTGCGCTCATATCGCGCAGTATACACGCTTCACAATCTCGATCGGCATCGGCTTGATTGCGGACGATCTTAGCCAGCTTAGGGAGTCGTACGAGCAGGCATTGAATGCCTTTTCCTATCATTTTTATACCGGAGGCAACGGGGCGTTCAGCTTCGGTCATATCGCCGGTGCCGATAAGGAGCCGCCGCGCTTCACGCCTGCAGCGGCTCAGGAGCTGCTGTTCGCGTTACGGTCAGGGAATCGCGGGAAAAGCTCGGTGCTACTCGCGCAACTGTTAAACGACTTGTTCGCAGGGACGCCCAAGCCCGATTATGTAATCAGCGTGTGTTACGAACTGGCGTTCATGATGCTGCGTGTGCTGTCGGAGAAGCTTCCTTACGAGCAAGTTGGAGAGCTGGAGCGACGGATTCGGGGGAACAAGGCGGCAGAGCCGACGATGCAAGAGCTGCGGCTGCTGCTCGACGACATTTGCCGCAAGGGCTGCGAATGGGTCGAGATGCAGCGGACGAGCGAGTCGGAGCAGATCGTTCGGCAGTCGATGCAATATATCCGGGACAACCTGGGGCAGCCGCTTACCGTCGAACAGTGCGCCAGACAAGCCAACCTCAGCGCCGGTTACTTCGCCAACGTGTTCAAGAAAATCGCCGGCGTGACAGTGCAACAGTTCGTCACGCAAGAGCGGATCGAACGGGCCAAGCAGATGCTGATTGATGACTATCAGGTGCAGGAAATCGCCGAGGCGCTCAGCTACGAGCACCGGCGATACTTTAGCGAAGTGTTCAAAAAGACGACCGGCATGACGCCGTCGGAGTTCAGGCAGGCGTACTTGGGCAAGGCTGGGCCGTAAACGAAACTTCGCCGTTTTGTTACCCTTGATGTTGGTCATGCCGCATGTACAGTCGGTTTCCCGGGCTTCATACTAAAAGGGTAAGCTGTAAACACCTAGGGGGCCCGCACTAACTTGTCACGCGCGGGTAACAAACAAGGAGGATTTCGACATGAGGAAGAAGATCGGGTATATCGGATTTATCGTCTTGTTGGTGATGGCGCTGGCCGCTTGCAGCAGCAATACGGGCACCAAAGGCGCGAGCCCGAGCGCGTCCGCAGGAGGCAAAGAATCGAAGGATAAGGTGAAGCTGTCGTTCTGGACGCTGGATCGCCCGGACGCCGATTACGTGCGCGCGCAGATCGCCAAGTTTCAAGAAGCCAACCCCAATATTGAAGTCGAGTACAATGTCAAGACGGAAGAATACAACCAGGCGATCGACCTCGCTTTTGCATCCGCTCAATCCCCGGATGTGTTCCGTCTCAAGGAAAACACGATTCAGACGTTTTACAAGAAGGACTATCTGGAGCCGCTCGACGATTATTTCAGCGACGAATTTAAAAGCAGGTTTCCGCAACTGAAAGATCTGAACCTGTTTGACGGAAAAATGTATAGTTTCCCCAATTACGGAAGTACCATACGACTTGTTTACAATGTCGATCTGTTCGAGAAAGCCGGCATCCAAAATCCGCCGACCACGTTGCAGGAAATGGTCGAGACGGCGAAGAAGCTGACAGAAGCAGGCAAAGCGGACGGCACCTATGGCTTCGCCCTCAACTTCAAGAGCCCGGCCAGCGCCTTCGACCGTTCGGCGCGCGCCATTGCCGAACTGAACGGCTACAGCGGTTACGGCTTCGATTTCAAAACCGGCCGATTCGACGTAAGCGGATTCAAGTCCATCGTCGAAGCGTTCAGACAGATGTACGTCGACGGCAGCACGCTGCCAGGCATGGAATCGCTCGATATCGACCCGATGCGCGCCCAGTTTGCCGAAGGCAAAATCGGCATGTACATTTCATTCTCTTTTGAACCGGCCGTATACCAGAACCAGTTCCCGGCCAAAATTCGTTGGGCGGCGGCGCAGGTGCCAACGTTCGACGGAACCGTTCGCGGCGCAAGCGGCTTCTTGGGCGGTCAATGGCTTGGCATCAGCAAAAACTCGAAACATAAAGAGGAAGCAGCCAAGTTTTTAGAGTTCATGTACAGCGATCAAATTCTGATCGATTATCATGAAAACGGAGACGGCTTCTCGATGGTGCCGTCGGTGCTGAGCACGGCGAAAAATGCGAATATCAAGGGCATCGAAGGGTTTCTCCCGACACAGTATGACGGCACGTGGCCGATTCAGCCAACTGTAGCCGTACAAGGCGAAAAGTATCAAGACGCATTCTTCAAGTATATGATTCAGGGCGGAGATCTGGACAAAATCATCGAGGATTTGAATAAGCGTTACAATGAAGCGCTCGACAAAGCGATTGCATCCGGGGAAGTGGATGTAAAACCCGATCCGAGCTTCGATCCGATAAACTTGCAGAAGATGTATGTGAAGTAAGCGGCAGATCGTCAGAGGGCGAAGGGTCAGAAGCAACTTCTGACCCTTTGTCGTTTCCGGGGAAATCTCGGGGAAAGGTTCGTGGGATCAATGAAACAGTGGAAAACGAATGCTGCAGGCGCTTTTTTCACCTTGCCCAGTCTTCTATTAACACTCGTGTTTACGGTTTATCCGATATTCTGGGTGTTCCGTTACATGTTTTTCGATTATAAAGGGTACGGAACGCCCCGCTTCATCGGCTTGGACAACTTCCGCACCCTATCGTCGGATCATTTGCTATGGAATTCCGTGGTGAATACATTCGTCTATGCCGGAGGGAAGCTGATCCTGACGCTGCCGCTGGCGTTGATATTGGCGGTCATCCTCAACCGCGCGATCAGAGGGCGGCAACTGCTGCGGGCGATTTACTTCTTGCCGACGATTATCAGCACCGCGGTTATGGCCGTCGTGTTTTTCATCATATTCAACTCATACAACGGCATTTTGAACCAGTTTCTCATCAAGTTCGGCATCTCCGCCAAAGCCGTCGAATGGCTGGGGCCGAAGTACGCCATGCTGACGGTCATTCTCATCGCGATATGGGGGGCGATCGGCAATTATATGATTTTGTTCATCGCCGGTCTGCAGAATATTCCGAATGAGGTGAACGAAAGTGCGGAATTGGATGGCGCGGGTGTCGTGCAGAAGTTTTGGTACATCACGGTGCCCATGCTCGGTCCAGTGCTGCAGATGGTCATCATGTTGGCGATCATCAACTCGCTTAAAAGCTATGAGAGCATCATGGTGCTGACGGGCGGCGGGCCGATCGGCAAAACCGAAGTGATGTTTCTGTACTTGTATCGCCTTCTGTTCCCGACACCGGACAGCAGTGCACTGGAGCAGCAGATCGGCTACGGCAGCGCGGTCGGCTTCGTGACGGCATTAATCGTCGGCGGCGTGACGATCCTGTACTTCTATTTGTCCAGAAGGTTGAACCGAATCGTTTAACCCCGTTGTACCTACCGTCTTACCTTGGAGGAATCGATCATGCAGCAAGCCATTGCAGGAAAGCCCAAAACGGGCGCCCGAAGCGGCGTCGTTCCCGTCTATCTGCGGCCCGGAACGATCGTACTATGGATCTTTTTGTTAGTCACGGCGTTTCTCACGTTATTCCCGGTGCTCGTGGTCATCCTCGGTTCGTTCAAAACAAATGCGGAACTGACCGCCGGGGCCACTATACTTCCCAGATCGTGGCACATCTCGAACTACGTAGAAGCGTGGAACACAGCCAATTTCTCCCGATTTACGTGGAACAGCTTGTTCCTCAGTCTAACCACGACCGCGGGAACGCTGCTCGTCGCCTCAATGGCCGCCTACGGGGTGGAGCGGCTGCGATTCGTTGGCAGACAGCTGTTCATCTTCATTCAAGCGGCCACGATGTTTATTTCTGTCGGCCCGTTGGTGCTGCATCCGCAATTCCGGATTATGGTCGCACTGCACCTGCAATCTTCGCTGTGGGGTGTCGTTATTTTGTTGGTCAGCGCCCACGCCGCCACTTACTTCATCCTGTTCAGCTTCGTCAGGGGAATTCCAAGGGAGCTCGACGAAGCCGCCAAAATCGACGGCAGCTCGATGCTGGGCACGTATTGGCGGATCATCCTGCCCTTGCTCGGGCCAGGGCTTGGGGTATCGGCGCTCTTCACGTTTCGCGGGGCCTGGAATGAATACATCATGCCGCTCGTATTCACGATGAGCCAGCCAAACTTGCAGCCGCTCACGGTCGGCTTGTCCAATCTGCGCTACGGCGCATCTGCGGCCGCGCAAACGCACTACATGATGGCTGGCGCCTGTCTGTCGATTCTGCCATTGCTCATCGCCTACTTGTTTGCCAACAAATCGTTCATGCAGATGACCGCGGGCTCGCTCAAAGGATAATACCAGCGCACATACGAAAGCCGGCTCCCGAATACGCGGTGCTGGCTTTCGTATGTGCTTGGGTATCCGGCCCGCTTGAATCTTCGCCCCTGACTTCCAGACACCTTTCATTCGCCCGAGGCAAACGATTCATCAATGCATTCCTGCAGACTGGTGACGAGCGATTGCAGTATATTTATGTCGGATTTTGTCCAATCAGGGCCATGATGTTGTAGAATAGAGAGAACAGGTTCGCAGGCTTCATGGATGATCGGATAGTTCAGCGTCAGAGCCAACCCTTTCATGCCGTGAACATGCCTGTACGTCGTGTCGATCAATTGGTCGGCCGATGTGCTGCCTTCCGCCCACTGGCGAAAGAGCAGATGAATCTGTTCCATCTTGGCGGCCGTATCCGCGATATATGCGATCCGCGTACGCTTGATGATGGCTTCGAATCGATCGGAGGGGCCAGTCATGTGCGGTGTCCTCCCCTATCATCAGATTAGGAAGTGATGTCATTGCCGAAACGAATCGCCCTCATTGACGACAGTACTCCGTTCTGCCTTCTTGTTCAGCAGCTGCTTGAATCGGAAGATCGTATCGTCGATACCTATCAAACGGCGAGCGATTTTCTCAAGTTTACTTCCAGAATCAAATTATACGACTTAATTATGATGGACATCAATCTTCCCGAAATTGACGGTTTAACCGCATTAAAGGAGCTGAAGTCGGATCCCGAGACGCAAGACGTTCCGGTATTGCTGTTGTCGGGCGATTCGCGGGAAGTCACGGTTAGGACCGGGGTCAAGTTCGGCGCGAAAGATTTCATGACCAAGCCGATTGATCCGCCTCAATTGGTAGAGCGCGTTATGCTGTTATTGAAATCGGCGGAAGGTCGTCGCGGCGATGAGTAAGGTGTTCCACTATTTCCGGAGCAGCATCAAGCGCAAAATATCCTCCATGACGGCGATAAGCCTGCTGCTCATTCTGGCCGGCGCGGCCTTCGTTTCGTGGGGTTCATTCAAGAGTGTGCGGGAGTACAGCGTTTCCACGGTACAGCTGATTTACCGTCAAGAGCTCATTACGGAAATCGCCAATCTTACGAACGATATCATCTTGCAAGTCAGAGGTTACTACATCTACTTGAACGATTCCGATTATGAACAGATATTCAAGTCTAGGGATGCACTGGACAAGGCGATCGCTTCGCTGAAGCAATCGCCCCTGACCGATGAGGAACAACAATTCGTCCAGCGTGCCGAGCAGTTTTTCGATCAGTATCTGAATCGTTTGTTGCCGGCGGGAGCGGAATTTGCCCGCAGAGGCGACTATGAATCGCTGCGCATCCTGGTCAGACCCGGAGTCGACAATCCGGTCGATGAAATCGTGGCCTATGCGCACGAATTCGAGATTGAAATTCAAATGCAGCTGAAAGACGAATGGGACGAGATTATCCGGGTTCTGGCCTTCCAAGGGATGTACCTGGCTGCCTATGTCCTGCTGATTCTCATCCTCTCCGTGCTGATTACCCGCGCGCTGGCGAAGAATATCGGGGATCCGATACGACGATTGTCCCAGTACGCTTTGAACCACGACAAAGGCGACTCCATTCAGGCAGACCTGACCGATCGACAAGATGAGATCGGCCTGCTGTCCAGGTCGCTTGATCGCATGACTTACGAGATCCAGGAGAAAGGCGAAGAGCTGCTGGCCCAGAACGAAGAGCTGCAAGCTCAGCAGGATGAATTGCAAGCTCAGCAGGAAGAACTGCAACGGGTGATCGGCATTATGGAGGATAATGAAGCTTTCCTGAACAAGCGCCACCGGCTATCGCAATTGCTCGCCACCGAGACGGACAAGAGAGCGCTCCTGGACAGCATCATCCGCAATGTCGCGGAGATTACCCGATCGGACAAAGGGATCCTCGTGCTGATGAACGAAGCGCGCGATTATGCGGCTTGCGGGATATCGCAGGAAGAAGCGGCGCAATTCCTGGACGGTCTGGGGCGAAGCGCGTTCATTCGCTCCATGCAGAACAAACAGCAGTACGTGCGGGAAAGGGAAGCGACCGCTGAAGAGAAAGGTTATCTCTCAGGGGCGGTCAGCGCTTACGATATTTTCATCCCGCTGTACAAGGGCAACGGAGAGCTTGCGGCGGGCATGGCGTTTACCCGCATAGGCAAAGCGATCGACAATCGGGATGAGATGGAATTCATGGGGTTGGCCGGCCAAATCTCGTTGTCGCTCGAGAAGCTCGAGATGTTCGAAATCACCGAAGGACAATGGCAGATGACGCGGGATATGCTGGACACGATTCAGGAAGGCGTCCAGTTCCTGGATCTTGCCGGCCAATCGCTTCATGTCAACTCCAAGCTGTGCGAGCTGCTGGGATTGCCCAGCGACAGCGCCGCATCCAGCCGCATTTCACTCAAAGCGCTCAAGGCCCGCCTCGCCGTCATCGTTGCGGAGCCCGAGCCTTTGTTCAAATTTATCGACCGCGCGCTGAGCGGCGATGTCTCGCTGGCCCGCAGCATGACGTATGTGCTTGGCGGCCCGGAGCCGCGATACATACAGATGTATTGGGAGCCCATCAACCGCAACAAGGCGGAAGTCGGCATTCTGCTCGTACACCGGGATATTACAAGAGAGCACGAAGTGGACCGGATGAAATCGGAATTCGTCAGCACGGTCAGCCATGAGCTGCGAACGCCCTTGTCCAGCATACTCGGATTCTCCGAGCTCATGCTGAACCGGGAGATGAAGCCGGAACGTCAACACAAGTACCTGACGACGATTCATCAGGAAGCCGTGCGGCTGACTCAACTGATCAACGATTTTCTGGATTTGCAGCGCATGGAGAACGGAGCCCAACAATATCACATGGGCGAAATGGATGTCATCGAGCTGATCGAACAGGTGAAAGAACTGCAGCAGGCCACCACTACGAAGCATCGGATCATGAGCAGCCATCCCTGCGGGAAGGTCGCGGTGCTCGGCGACAGGGACAAGCTGTACCAAGCGCTCGTCAACCTGGTGAGCAATGCGATCAAGTACTCTCCGGCCGGAGGCGACGTCACGATCGCGACTCGTCTGGAAGACGGAAAAATACGGATCGACGTTATGGACGAAGGACTGGGCATTCCCGAGCAAGCGATTCCGAACCTGTTCTCCAAATTTTATCGCGTGGACAATACGGATCGGCGGGAAATCGGGGGGACGGGACTGGGACTCGCGATCGTGAAAGAAATTATGACCCAGCACCGTGGCGACGTCGGCGTGAACAGCCGTCTGGGCGCAGGCAGCACGTTCTGGATGGTGCTCCCTCTTCTTTCGGGAACGATTGAATCGGTCGAGCAGGAAGGCGCAACCCATACCTATCACGGGGAGAATGCGATGTGAGCGGGCAATCGTACAAACAGCTGATCAAGCGGAAGGCCGAAAAAACGCTGGAGGATTGGAGCAACCGGGATTCGGTCCTGGAGACGGAAATCTATGGCTTCCTGCACAATCTCAAGGGGACGGCCGGGACGATCGGCTTGACGGAGCTGGCGCATGAAGCGGGACGCCAGCTTGATCGGTTCGCTGAAACGGGCGACCATCGGCTCGTCTATGCCGAGTGGTGCGAGCGGCTGAAGCCGCTTTTCGATCTCATAGCGGACTCTTCGGCATCGGCGGATGGCGTTGCGGACGTTACAGCGGCGCAATCCGTCGCGCTGCTGGAGCAGATAGAAAACCGGATTCTGGTCGTCGACGACGACGTCGATTTGGCGGCCTATCTGAAGGGCATCTTGGAGGAACGCGGATATCCGGTCAGCATCGCGTTGTCGGCAGAACGCGGGCTGAAGCTGTTCTATGATTGGAAGCCCGATCTGGTCTTGCTCGACATCCTGCTGCCGGATACGAACGGCATGGACGTTCTGCAGCAGCTGGTCGACAAATCCCGGCAAGAGCATGCCCCGATCATCATGATCAGCGCCGAAGATACGAAGGATCATCGCATTTGCGCCTATCGTACCGGAGCGATGGACTTCTGCGCCAAGCCGCTCGATCCGGAGCTGCTCGTCGCATTGATCGACAACCGCTTCCGCATGATCCGGAGTTGGCAGCGGTCCATCATCGTCGACGAACTGACGCAAGCTTACAACCGCAAACATTTCAACCGGACGATACAGCAGTTGATTTCGGATTTCCAGCGGACAGGCCGCGTGTTCGCCACTGTGATTATGGATCTGGATCGCTTCAAACAGGTCAATGACACCTACGGCCATCCCATGGGAGACGAGGTGCTCCGCAGCTTCGCGGCGAACGTGATGCAGACGAAGCGGGATGCGGATATTTTTTGCCGCTATGGCGGAGAAGAGTTCGCGCTCCTGCTGCCGAATACGGATAGAGGACAGGCCGAAGAGCTGCTGCAGCGGATTCGCGGGAAATTCGCTACGCACACCTTCTCATCCGACGACCGTGTTTTTCAGGTGACGTTCACCGCGGGAGTGACCGACAGCCGGGAGGACAACGCGTTTGCCGACAAACTGGTTGAAGAGGCGGATCAAGCCCTCTACTCGGGGAAGCAGTCGGGGAGAAACCGAACCATCCTCTATAGCCCGCAAATCGCGAATCAATTGAACGAGAAGAAGCTGAATATTGTCGTCGTCGATGACGATCCGATCATCCGCGATATCGTCGTTTCGCAATTCGCGGCGTGGCAGCCGGACGTCCATACGCGAGTGACGGTGCGCGGCTACGAGGACGGCGACCATTTCGTTCACTCGGATTGGCATTCAGAGCACGAGAAATACGTGATTTTGCTGGATGGAGCCATGCCGAAGATGGATGGATCGGAAGTGCTAGGCAAGCTCCGCCAGACGTATCCGGAACGCGATATCGCTGTCGCCATGCTGACAGCCAGGACCGGCCAGGCGGATATTATCCGCGCCCTTCAGCAGGGGGCGGACGACTATATCGTCAAGCCGTTTCAACCGTCGGAGCTCGTATCCAGGGTCGAACGATTGGCGAATAAAATCTTGAACTGACGGGGTGAGACGATGAAAAGAATACTGATTGCGGACGATGAGGAAATCTTGCGCATGCTGATCGCGGATACGCTTGAAGACTTGGAGGACGTACAGATCGATATTGCCATGGACGGCCGATCCGCACTGGAGAAGCTGACCGAGTCCGACTATGACTTGCTGCTTCTCGACTATATGATGCCGGAACTGAGCGGGATGGAAGTGCTGGAACAGCTGCCTGCGGAGAAGAAAGCACGGATGTCGATCATTATGCTGACGGCCAAAGCGCAGGAATCCGATCGGGAGAAAGCGCTGGCCGCCGGTGCGAGCAGTTTCATCCCGAAGCCGTTCAGCCCGATAGAGCTGCTGCAGGCCGTGGAAGAAATGTTGGCTTAAGGCGTATGACTCAATGTCCGCTCAAGGGCGAGGTGTGAAATCGATGAGCGCCAGCTCGGTCAGACGCCTGATCGCGTACTTCGGCGCAATGTTATCCGGCAGCACGGCCCCCGTGCGGTTGTAATAGCAAAAATCGATGCCTGAGCGGACAGCTCCTTCGTAATCGTCCGTTAACGAATCCCCGACAAACAACACTTCCTCTCGCCGAGCGCCCAGATGGCCCAATGCCATTTCGAAGATTTCCTTCGCCGGCTTGCGTACCCTGACTTCATCCGATACGATCAGTGCTTGAAACAAATGGTCGATGCCGCCCGCCTTCAATCGGCTTCGCTGCGCTTCGCCTATGCCGTTGGTAATAATGCCGAGTTGAAACCGTTGCTGCTGCGCCCACTCAAGCACATCCTGCACACCCTCTTCGAAGTAGCAGTTGTCGCAGAAATAACGCCAATACGACTCCGCTAACTGCTTGTGGAGGATCTCGGACCGATTCAGGGTGTCTCGAAAGGAGTAGTGCAGTACGTCCCGGATCGACTTCACTTCGCCGCCGTTCACGAAGTTATTCCAGTGACGGAAATTATGCTCCAGGAACCGGGACCAGAACGAATCCCATTCCTGGCCGCCATCCGCTTGGAACAGTGAATGATCCCGACATGTCTGGCGCATGCTCTCCAGTTCGGAACGCGTATAGTCCAGCAGCGTATTGTCGAGATCGAAAATAATGGCTTTGTACATATTCATCTACTCCTTCTGCGACTTATCGTTGTTCCTATTATATTATTTTGGCGTAGTCGCCTCCTCTTGTCGTGGCATCATTGCCGATTATATGGAATCCGCACGGTAACTGATGTTCCTTGACCCGGCTCGCTTGCAATGTCGAGACCATGGCCGTATTGTCTCAGCAAACGCTGTTGAATATTACGCAGGCCGACTCCGCCCGGTCTTCTGCCGGCTTCCAAGAGTATACTTAGCTTCGCTGGAGGAATGCCCTCCCCATCGTCTGTCACGCAAACGATGACCACCTGCTCCGTCGATCGAACCGCAATCGTTACCGTGCCGCCGCTCCACTGTTTCATCACCCCGTGACGCACTGCATTTTCCACGAGAGGTTGGATCGTAAGCGGCGGCAGCATGCATTCCAATTGCTCTTCGATGTCGTACACGATCCGAAGCCGTTCTCCGAACCTCATCTGTTCGATGAACAGATAGGCCTGCACCAGTTCCATCTCCTTGCTCAACAACGTAAGCTTATCCCGGTTGCCGAAGTCGAAGCTAAGCTGCAAATAATGACTAAGCTCCATCAACAAATCGTAAGTGACTTGAGGCTTATCCAGCGCTACGGCGGCGATCGTGTTAAGCGCATTGTATAGGAAATGAGGTTTGATCTGGGCCTGCAAAAACGCCATCTCGGTACGGACCGCCTCCTCCGCAGACCGTTTCATTTCGAGCAGCGATTTCACGCGAGCCCTTAACTCACGAGTGTAGAACGGTTTGATCAGATAATCGTTTGCCTTGGCCTCGAAGCCGACTATCAGATCTTCCGGTTCGTTCTTCACCGTCGTAAGAAGGATGGGCAGCTCCAGTAACGAATAGCGATCACGTATTCTCCGACACGTATCGTATCCTGATATTCCCGGCATCATGACATCAAGAACGACCAAGTCGATCGAAGCGCCTTCGCTCTCCAGGATCTGCAACGCGGCTTCACCGCTTTGGGCTGTCCGAATTGCGCAGGATTCGTTCGACAGCGCGGCGATGAGTACCCGCAAATTAACAGGATCGTCGTCAACCGCCAATATCGTGAAGCCATCGCCTCCGTTGTCGGTTCGTTCCTTCGCAGCGGCCATTAAATGATCATGCCTGCGGGCTTCCTTGAGGTTCAATCGACTCATGCTTTCTTCGAAATCGGCGATCGGCTGGGCGGGTCCGGCGATTCCGCTTATCGGGATGGTGAAGGAAAACGTCGAGCCCTTCCCTGCTTCCGAATCAACAGACAGTTGACCGCCATGCAGTTCGACCAGCTGTTTCGCAATGCTCAGCCCAAGGCCGGCGCCGCCGTATTCCCGGGTGACAGATGTGCCCGCTTGTTCGAAGGAACGGAAAATGGCTTCTTGCTTTTCTTGCGGTATGCCGATGCCCGTGTCGGATATGGCGATGCGAAGCTTGTTCCCTTCCTGATGCGCCGTGACGGACACTTCGCCTTCCTGCGTAAACTTGATGGCATTGCCGATCAAATTGTACAAAATTTGCAGCAGCCGGTTCTCGTCCGCCAGCACATTCGGCAATGCATCCGGCAATTGCAGACGAAGCGCAACAGGTTTATCGTGGATGTAATGCTGAAAAATGTCCCGATTCGCCGACAAAACCGCCTGTACGTTGACGCTTTGCAAATGCAAGGGGATGTCGCTATGCTTCAGGCGGGAAAAGTCCAGAATATCGTTGATCAGAGCGGCCATTCGGCGGGCAACGGAGACAACGACTCCCAATTGCTCTCTCTGAACGCCGTTCACCGCCCCTGCCGACCCTTCCAGCATCGATTCCGACAGATTGATGATGCCATGCAGCGGCGTCTTCAACTCATGAGACGTATTGGCGAGGAATTCGTCCTTCATCCGATCCATGGACAGCAACCGCTTCGACATCGATTCGATGGACCGGTAATCGCGCGAGAATCGGCGCGCCAGTTCCGCCGCCTCGATTAATGCCAAAATAAACAGACCGAACGGAATCACCTGCCGGTCCAGCCCGATGATTCGATTGGCGTTGTACAGGATATCGTGAATGGCGGCAGCCACAATGACAATCCAGCCTGTCAGTTGGAGAACGGCACCGCTTCGTTTGCGGAAGACGGCAACAATGAGTCCGGATACAAAATAGATCCCGCAGACGACCGCAAGTGCATGAAACACACCGATCCATCGCGTATAGACCTCGATAGGCAATAGTAGGACCGAAGCTGCAAAGCAGATGCCGACTCCGGCCAGCGCCTTGGTTGCTTTGGCGGAGAAGTCTTGCGGAAACATCTCGCGCATGAACAACGAGCCGAAAATAACGCCGCCATAATAGGTGAGATACCCGATCCCGTTGATCAGTTCAACGCTTGCATGCGGATACAACTGCAGGAGATAGAGTTCTCCGGCGACCGGCACCCGGATGGCTCCCAACAGACAGCAGATGCCAAAATACAAGGCAGATCGATCCTCGCGCCGAAGCGCATATACGAGCAGATGATACAGCGCGAGCACGATTGCGCTACCGAAGAGAATCATATCCATTGCAAGCTTCTCCCCGCGCGCTGCAAGCATCCCCTCTTCGGTCCCTAGCTCCAATCCGTACCAGAAACCGCCCCTCGCAAACAGATAATTCGACACCTGCACAATGATATCGAACTGGTCCGTTGTCGGAGTGAATGCAACGGTTGTCGGCCGATAGGCGGCTTGCGAACGTGCTTCATCGGCAGCTACGACACCGCCTTCAGCTATGACTCGTCCAACAACGATCACCTTATAACTGGGCGCGAGCGCTGGGATTCGTAGCGCAAGCCGTTCCGATCGATCGCCGATGCTCACATTCAGGCGATAGGTCGCGTAGCCGTGTCCTTGCGGGCGACCATCATCCAACCGGTAGTCTGTCCACACGTCCGGAACGGAAAAATACCCACTGGGCAACGGAGGCCGGGCTGCCGTGAAATCTTCCGCCGACAGCAAGCGATTCCAATGGAATGCCCATTCACCGTTCAGCTTCAAGTTACCGTCTTCGCTAAATCTCCATTGACGCGCGTCCAACTGCCCTTGCACCGCTCCGGGAATGACCCGCTTCGATGTGCTGTCGCCAGAATAGCTTGCGATCGCTATGCCGACTAACAACAACACGATCAGCGCGGCAGATAGCATGGCGAATATACCAATTCGATTACGATTAACCAGCATGCAAGGGTGCTCCCCAGCCAAGTAAATTTGTACGCACTCGATTCCGTTCTTTCTCTTATAGCTACAATTCGCTTCCATACGACAAGATTCCTGCGATGTTACACTTCGATCAAATTATTTACGTCCTATATGGCAATTTAAAAGAAACTTCAACTCCTTCCATATGATAAGATCGAATTGAAGCCTACCTTATGATTGGAGGAGATTATGATGATCCATGCCCGAAACGGTTCGTCCGGCGGTCCCATCATCCCGCACCTGTGGTTCGACACAGAGGCGAAAGAAGCCGCGGAGTTCTATTGTTCCGTCTTCCCGGATTCCAACATCAAGAGCACCGCGATTCTAGGCAATACGCCTTCAGGAGATACCGATCTCGTCTCGTTCAACGTTTGGGGGCATCCGTTCATGGCTATCTCCGCTGGGCCCTATTTCACACTCAATCCTTCCATCTCGTTTATTGTTAATTTCGACCCATCCAGAGAAGTAAACGCGAGAGGAATGCTCGACGAGGCATGGAACAAGCTGTCCGAAGGCGGCGCCGCGCTCATGCCGCTCGGCCAATATCCGTTCAGCGAGCGGTATGGCTGGATCAAAGACAAGTACGGCGTGACCTGGCAACTCATGCTGACGAATCCGGACGGGGAACCGCGACCGACGATCGTGCCCTCCATGATGTTCGTTGGCGATAATTGCGGCAAGGCGGAAGAGGCGCGCGAGTTCTATCTGTCGGTCTTCCGGAATGCCAGACCCGGCAGCCTCTTGCGTTATGGGCCCGGCCTTGAGCCGGATCGGGAGGGCACGGTGATGTTCACCGATTTCATGCTGGAGAACACCTGGTTCGCGGCCATGGACAGCGCACATGAACACCAGTTCAACTTCAACGAAGCGATCTCCCTCTTGGTCAATTGCGAGACGCAAGAAGAAATCGACTATTATTGGGACAAGCTTTCGGCCGTCCCCGCCGCGGAACAATGCGGTTGGCTGAAGGACCAATATGGCGTATCGTGGCAGATCTCCCCGGCCGCGATGGAAGAAATGATGGCCAAAGGCACGCCGGAACAGCTCGAACGAGTAACGCAGGCATTCCTGCAGATGAAGAAGTTTAATCTGGCAGAGCTGCAACGGGCATTCGAGGGGAAGTAAACTTCGTCGAGAAAGCCTCCTGTCCGTTCATAGGACAGGAGGCCAGATTGTTGGTAAAGCCCCGTTTTTTGGGGTCCGTTGCTTTTGGGAACACAAACGCAATGGGATGCAAGCTGATTCTGATCCGAAATGAAGAAGATCGCCTCTTATCCCGCCTTCTTGGCCAGGATATTAGCGATCTTCTTTAAATTCTGGCAGGTTGCGGTCATCAAGGCTTGTTGCTGCACCCT
>JAEWAQ010000056.1 GCA_023391635.1 Bacillota bacterium | reverse complement strand
ACCAGCCGCGGTGGGGAATGCGCCCGTAGCCGACCAAACCCTCGACCGTGAGATCCGCCGGAGCGCTGTTCTGCTGGTGGACTGCCGCCAGCTTGCGGGCAAGCTCCCTGGCAGAGTAGCGATGGACCGCTTTGCCGTCGATGACCGCCTGCCCGGATTGCGGATGATGCAGGCCGGACATTACCCCGAGCAAGGTCGATTTTCCGCAGCCGTTCGGTCCGATGATCGTCGTGATTTGGCCGGAAGCAAGCTCGGCCTGAACGCCCTTTAGATGTTCCCTCCGCTTGTCATGAGAGAAGACGACCCGGTTAATTTCCATACATCCGCCCTCCCTTCTTCAGCAAGACGAGCAAGAACGGCCCGCCGATGATCATCAGGATGACCGAAGCGGGAATTTCGACCGGGTGCGCCATCGTTCGGCCGAGCGTATCGGCAGCCAGCACCAGGAGAGCGCCGGAGAGCGCGGAGAAGGGAAGCGATACGCGGTGATCGGAGCCGACGCAAATCCGCGAGATCGCGGGCACCAGCAACCCGACGAAAAAAAGAAATCCGCCTACCGCCGCCGCCGAGCTCGCCAGCAGCACCGCCACCGCCGACAGCGCGACGCGCGCCCGCACGACATGCAGGCCGAGGTGATGCGCGGTCCTGTCCTGAAGCAGCAGCATATTGCACCAGGGAAACAGTAAATACGCCAGAATCAGCCCTATTGAACCGTAAATAAGCAGCAACCGGACATCTCCCCAGGTCGTGAAGGAAAACGTCGATGCGCTGATCAGGTTCGTCTGTCCGATCGTGGACCGCACGAACGCCGGCACCAACTGGCCGATGCCGGTAAAAATCATATGGACCGCAATGCCGACCAGCACCATCCGCAGCGGACTGAGGCCGCCCTGCCAGGCGAACATATAGACGAGCAGGCACGCGATCGCTCCCCCGACGAAGGCAAACAGCGGCGTCCAGAAGAACAACATCGGAAACAGCCCGGCCATCACCAGCGTAAATACGCCGGCTCCTGCGGAAATGCCGATGATTCCCGCGTCCGCCAGCGGGTTGCGCATCACGGCCTGCAGCAGCGCGCCGGATACGGCGAGCGCCGCGCCGACCAGCATTGACAGGATGATCCTGGGGAAGCGCAGATCGCGAATCACGCTCACGCGCTCATCCGTTCCGCGAAGCAAGCCGGCGATCAGCTCCGGCGCGGTAATACGGATGCTCCCGGTCACCGCCGCGTACAGAAATACGACAATCAGGGCTGCCAGCACACCGGCAAACAAGGCAATGAGGCGGACCGTTCTCCTGCTCATTCGTACAACATCCCGATCAAGTCGTCCAGCGCATCGCTTACGGCCATGTTGCCGATCATCCCGAACCGCGATTCTTCCAGATCGTAGACCCGCCCCGTCTTCACGGCATTGAAATGCTTCCAAATATCGTTCGTGCGGAATTCCTCGTCGAACATCTTGACCACTTCATCCGGCAAGCCGTGGGCAGCACGCAAAATAACGTCCGGGTTCGCCTGCTGCAGATGCTCCGTGTTCGATTCGACATATTCCACCTGCTCGCCCTGCACCACATTGACGCCTCCCAGGCTTTTTACCAGGTCGCCGATGTATGAATATTCCGTTGCCACCAGATAGCTGCCGGGAATACCCATCAGAATGAGCACCGTCGGCGCCGGCTTTCCTTCAATCGCCGCTTGCATCTGAGCCATCTTCTCCCGGTATTGCCGAGCGACTCGTTCCGCCTGTTCCTCGCGTCCGTACCGCTGCCCGAGCTCCAAAATCGTTGCGTTCATCTGCTCCAAGCTCGTCAAATCGAGAAAATCGGCCTTGATGCCCGCGTTTTCATACTTCGGACGCAAGTCGTATTCCAGTGTCGTGACGGACAGCACCTCGTCCGGCTTCAGCATGCGCACCAATTCCATGTCCGGACTCATCGGACTGCCGACCTTGTCTACCCCGTCATAGCGGGCCGGGAGCTTCTTGACGCTGGCCGGTACGCCGACCAGGTCGACCTCCAGCAGGTCGAGAATCTCGGTGATCGCCACGGTAGTTGAAACAATGCGGGGGAAGGAGGGGGTATCCTCTGTCTCCGACTTTTGCTGTCCCTGGACATCGGTGCTCGCGGCCGCCGGTGTCGCCGCTCCTCCGCTTCCGGCGCTGCTATCGGACCCGCATGCCGACAACAGCGCGGCAACCAGCAGCAGACACAGTCCCAGGCAGCTTCCGCTCCGCTTCCCTAATCGCCAATCCCCTTGCATATTCATTCCTCCTAGCCAAATGAGGATGCCAGCACGCTGACATCCTCATGGACTGCATCCCTGCGGCCTCGTTGACGCGAATTTGCGCTTGATTTACTTCGCGGCTACGCCGGCCAGCAATTTGAGTACCAGCGTAACAGCTTCGGCGCGCGTCGTGGCGTCCGCCGGGGCAAACAGGTCATTGCCGCGGCCGGTCATCAGGCCAGCATCCACCGCAGCGGCTACCGACGGCTGGGCCCAGGTCGGGATGCTGTCCGCGTCACGGAATGCCGGCACGGCGCCAGCAGCGACTTCGAGTCCTGCCGCGTTGGCAATGATAACGGCCAGTTCCGCGCGAGTGAGGTTGGCATTCGGGCGGAATGCTCCGTCGTCATCGCCGACCAGCAGTCCCGCCGCGCGGACTTGTGCGACAGCTTCCACGGCATAGCCCGGAATATCGGCTTGATCCGGCGTGTACGATACGTTCTCTGCCTGATTCAATTTCAGCGCACCTGCCAAAATGACGGCGAGCTGTGCCCGCGTGACTTTGCCCTCCGGTTGGAAAGTATTGTCCTCATAGCCCTTCACGAAGCCGAGCGCAACCGCTTCTTCGATAGCCGCTTTGGCCCAGTGTTTCTGAATGTCTGCGAAAGACTGCGGCTGACCTTCTTCGCTTCCTTCCGAGACAACTTCCTGAATGGCAATTTGCGCTTTGTGCTTCATGACACCGTACGATCCGGCATTGACTTCCAGCGCCACATTCTGTTTCCGGGCGGCGTCCGCGACGACGATTCCGATCGTGCGGCTGTTGGCTTCCTTGTCCTCGCTCATCACGACGGCATCTACCAAACCTTCTCCGCCTTCATATTGGAACGCGGTGATCATGCTGCTGCTGAACAAGGTGAATGTCAGGAAATAAGCGCCGTCACGCTCGTAAAGCTGTCCGGTCTTGCTCATATAGTTGCCCAGGCTCGAAGGCTCGTCGGTGCCGTCCTTCAGCACGGCAAGCTGCACTTCGGCAGCGCCTTGAACGCCTTCATCCGTTCCGTCCGCTTCTTCCGCAGGCGCAGGCGCCGGCGCTCCCGGCATGCCGGACGTATCGAACAGCAGCTGGGCGCTATACTCGCCCTTGTAATTCATCGCCGACACTTCTACGACGAATCGGGCATTGATCTTCTCGCGAATGTTGTCCACCCGGAACTTGACCGTCCGCGTATCGGCGTCCTCGTCTTGCCCGACGACCGGAGCCGCTTGCAGTTTTCCGTCCTGTTCGACTTCGAATGCGGCAATCCAGCCGCTCTTCAGCAAGGTGACCTCGGCGTAGCCGACTCCGCCTTCTACCGTTACCTTCGCCGGTTTTTGCACATATTGATCGGCCGCCGAAACTTCGTCCGTGCCGTCTTTCAACACCTTGAAATCAACCTGATACGACCGTTCCGGCTGTTCGGCGCCTTCCGCCGCCAAAGCAGGTACGACAGAGAAAACCATCATCAATGCAGTCAATAAGGAAATGAGGCCAGCCGGTTTTTTTCTCAATGTGTTCAAGCTCCTTCGTTCGCCATTTGTCAATCTAATCGATTATGAATGAACTTGCGACTTGCTCTTGCGGCGCCTGCGGCGGTACGCCATCCCTCCGACGGCCGCCAATGCGCACGCCGCCAAGAGAGCGATCATGATCGCCGGCCATGCACCGCGACCGGATGCTTCAGCCTCCGGGCTATCTGCCTCCTGCACTTCCGCATCGTTACCCGATGACGCAGGAGCGGCGTTATCCGCGGAGGCCTCCGGCGATGCCCCCGCATCCGTGCCAACCTGCTGATCTTGCTGCCCCGGTTGCTCCGATCCGGAGACAACCGGATGATCCAGCTGTTCCGCTTGGTTCAGTTCCGGCGTGGATACTGGCGGACTGTCCTGACTTTCCGCCTGATCCTGCTGCTGATCCGAGCCCTGTTGTCCCGACCCGGCGTCAGGCGGCTTGTCCTGTGTGCCCCCCTGGGTCGCTCCGCCCGGATTGGCTTCGCCGACTTCGGCTGCGGGTCCGCTTGGCTTCGCGTCCGGCAGAGACTCTTCGACCAGCGGAAGTTGATCCGTCTTGAACACGAGCCGAATGGCGTATTCCTGGTCGTAGCCCAGTTCGTCGATTTTCACATTTACGACGAGCACAGCAGGCACAAGCACATTTGTGTGCGGCAGCCGGAACACTTTCGTATCCTCCGCCTCGTTGGCCTCCACAGCTTGCAATTCGACGGCATCGGCTCCCGCCGGATACTTGAGCGCCGTGATCCACTTGTTGTGATTCGTCCGAAAATACACAACCGCTTCGCCGTTCCGCACTTCCACCCGCGCCGGTTTTTCGAAATAATCGTTGGCGATGGACGCCGAATCGTTATCCGGCTTCTTCACCGTATATTCCACTTCATATGTGCCGTCCGCCAGTATAGCCGCCGCCGCTTCGTTGTTTCCAACGAGAAAAAACAAGGCGATTGCCGTTAATGTCGGCAATATCCACGCCATGAACGTATGTTTCGGCATGATTCAGCAGACCTCCTTACGCGCTCGCCGGCCCAACTGTCATCTGGCGGCATCCCCATCGCTGCCTCACCTCTTTCTCTACGAATATCAATTCTATCGTATGAAAGACCTAACTTCCGCTAGGATACCATTGTTCTCAATGATCAATCAATAATAATAATCATTCTCAAGTGATCAAAGTGTGAACATTGTACGGATTATCAGTCTTAACGGCGATGCGCCGGCGAGTTCCGGAAATGTGTTATGATAGCGAAGAAGACAGGAACGGCAATTCACGAAAAGCGGGTTGAAACGCATGCACTTGTTATCGGTGGAAAATATATCGAAATCCTACGGGATGAAGCTGCTGTTCGAAAATGTGACATTCGGCGTCGAGGACGGCGATAAAATCGGCATCATCGGCGTGAACGGGACCGGCAAGTCCACCTTGCTCAAGGTGATCGCCGGGCGGGAGCCTGCAGACTTAGGTGCGGTGACGGCAGGCTCCCGGGTGCGCATTCGCATGCTGGATCAGGATCCCGCGTTCGAGCCTGGCGAGACGGCACTCGGTCATGTGCTTGCTGCTGCCGGGCCGGGCGAGGATGCGGAAGAGCAGATACGGATCGAAGCCGAAGCGAAGACGGCGCTCACGAAGCTGGGCATGACGGATTACGATGCGGTCATGGACACGCTGTCGGGCGGTCAGCGCAAGCGCGCGGCGATGGCCGCGGCGCTTATGCAGCCGTCCGAAGTGCTGATCCTGGACGAGCCGACCAACCATATCGACAACGAATCGGTCACCTGGCTGGAGAACTATTTGCGCAGAAGATCCGGCGCCTTGATCATGATTACGCATGACCGCTACTTCCTGGATCGGGTGTGCAACCGCATGCTCGAATTGGACCGCGGGCAGGCTTATTTCTACGAAGCGAATTACAGCCGGTTCCTGGAGCTCAAGCTGGAGCGCGAAGAACGGGAGGCGGCCTCGGAGGCGAAGCGGCAAAACTTATTGCGGGGCGAGTTGGCCTGGATCCGGCGCGGGGCACAGGCGCGGTCCACGAAGCAGAAAGCCCGCATCGACCGATATGAGGCGCTGCGAGACCAAGCCGGACGACAGGCCGCGGACAAGCTGGAGATAAGCGTCGCCGCTTCGCGCCTGGGCAAGAAGATATTGGAGCTCGAAGACGTGGAGATGTCGCTCGGCGGCCGCAAGCTGATTCGCGATTTCAGCTATATCGCCGTGCCGGAAGACCGCATCGGCATCATCGGGCCGAACGGCAGCGGCAAGTCGACACTGCTGAAGCTGATCGCGAGCGAACTCGCCCCAGATGCCGGCCGCGTGGAGCTTGGGCCGACTGTCAAGCTCGGCTGGTTCACGCAAGAGCATGCGGAGATCGACGAATCGCTCCGCGTTATCGAATATATCCGCGAAGGCGCGGAGCAAGTTCGCCTGGCGGACGGCAGCATGCTGTCGGCAGGACAGATGCTGGAGCGCTTCCTGTTCTCTCCGGAGGCGCAATGGACGCAGATTGCCCGCCTGTCGGGCGGGGAGAAGCGGCGCCTGCAGTTGCTGCGCATCTTGGTCGAAGCGCCGAACGTGCTGCTGCTAGACGAACCGACCAACGATCTGGATATCGTCACGTTGAACGTGCTCGAGGACTACCTAGACTCCTATCCCGGCGTCGTCTTCGTCGTGTCGCACGACCGTTATTTCCTGGATCGGGTCGTGGACCGAATCTTCTCCTTCGAAGGAGAAGGCCGGATCGTACAGCATGTCGGGGGCGATTCGGATTATCGGATGTTCAAGGATACTCAGGCGAAAGCGGAGGCACGAACCGAAGGCAGCAAAGGTGCAGATGCGACCGGCAAATCGACCGGCGGAGGATCCCGCGAGCGCCAGCTTCGCATGTCGTACAAGGAACAGCGGGATTTCGAACAGATCGATGGCTGGATCGCGGAGGCCGAAGCGGAGTTGAAGCGGATTGCCGGCGAGATGGAATCGGCCAGCAGCGATGCCGTCCTGTTGCAGGAGCTCATGGCGCAGCAAGCCGAAGCCGAGACGAAGCTGGACGGCCTGCTGGAGCGCTGGACGGAGCTGAACGAACTCGCCGAGCAGATCGCGCAAGGACGAACGTAAACCGACAACCCAGCAAAACATCCTCGGGCGAGTTACCCAATGAAATTGGGTAACTTGCGTTTGACGCCACTTTCTCCGGCGAGTTACCCAATGAAATTGGGTAACTTCCGCTTGGCGCCACTTTCTCCGGCGAGTTACCCGATGAAATTGGGTATTTTCCGCTTGGCGTCACTTTCTCCGGCGAGTTACCCAATGAAGTCGGGTAACTTCCGCTTAGCGCCACTTTCTCCGGCGAGTTACCCAATGAGATTGGGTATTTTTCGCTTAGCGCCACTTTCTCCGGCGAGTTACCCAATGAAGT
>JAEWAQ010000066.1 GCA_023391635.1 Bacillota bacterium | reverse complement strand
GGTCCAGGGCTTTTGCAATTAAATTGCTGACTTTGGCAGGGCTCAGCCCCAACTCGTTGCAAATTTTCTTCTGCAGCCAACCCTCCAGGTAATACAACCGGGACACTTGGATCATCAGTCGCAACTCGTCTTTGCGGATGGAGTCTTTATCAATTTGGTCTGAAATATTTTCACCCCCTAAAATTTTTTGACCTCGGAATTAATTTTAATATAGCAATGAAAGCGCTTCTCGTCAAGCACAAAAAAATGATCCTGCAACTTGCAGGTCCAGGATCCAGTCAAAAGACATAAAAAACCCCGCCCCACCTTCGTCGATCCGAAAGTGAAACGAGGTTGTGAAACCGTAAGCCAATCCAACCAAATAATCATTCATGCCTTCAATCGTTCAAGCCATTACGGTTAGCCCTGCGAACCGACGAAAGCGTATCTGGCGATAACCAATATGAACAGCACCCACATGAGCCAGTGAATCTTGTGCTTCTTGTCGCCGACCAAGTTCGCGACGAAAGCCAACACAACGTAGAACACGATGCCGAAGGAAATACCGTTGGCGATATTGTAGGTAAACGGCATGAGCGCGATGGTCAAGAACGCCGGGATGCCGATGATGTAATCCGAGAAGTCGATTTCCTTGATCGATTGGATCATCAGTACGCCGACGATGATCAACGCGGCGCTCGTTGCTGCGGAAGGTACGAGCAGCGCGACAGGCGCCAGGAACAAGGAAAGCAGGAAGAATACGCCCGTGCTGACCGCGGTGAGCCCGCTTCGTCCGCCCTCGGCGATGCCGGCCGAGCTTTCCACGTAAGCCGTCACCGTGCTGGTGCCCAGCATCGCGCCGCCGCTGACCGCAATGGAATCGACGAACATCGCTTTGCCGACGAGCTTGTTGCCTTTCTCCTTGTCCTTGAAGAAACCAGCCCGGTTGGCGGTGCCGACTAGGGTACCGAACGTATCGAACAGTTCAACGAACGTGAAGGTGGCGATAGCAGTCAGAAGCCCTGTCGTTAACAAGTCCGCAAAGTCGAAGCTCCAGAAGTTCAGCTGCGTAAAGTCCGGCACCCAATCTTGATTTTTCAGCGAATCGAAGTTCACGGCGTCGATGCCCGGAATCATGCCGAGCAAGGTCGTAATCAGAATGCCGAACAAAATCGCGCCGCGTACCTTGAGTACCATCAGAACGCTGATGATGGCAAGGCCGGCAAGCGTTAGCCATACGGTCGTATTTTCCAGGCTGCCCATATGGATGACCGTTTCGAAGCTCAGCAGGTCCGTGAATTGGCCTTTGGCTACATCGGTCACTTGCGCGTCGAGGGCAATCGCCATCAAACCGCTGTTCTTAAGCCCGATAATCGCGATGAACAAGCCGATGCCGACCGTGATCGCATGCTTCAAGCCGTCCGGAATCGCCACGACGAGCAATTGACGGATTTGCGTAATCGTCAGAATGAAGAAGATAATCCCTGAAATAAAGACTGCGGCAAGACCCATCTCCGGCGTAATCGGGGAGCCGGTCGCCTTGGATGTCAGAACCGTTGTCGCGAAGAATGCGTTCAATCCCATGCCGGGTGCGAGCGCAACGGGGAAGTTGACGAACAACCCCATGGCGATCGTGAAAATGCCGGCTGCAAGCGCGGTTGCGAGGAATACGCCGTAGACGTCCAGTCCGGCTGACCCGAGAATGCTCGGGTTGACAGCCAAGATATAGGCCATCGTCATGAATGTCGTGAGGCCCGCCATGATTTCCGTGCGTACGTTCGTTCCCAGTTCCTTCAACTTAAAGAAACGTTCCATGGTTTCGACTCCTTCTGAATGGATTGATGATCGGTACACGTTCAGCGAATAACCAGGTGGAGAAACAAACACAAAAACCTAGAAGCATATATACCCTCTAGGTTCCGCACTACTGTGGAAAAGGATACTTTCGAAAGATCGCGCGATTCTCCCGAAGCATCTTCTCCCACTTTCGTAGATGGATCATTTGCGGTGACCCCGTAGAGACTCCCGGGCCGATTCCCGGGATTATACGAAAGGCTTATGTAGTTGTGTTTTACACTCTCATTCTAGGACCAGGTATTGGGGGCTGTCAACCACTTTTACGAACTTGCAACCGTTTTCTCGATTTTATTGTTCGGATTTTACGAATGTAGCGATTTGCATCTCCCTAAAACAACAGCCGAACCGCCTCTCCGACGATTCGGCTGCCCATATGCAATCCCATTTCCTACTCACGGAATATCCGATTATCCCAACACGACCCGATCGTCCGCCATCTTGCGGCCGCTGATGCGTTCGAACTCCTGCAGCAGCCGTTCGACCGTCAGCTCCCGCTTGCGGTTCTCGTCCACGTCCAGAATGATGCGGCCTTTGTCCATCATGATCAGCCGATTGCCCAGACGCAGCGCCTGCTCCATGTTGTGCGTCACCATGAGCGTCGTCAGGTTCATCTCGCGCACGATGCTCTCGGTCAGTTGCGTCACCAATTCGGCACGCGAAGGATCGAGCGCCGCCGTATGTTCGTCCAGCAGCAAAATTTGCGGCTTCGTGAACGTCGCCATCAGCAGACTGAGCGCTTGACGCTCACCGCCGGACAGCTGGCCCACTTTGGCCTTCAGTCGATTCTCAAGGCCCAGGTTCAACCGGTGCAGCTGTTCGCGGAACAACACCCGCTTCGCCCGCGTCACGCCGAACACGAGTCCGCGCCGCTTACCCCGGGCGTACGCCATGGCCAAATTCTCCTCGATCGTCATCGTCGGCGCCGTGCCGGCCATCGGATCCTGAAACACCCGGCCGATCCAGCGGCTCCGCTTGTACTCGGGGAGCTGCTGCACCGCCTTGCCTTCAATCCGCACTTCGCCGGAATCCGGCGCGATCACACCCGAAATAATATTCATCAGCGTCGATTTGCCCGCTCCGTTGCTGCCGATGACTGTGACGAAATCGCCTGGCGCCATCGACAGCTCGATGCCGGCGAGCGCAACCTTCTCGTCAGGAGAACCCGGGAAGAACAGTTTCGAAACGCGCGACAATTGCAGCATTATCGGGCACCTCCCTGTCCGTCGCCGGTTAAGACGGCCGCGAGCTCAGCCGAACGCCTGCGAGCCGCCCGCTTCTGCCGGTAAGCTCGCTGCGCTGTCGGGATGATCAGCGCGAAGATGACGATGACCGCCGTTATGACTTTCAGATCCTGCGATTGGAAGCCAGGCACCCGCAGCGCAATGGCGATGACGATCCGGTAAATGATCATGCCGACAATCGCCGAAGTCGTCGCCCAGAAGACGGAACGCCTGCCGAAGATCGCTTCCCCGATAATGACGGCGGCTAGTCCGATCACAATCATGCCGATCCCCATCGACTGGTCGGAGTAGCCTTGCTGCTGCGCGACGAATGCGCCGGACAGCGCCACAAGCCCATTGGACAGCCCGACCCCGATAATCTTCGTATTGTCGGTATGGGCGCCGAAGCTGCGGATCATGCGGTCATTGTCCCCTGTCGCTCGCAAACTCAGACCCAGGTCGGTATGGAAGAACGCGTCAAGCAGCACTTTCACGACGATGACGACAAACGGCATCAGCAGCCACGGCGAGACCGAGGTGAACAGGTGATGCTCCCTGATCAGCGAAATATTCGGCACTTTCGAGATGCGAAGATTGACCGAATACAGCGCGATCATCATGATAATCCCGGACAGCAGCGCATTGATCTTGCCCTTGGTATGCAGCAGACCCGTAATAATTCCCGCCGCGCAGCCGCCCGCAAAAGCGCATGCTGTAGCGAGCCACGGAGAATAATCATGCGTGATCATGACTGCCGCAATGGCGGCACCGGTCGTAAAGCTGCCATCCACGGTCAAGTCGGGAAAGTCGAGTATACGGTAGGTGATATAGACGCCAAGCGACATGCAGGCGTATAACAATCCCATCTGGATGGCTCCGGGGATGGAATTGAGCATGGAATCAAGCATGGAAAGCCTCCGATCGCTGGATCACTGAATCAAGTTTTCCTGCTGATCCTGTACCGCGCTCTTCATCGCGTCGGTCACATCAATCCCGTAGCTCGGTGCGGCCTTCAGATTCAGAATCAGGTCCAGCTTCTCCTGCATCAATACCGGCATCTCGCCCGGTTTCTTGCCGTTCAGCAGAATGTCTGCCGCCATCTTGCCTGCTTGGTAGCCATGATCATAGTATTTGAAACCGACCGTGGCGAATGCGCCTTTCTCGACCGTGTCGCGGTCGCTGGAGAAGAACGGAATCTTCTTGTCCTGCGCGACTTGGATGATCGCGTCGGCGCCGCTGACGACCATGTTATCCAGCGCGATGAAGAAAGCGTCGGCGCGTCCGACGAGCGATTCGGCAGCTTGCTTGACTTCGGAAGAGTTCGCTACGGGAGCTTTTAAGAGCTTGATGCCTTTCTTCGTCAACTCTTCTTCCGCCATGTCCGCCATGACGACGGCATTCGTCTCCCCTTCATTGATAATCATGCCAACCGTCTTCACATTCGGGAAATTGTCGGCTATGAACGGGACAAGCTGCTTGATCGCTTCCGGGTTCGTGTCAATTGCGCCCGTGACGTTGCCGCCCGGATTCTGCAAATCGGTGACGATCTGAGCCGCGATCGGGTCCGTTACGGCCGCGAAAACGATCGGCGTGTCCGTCACGTTCTGAACGAGCGCTTGCGTGGAAGGCGTCGCGATGCCGAGCGCAAGATCAACTTTATCGGTATTGATCTTCTGGGCGATCGCCAGGTTATTCGACGGGTCGCCTTGCGCCGTATTGAAGTCCACTTTCAGGTTCTTGCCTTCTTCCAATCCCGCATCCTTGAGTGCGGCCAGGAAGCCGTCCCGCGTCGCGTCGAGCGACGGGTGCTCCACGATCTGCGAGATCGCGATCTTATAGGTCTTCTCGGCAGGCGTGCTATCGCTCGGGCTGGGACTTGCGCTTTCGCTAGCGCTTGGGCTGGATGAAGCCGATGGTTGACTGGCTGCTCCATTCTCTGGCTTCTTGCCGCAAGCAGCAATCATGAGAACGATTAAAACTAAAACCATTAGTACTGAAAATTTCTTCATCTGACAATATTCCCCTTTCCATTGACAAGCCTATTCCTCCCTTATATTACGGGGCTCGCCGGTTTTCGTCAATCGAATATGGCACTATTTCCCATGTCAAATATACAAAGAAACACCCTCCGTAATCGGAAGGCGTTCCTGCCATGTGAATCGCCGCGAATCGACTGCATCAGCCCGTCCCGATCAGCCGGATGCGGGCGCCGGATTGCTTGGCGGCATTTACCAATCGCTCGTCTGCCGTCCAGAAATCGAGACCATCGCTAATCGCCAAGTAGACGGCATCGTACAGATGAACCAGACGATTGGCATCGGCGATCTCCCACGCCAGCTCGTCCATTCGCTTATCGTTCACATATTTGATCGGCAATGCCGCGAATTTCCGCCACAGCTCCTGCAGTGTTTCCGAATCCAACATTTTGCGGCTCCACTTCTTGCGCAGCACGCTTCCGACTTCGACCTTCATGATCGGCGGGGCGATAATCTCCTTCTGCTCCCGCAGCAATCTCAGCACCAGTTCCTGGGCGGCGTCCGTGCCGGGTTCCTCCGTCAGCAGCTTCACCCATACGCTGGCATCCAAGCAAACCCTGTTCATCGCTCGCCTTCCCGCAGCCGTCTGATTTCGTCCGTCGAATCGGGCCCGGCTCCATACGCGTTCTTCGCCCGTTCGCGCACAACCGCGATCTCGCGAATCAACTGCTCGCTCTGATTGGCGATCATATATTGTTCGGCCACTTCCGTGACCAATTCGTTCAATGTCTTATTCTCCGCTTCCGCCTTGTTGAAAAAGTAATCGACAACGGTTACCGGCAGCCGAACGGTCAATTGTTTCTTCTCCATTCCCGTCATCCCTTCCGCGTCATAATCTCAAGATCAGACTAGCACAATTCCTCCGCGGATTCAACTACTCATTCATGTTTTTCAAAAATATGATTCATTATTAGATTCATAAAAAGATTCTCACATGATTCCGATCAGTATTTCCATTCCTTCTTACGAACTGGAGCAAAATTGGGTTCCTCGTACCAGTCCGTCACGATCCAGCCACTGTCACTAAGCGTCAGGCGGTACGTCATCGTATCCGTGAACGAATCGAACGGGGGCGGCGCTTCGCCGACGGCGTAATATCGCGATACGTATGTTCGCTTGAGGGATACCGCTGTCCGGAAGGCCCCTCCTTCGCCTTGCTGAACGTAGATGCTGTCAGTATCGAACACGAGCTCCTTCTCCTGCGTCTCGCTGTTCATCTCCTGTGCCATGTATTCTTCCATGCTGGCCGCCAGCTCCGCCGCGCGTTCCTCCGACAAGTGCTTGACGACGCCCGCATCATGCTTGTTGTATGCATCCGACCAGGATTGGATGAACGACGCGACGGCAGACATGACCGCCTCCTTCAATTCGTCCGTATTCGGATCGATCCGCAGATTCACATTGTCGCCCTCGATCGGCACCGGAGCGCTCTTCGCCAACCCCCAAGGAAACGCCAATTCCGCATGCATACGGCTTGATCCGTCCAAAGCCACTGGACCGATCCGTACGTCCCCGCCAGTCGCCTTGCCGGTATCTTGGCCATCGACGTAGATCGCCGCATTCTCGTAATTGGCTTCGACTTGCACGATCCCCCCGTTCAGCGCGAGGTCTGCCGCGATCGTTCCCCCATTGCCGCTGACTTCGATCGATTGCTCTGCGCGCAAGTGTGCGAATCCGCCGTCGAAGCTGGCTTCCAGCTTGTAGCTGCCGGGCAGGAACGGCCCCAGCTCGATGAGGTAATCGTCGGAATCCGCCGTCGCGACCGCTTCGCCATCCAGCGCGATGACCGCTTCCTTGAAATTCGTAGTCGCTTCGACCATGGAAGTCGTTACGGCAATCCGGTACCGGTCGTACAATCCGAAGTGTTTGCCCGCCTTCACGACGGCAAGCAATCGGGTGTCCGGCACGTAACCTTCGTAGCCGCGCTGCACGTCTGCGATCGCTTGATCCGTCAAGTTGTTCTCCGCGAAGTATTCGAGCAGTTTCCGGGCATCCGCCTCGTCGACGGCTCGCCCTCCCCTGTCCATAACAAGCGACTCCGACAGCCGCGATGCGTCTTCCGTCTCCAGCGCGTCGATGAAGGCCAGTACACTGCGTCCCTCGCTGTACGCTTGTCTGCCATATACGTACAAGACGGACAGCGCCAATGCCAGCACGCCGACGCCGACGATCCACCATCGCCTGACGCTGCCCCGTTTTTTATTCACCATTCCAACTTCCTCCCCCACCCGCGTACCAACCGCCGCAGCTATTTTCTACACGATAACCGAAAACAAAAGACACCCGCAGGTGCCTAATAGTCTGTTTCTTTAGGTCATTCGTCCGAAAATGCGGCTATTCCCACTCGATCGTGGCTGGCGGCTTGGACGTTACGTCGTACACGATACGGTTAACGTTGTCCACCTCGTTGACGATGCGCACCGAAATTTTCTCCAGCACGTCCCATGGAATGCGCGCCCAATCCGCGGTCATGCCGTCGATCGAAGTGACGGCGCGGATGCCGACCGTGTAGGAATATGTGCGGCCATCGCCCATGACGCCGACGCTTTTCATGTTCGGCAGCGCCGTGAAGTATTGCCAGATTTCCCGATCCAGGCCGGCTTTGGCGATCTCGTCGCGCAGGATGGCGTCGGATTCGCGGACAATCTCCAGCTTCTCCTCCGTCACTTCGCCGAGCACGCGGATCGCGAGGCCCGGACCCGGGAACGGCTGGCGCCAGACGATCTCGGCCGGCAGCCCGCATTCCTCTCCGACTTTGCGGACTTCGTCCTTGAACAGCGCCTTGAGCGGTTCGACCAGCTTGAATTTCATGTCTTCGGGCAGGCCGCCTACGTTATGGTGAGACTTGATCGTCTGCGCGGTCGCCGTCCCGCTCTCCACGATGTCCGTGTACAGCGTCCCTTGCGCCAGGAAGGCGAAGTCCGCGAACTTGGCAGATTCCTCTTCGAACACGCGAATGAACTCGCCGCCGATGATTTTGCGCTTCCGCTCAGGGTCGTCCACGCCCTTCAGCTTGCCAAGGAACCGCTCGCTCGCGTCGATCTTGACGACCTTCATATCGAACTTGCCGACGAACGTCTCCATGACGCTGTCCGCTTCGCCCTTGCGCAGCAGCCCGTGGTCGATGAACATGCACGTCAGTTGATCGCCGATCGCCCGGTGCAGCAGCGCGGCGACAACGGAGGAATCTACGCCGCCAGATAGAGCGCACAGCACCTTCTCGCCGCCGACCTCTGACCGGATGTCGCGAATCGTGTCGTCGATGAACGATTCCATCGTCCAGTCGCCGCGGCAATCGCAGATGCGGAACAGGAAGTTGCGGATCATCTCGTTGCCGTGCACGGAATGGCGCACTTCCGGGTGGAACTGCACCGCGTACAGCTTGCGCGCGGGATCGCTCATCGCAGCGACCGGCGCATGGACGGTGCTCGCGTCGACGCGGAAGCCGGCCGGCAATTCCGTCACGTGGTCGCCGTGGCTCATCCAGACCGTTTGGCGCGCGTCGAGACCGTGTGTAAGATCGCAATTCGCCGCGAAATCGACGTCCGACTTGCCGTATTCCCGCTTGTGCGCAGGTTCGACCTTGCCGCCCTGCTGGTGCGTGATAAGCTGCATGCCGTAGCAGATGCCGAGAATCGGCACGCCCAGGTCGTAGACGCCCGGGTCGACGGATGGCGCGCCATCCGCGTATACGCTCGCCGGGCCGCCGGAGAAGACGATGCCCTTGGGATTCATCGCACGCAGCTTGTCCGCCGTCGTATTGTAAGGAAGCAATTCGCTGTACACGCCCAGGTCGCGAATCCGGCGCGCTATCAATTGGTTGTACTGGCCCCCGAAGTCCAGCACGACGATCATTTCATGCGGGTTGCCGTTAGTATTGTTCACTTGGTTAAGCCGAGCCCCTCTCCATCAATTGTTGCTATTATAGCGTTAGTTTCCCGCTTATTTCAATACGCCCTTCATTCGCATGACGAATAGAAAAAACCTTTCCATCCATAATAAGGAGATGATTCACCTTGCACTGGAGGCTCTTCGCGCATGTTCTTCCTTTCAAGATTTCTGAAGAGAATATATCGCTACGCCAAGGAGCGAACGGAAAAAGCGGAGCAGACACGCTGCCCTCCCCAGGAACAAGGTGCACTCTCGACCGATCTGTCCCGGAATATCGAAATCGCGAAACGATTGTTCCCGGCATCGCCCGATTTGGTGATCCGCCGGTTTGCGACAAGTCCGCAAGGAACGCCGGCGGCTTTGCTCTATCTGGACGGTCTGGCGGATAAAAATGCGCTGAACAACAACGTGTTGCATCCTCTGATGTACGAATCCGTGAAGGGAAAGAGCGGCTTGCCGTCGGCCTCGATCGGCAACATGCATGCGGTATCGCGATGGAGCGACTTGGAAGATGCCATCCTGCAAGGAGACAGCGTGCTGCTTCTGGATGGGTGTCGGGAGGCATCCGTTTTTGCAACAAGAGGGTGGCCCCAGCGCGCCATCGAAGACCCCCAACTGGAAACCTCGCTTAAGGGCGCGCACCAGGGATTCGTGGAAACCGGGCTGCAAAATATCGCGCTTCTGCGCCGATATCTTCCGCACAGGGAGCTTCGAATCGCGGAGCATACCGTGGGCCGGCGCGGCAAATCGAAAGTATGGATCATGTATTTGCATGACGTCGCCGACCCGGATGTGCTCCGCGAATTGGAGAGCAGAATCGTTAACATCGACGTAGATGCGATTATCAATACCGGGGAACTGGGGGAATTTATCGAAGACAATCCGCATTCGCCGTTCCCCCAATTCATCATGACGGAACGCCCGGACTCCGCGATCTCTCAATTGCTGCAAGGGCGCCTCGTCGTCATCGTGGACCGCTCCCCCAGCGTGATCGTCGCTCCGGCCACGTTCACCTCCTTCTTCCAAAGTGTAGACGACTACAGCACGCGCTGGCTCATCGCCTCCTTTATACGCCTGCTGCGATTCGTGGCGTTCATGATTGCTTTGTTTTTGCCCGCTGTGTATATCGCTTTTATCTCCTTCAACTATGAAGTCATCCCGCTGGAATTGTTCTTGTCGATCGCCGAATCGCGGGAACGGGTGCCGTTTCCGCCGCTGATGGAAGCGATGCTGATGGAAATTATGCTGGAAATGATGCGCGAGGCCGGCATCCGGCTTCCCGCGCCGGTCGGACAGACGATCGGCATCGTGGGAGGAATCGTCGTCGGCCAGGCGGCCGTTCAGGCGGGCATCGTCAGCAACATCATGGTCATCGTCGTCGCCTCGACCGCCATCGCCTCCTTCATCCTGCCCAGCTACGATATGGGAACGGCGGTCCGGCTGCTGCGTTTTCCAATGATGCTGCTTGCGTCGCTATTCGGGATCATCGGCATCATGATCGGCTTCATGGTGTTGGTCATCCATCTGATTGGGCTGGAGTCGCTGGGCACACCGTACGGCAGCCCGCTCGCTCCATTCCGCTGGGCGGATATGAAAGACACGTTCGTCCGGTTTCCGTTATGGTCCATGACGAAACGTCCAAAGAGCACGCAAGCGATTCAAGAACAACGGATGGGGCGGCAGCGTCCACAGAAGGAACCGTCATGAACGCAACCAAGAGCAACTCCATTACCTTGATGCAGTATATTTTTCTGATCCACGGCGCACAGGTGGCCACAGTGGTGTTTTCGCTTCCGAGGCTTGTGGCCCAAGATGCCGGAACGGACGGCTGGATAAGCATTATACTCAACTGGGCCTTCAGCGTATTGGCGGGCTGGCTCTTTCTGCTGACGTTAAGGAAATATCCGGAACTGACGCTGCCGGGCTTGGCTGAACGCCTGTTCGGCAAATGGCTCGGCAAGCTGTTGCTGCTGATGGCGATTGTCTATTTCGCCTTTTCCGGCTGGTTTATCATCATCAACTCGATGCTTTACATCAAATCGTGGTTCCTGTCCAGGACACCGGAATACGTGATCGTATTGCTGCTCGCCATACCCGGCTATATGGTCGTTCGCCAAGGTCTGCGCGTTCAAGGCCGATATGCCGAATTCGTGTTTTACATGACCATCTGGATGCTGCTGTTTTTGCTCGTTCCGTTGCGGCATGGCCATTGGATCCATCTGCTGCCGGTATTCAAAGATAGCCTGCAGCCGATCATGAACGGTACAATGAATACGCTCAGTTCCTTTTCCGGGATTGAAATCGTTTTTATTATTTATCCTTTCTTGCAAAAAAAGCAGTATGCCCTGCGCGGCATGTTCATCGCAAACACGCTGACCCTGTTCGTCTACTTATTCACCACGATCTCGTGCTTCGTATTTTTTTCGCCGGACGGCATCACTTCGATAAACCAGCCGTTGCTCTTCCTGCTCAAAAACATCGAGTTCCGTTTCCTGGAGCGGCTTGACATGGTTTCGCTCGCGCTGTACTTGTTCGTCGTATCTGTATCATGGATGCCGTTTGTCTATTGTGCCGTGTTCTCCTCCAGCCGCCTGCTGAACAAAGCGGATCATCGGAACCATGCCTTCCTCTATTTCGCCGCGGTCGTCGCAGGCGCCTATTTCATCCAACCGACATGGGATCAGTCCGAGCAGTGGTTGGAATGGTACAACCTTATATTTAAAATCGTGATTGGGGTCATTCCCATTGTGCTGTATGTCTATGTCTGGGGCGTGGAAAAGGTCCGGAAACGGAGGGCGGGATGAGAAAGGCGTTGATCGTCGTGCTGATTCTGCTCGTCTTGTTATCGAAGGGAGGAGCGGACAAAAGCGAAATTGAAAAAATGTCCTTGTGGCTGATCATCGGCATCGATTTGGATCAAGACAACAACCTGGTCGTTTCGGCATCCGGGCCCATATTCGACAAAGAAGCCAAGATCAAAGAAGAAGAAGCGACGGTCCGGACCATCACGCTGCGCAAAGGGAGGGACGAAATCGACAAGACCTTCATGGGGCTGGGCGTCGGCGGAAAAGTCCAGGAGTTTTTGATCGGAAAACGCGTGCTGCAGCACCCGGGCTGGTTCAGGCTGCTGGAGCCGATTCTGCGGGATCCCAGAAATACGGTGAGAGGAAGGATCGCGATGGTCGACGGCCCCGTGATTGATGTCATCAGCTACAAGCCGGAAGACAAGCCGCGCCTTCCTCTCTACCTGACGAATCTGATCGATACGGCCTATCACCGCAATATTACCGTGAAGACTATGCTGCAGGACTTAAGGCGCGCTAATTACGAAAAAGGGATGACCGCAAGCCTGACGGAGCTGCGCAAAGGGAAGCGGCTCAATGTTACCGGATCCGTCCTGTTGGACGAGCAAGGAAAATTCCGTTTGTCCATCGGCGCCGACGAGAACAAGCTTCTTCGCATCTTGCAGCATGAGACGGGCGGCGAATTCTCGTTTACCTTCCGCGCGCCCGATCAGCCGAAAGACGAGGCGATTCCAAGCGATACCTACAGCTTCTCCATCGAAAAAGTACAAGTCAAAACGAAAACGGACTACTTGGATGGCAGGTTCAAGTTCGATGTCCGCATCAAAATGAGGGCGGTGCTGACAGAGCTCATGTTTCCCCTCGACTTGCCCGGACAAACGGGCAAGTTGGAGCAGTATATAGCGCAAGAGATGGAGGAGCGATTCGATCGCTTCATTCGCAAAATTCAAGCGAAGAAGATCGACCCAGTCGGATTCGGGCTCTATGCGCGGGCGCATGAATATCGACGGTGGAAAGAGGTAGAGGATCGGTGGGGCGAGGCGTTGTCGAAAGCGGATGTGAACGTGAAGGTCAGAGCGACTCTCATCGGCACGGGATTGACGAAATGATAACTCCGTTATGAGGATTTCTCAAAGCCATATGTCGCTTGAGGAGGCATCGCTGAAATCCTATTTCAATACGCCAGCAGCTTGAAGCACCGTCTCGATATGACCCTTCAACCGCACGTTCCTCCATTCGCGGACGAGCTTGCCCTTGCGGTCGATGAGGAAAGTTGAACGAACGATACCCATATATTTACGCCCGTACAGCTGTTTTTCCTGCCAGACGCCATACTTGACGGTAGCTTTCCGCTCGGTGTCGGACAACAGCAGGAAGGGCAGATCGTGCTTCGCGATGAATTTATGATGCGACTGGATCGGGTCCGGGCTGACGCCGATGAGGATCGTATCCGCCGCCTCGAACGCCGCATGGGCGTCGCGGAAGTCGCAAGCCTCCTGCGTGCAGGTCGGCGTCTGGTCTTTCGGGTAGAAGAACAGCACGACCTTCTTGCCGCGGAGCTCGCGCAATGTCACGGTTTCGCCGCTCGATGCGGGCAATGTGATGTTAGGCGCCATTTTGCCGATTTCGGGTTGTTTCAACGTGGAGAATCTCCTTTATGCTCGTATTGCCCGGTAGCGTCAACGAGATCGTCATCATAATCGGTTGAGCCGGATTCCAATTTAGACGGGTCGACCATACCAATGATTTGTTGCAGCGGATCGTCATGATCATGTTCATGCATGTCGAGTCACCTCTCCACTATAATACCATGTTGAATGCGAATTCGCGGTGTGCGGGTGACATTCTTCTTATTCGCTTGGACATGTTGAGCGCCTATAGGGGGAGATGCAGAGGCTTGTGCGGGCACGCGATGAGGTTTGTACAGGCATACGCGGAGGTTTTGCAGGGTCATGTGTCGAGGCTTGTGCAGGTATCGTGGTGTGGAAACATGTGTGGAAACTTTGACTTCTCATCCTTTCCAACCACCTGTGTCCATTGCGCCCACCATACATCCAACCAACTGTGCCTGCCGCACCCACCATCCGTTCAACCAACTGTGCCCACTGCGCCCACCATACATACCGCTCCCGTTGACAGGAAGATGTTTCAAAGTTAGAGTAAACTTGAAATGTATTGATTTCTTGTCTCAGATGATTTTCAATACGTCTTTAATTATAATGAGATTCTTCTATTGGACGCGTGAAGCACACCGTTCTTTTCCGCTGCTGCGGAGAGGGACGGTTTTTTCGTTTTTTCATGTACAATTTGGAGGGATGTTGAAATGGGATTTGATGAAGCCTATACAAAGTGGATGGAGGGGCATTTGGCAAGCCGTTCGGGCGAGCGGCTGCGACGCTTGAAGGAAGGCCATATGTATGGCGAGAAATTGTTTCTGTCCCAAGCGTGGTACCCGGCGATCGGCAATTTCGATGATTTGCACCCGGAGTATGAAGTGTTCGACTACCGGGACGGGTCCAGATTTCTGGATCATGCGTTCGTACGTTACCCGTATAAGATCAATTAGGAGACGGATGCCTATGGCACGCATTGGAGCAAGATCAGCCGCAAACAATATGACGATGGGCTGGAACGGCAAAATCAGATCGTGCACGACGGCTGGAAAGTGTTCCGATTCTCTGTGGACCAATTGAAGGAGCAACCGAGAAAATGCCAGCAATTCATCCTGCAAGTAATGGGACGGCTATACGGCGGGAGCGCGCACCCGACGCTGCAATTGTCATTGAAGGAACGTGAGATCGTACGAATAGCCGCTCGCCTGAATCAGCCTATTTCGGCGACAGACGTGGGTAATTGGTTGTACATTGGCAGGAAACAAGCAAGCAGATTGCTGAAATCGCTTGCCACTCACGCTGTTCTAGTACCGGCTTCAGGCAGTGAACGAGTTCGCACCTATCGTCTGGGGCCCCGCATTGGTGATTTTCTGGAGTAATGGAAGCATAATATGACGGTTGACAAGTAAAAATTGCTCTATGGTGACAGGCCTGGTATAGATAACCTACGATGCGGACGGTTGGGGACGGTTGTTGGGGACGGTTGTTGAGAGCGGTAGTTGAGGGCGGTAGTTGGAAATGAATAGTTTAGGGCCATGGAGGACCTTATTTCGCGATTTTGCGTCGATTTTGCGAGAATAGGGGCCGCGATGGCACCTACCTACCTCCTCTATCGACCTACAAGCGAGCTAGAAAGGACCTCATTCTGCGGGCTTTAGGGCCGTGGAGGACCTTATTGCGCGTTTTAGCGTCGATTTTGCGAGAATAGGGGCCGCATCGGCCCCTATTCCTCCTATCGACCACCAAGCGAGCTAGAAAGGACCCCTTCATGTGGGTTTTAGGGCCGTGGAGGACCTTATTGCGCGTTTTAGCACCGATTTTGCGAGAATAAGGGCCGCATCGGCCCCTATTCCTCCTATCGACTACCAAGCGAGCTAGAAAGGACACCATCATGTGAGTTTTAGGGCCGTGGAGGACCTTATTGCGCGTTTTAGCGTCGATTTTGCGAGAATAGGGGCCGCAT
>JAEWAQ010000033.1 GCA_023391635.1 Bacillota bacterium | reverse complement strand
CCGATGGACAATCTGACTGTATTGTTCTTGCGCCAACCCGCTCCAAACGGCCGCACCAACCACCATGCCGCAGACGAAGAAGGCCCCCGCAACCGACAACCGTTGGAACCGCTCGAAGGAGGGTACGCGCATCGGTGTTCACCTCCCGCTCCGACACATCCACAGAATGAGTTCCGTCCCCATGTGGGCGCCCAGGAAGGCGAGCAAAATGTAGCCGATTTGTCGGAATACGAGCGGTAAATTGCCTTCGATCATATTCGATTCGATGACGCGGATCGGGTCGATCGAGCCGCCGAGCGCTGCGACGAGCGCCCATATTTTCAAGCTTGCCGCGACTCGGATCATCTCTTCCCGCGGCGGCGCCCAGACGAAGATCGAGCCCGCGCCGGCCAGGAGCGCGCCCCCGACGACGACGCCGAACGCGATGAAGAAGCACATCGTCGCTTTCACGTAAATCTCGTTCACATCGATCCCTCCATGAACAAATTCGCTACTACATATGTATGGGACAAACAGGCCGACAAATACCGAACGTATGTGCTATAATGAAAAGACGCGGTTCAGGGTAGCGGGAAAAGTGAGGGGTTAGAGCAACATGTGCGATTTCGTTCACTTGCATGTTCATAGCGAATACAGCTTGCTGGACGGCGCGGCGCGCATCCGGGAGATGGCCGGGCAGGCGGCGGCGCAGGGCATGAAGGCGCTCGCGCTTACGGACCATGGCGTCATGTACGGAGCGATCCCGTTCTACCAGGCTTGCAAGGAGCGGGGCATCAAGCCGATCATCGGCATGGAGGCATATGTGGCGGCATCGCGCAAGGAGAGGGCGTCCCGCAAGGATCAGCCGATTTACCATTTGACGCTGCTGGCCAAGAACGAGACGGGGTACCGCAACCTGATGCGATTGTCCACGATCGGGCATTTGGAAGGGTTCCATTACAAGCCGCGCATCGACTTCGAGGTATTGGCCCGGCATGCGGAGGGGCTGGTCTGCTTGAGCGGCTGCTTGGCGAGCGAGCTGTCGAAGCTGCTGGCGGCGGATCGCTATGCGGAAGGCAAGGCGCTGGCCCTGCAATATCAGGAGCTGTTCGGAGAAGATTATTACCTGGAAATCCAGGATCACGGCATGCTGGAGCAGAAGAAGGTGACGGCGGGCCTGCTGCGACTGGCGGAGGAGACGGGCATTCCGCTCGCGGCGACGAACGACGCCCACTACTTGCGCGAGGAAGACCATGCGCTCCAGGACGTGCTGATCTGCATCGGCACCGGCAAGACGATGGAGGACGAGGATAGGCTGCAGATCGCTTCTTCGCAACTGTACTTGAAAAGCGGCGAGGAGATGGCCGCTTTGTTCCGCCACGTGCCCCAGGCGCTGGCCAATACGGCATTGATCGCGGAGAAGTGCTCTCTGGAGCTGGATCTGCATCGGCACGTGCTGCCCGCGTTTGAGCCGCTGCCGGAAGGGTATGCGGACGCGGAGAATTACCTTGCGGCGTTATGCCGGGAAGGCTTGACGTCGCGCTACGAAGGGACGCCGAGGTGGGAGGATGCCGGGCATCGTGAGGCAGCGGAAGAGCGGCTGCGCTACGAGCTGGGCGTGATCGCGCGCATGGGGTTCGTCGATTATTTCCTGATCGTATGGGATTTCATCCGGTTCGCTCACGAGCACGGGATCGTGACCGGGCCGGGACGGGGTTCGGCAGCAGGCAGTCTGGTCGCTTACGCGCTGCGGATTACCGATGTCGACCCGATCGCGCACAACCTGCTGTTCGAGCGGTTTCTCAACCCGGAGCGGGTGACGATGCCCGATATCGACACCGATTTCAGCGACGAACGGCGCGATGAAGTGATCCGTTACGTCACGGAGCGGTACGGCGACGATCGCGTGGCGCAGATCATCACGTTCGGCACGCTGGCCGCTCGCGCGGCGGTGCGCGATGTCGGCCGCGTCATGAACGTGCCTTATGGGGAGGTCGACAAGGCGGCCAAGCTCATACCGGGCATGCCGGGCATGTCGATCGAGCGGGCGATGGAGATGAGCCCCGAGTTCCGCGAGCTGGCGGAAGGCGGCGGCCGCGTCGGAGAGATGGTCGCCATGGCGCGGCGGGCCGAAGGCATGGCCAGGCACGCCTCGACGCATGCGGCCGGCGTCGTCATCGCGCCGACGCCGCTGACCGATTACGTGCCGCTGCAAGAAGGGACGGCTGGCGTACCTCTGACGCAATATTCGATGGAATATATCGAGGCAGTCGGCCTGCTCAAAATGGATTTTCTCGGTTTGCGCACGCTGTCGATCATCGAGCGGACGCTCGGCTGGATTCGCGAAGAGACCGGGCAGGAGCTGGACTGGCGCGAAATTCCGTATACGGATGAAGCGACTTACGCGCTCCTGAGCAGAGGGGATACCGAGGGTGTCTTTCAGCTCGAAGGTACGGGCATGCGCCGCGTGCTCAAGGAGCTCAAGCCGTCCACGTTCGAGGATATCATCTCCGTGCTGGCGCTATACCGGCCGGGACCGATGGAGTTCATTCCGCAATTCATCCAGGCGAAGCACGGCGTGTCGCAGGCCGCCTATCCGCATCCTTCGCTGGAGCCGATCCTGCGGGATACGTACGGCATTATCGTATATCAGGAACAGATCATGCAGATCGCTTCGACGATGGCCGGCTTCACGCTGGGCCAGGCGGATTTGCTGCGGCGCGCAGTCGGGAAGAAGAAGCGCGAAATATTGGACGAGCAGCGAACGTTTTTCGTCGCGGGCAGCTTGAAGCAGGGGCACGACGAAGAGACGGCGAACCGCGTGTACGATCTGATCGTTCGGTTCGCGGATTACGGATTTTGCCGGGCGCACGCCGCCGCGTATGCCGTGCTTGCGTTCCAGACCGCCTATCTGAAGGCCCATTATCCGGTGCCGTTCATGGCGTCGATGCTGACATCGGTCATCGGCAATCAACGGAAGACGGCGGAATACGTCGATGAATGCCGGCATATGGGCATCCGCGTGCTGCCCCCTGACGTGAACGAGAGCGGCGTGCTGTTCACGCCGATCCGCGTCGACGGCGAGAGCGGCAAAATCGGCGGTGACGGCGGTGATGGTGATGTTGGTGTCGCAGCAGACGGCAGCGGAGGCAGCGGCAGCGACGGCGAAGGCGAGGGTGGAACGGAGGCGATCCGGTTCGGCCTGGCCGCAATCAAGAATGTGGGCACGCAAGCGATCGAGGCGATCATGAAGGAGCGCCGGGAGCGCAAGTTCGACTCGCTCGGCGATCTGTGCCGCCGCGTCGATCCGCGCGTCTGCAACAAGCGCGTGATCGAATCGCTCGTGCTCGCGGGCGCGCTCGGTTCGTTGCCGGGCCATCGGGCGCAGCAATACGCCGCGGTGGATGAGGCGGTGGCGTCGGCGGCTTCCTGGCGGAAGGAGCGGGCAGAACTGCAGATCGAGCTGTTCGATTTGGGAGAGTCCGCCAACTGGATCGTCGATCTGCCGGAAGTATCGCCGTTCTCCGCCGCGCAGTCGCTGGAATACGAACGGGATTTGATGGGCTTGTACTTGTCCGGCCATCCGTTGGATGAATACGACGGCATCGCGGAGGAGTTGCAACTGGACCGCCTGGTGGACCTGGCGGAGGCGCAAGACGGACAATTCGCGATGACGGCCGGCATGATCGTGTCCATGAAGCCGTTCGTCACGCGCAAGGGGCAGGCGATGGCGTTCCTGGAAATCGAGGACCGGATCATGACCGCGGAGCTCGTGGCTTTCCCGAGCGTATGGAAGACGGCGTCCTCCTTCGTGAAGAAAGGCGCGCTCGTGCTCGTGAAGGCGAAGGTGCAGCAGGGAGACGAAGAGTACAAGCTGCTCGCCGATGAGATCCTGCCCCTGGATGCGCCGGATTTGCGCGTACGGGCCGCCAAGCCGCGTCGCGGTCAGGACGGCCCGCGCGCCCGCCCGTATGTCCCATCCTCGCCCGCAAGCGCGAATCGTGCGGCCCAATCGCCCACTCATGCAAAACAAACGACCGAGCGCGCCTATATTCGCATCGGCGAATCGCATGAGCAGCCGGCCTTGCTGAACCGGCTCAAATCGTTGTTGTCCCGCCATCCGGGACCGCTGCAAACCGTGCTGTTCTATGATCGGGGACGCCGCACAGTCGCGCTGTCGGACGACCTGCGGATCGCGCCGACGCCGGAATTGATCCGCCAAATATCCGAACTGCTCGGCGAGGGAGTGTTTCGGTTGAAATAACGACCGCATTCCCGCTTGGGCACGGCCGAAGACGAGCGGTTTGGTTGCTAGTCCTGCGGCGGATGTGCTATGATTCCGTTATTGCGTTAGTTTATTTATTTTTACTATGTAAGCTTAGACTAGACCAAATGGGGGTTCGCTTCATGTGGACGGTCATCTATATTGCGCCGACCGCGAAGATTGCCGAGCGGATTCAGAAGCGCCTGACCGAACAAGGTTTTCTCGTGCGGGTACGCCCCATCAATCTGACGAAACCGCAGTACGAAATATTGGTTCCCTCCGGCGAAGTTCGCGAAGTTCAGGAAGTGCTCGGCAGCATCCTGACCTCATCATCCTGATGACAATGGCCATTCGACCTTATTCCCGCTAGCCTGAACACCGCGGACCGCTTCCCTGTCCGGAACGGACCGCCATTTTTGCGTCTTGTGAGGTGTCGCTGTGTTCAAGGATTTGTTTCAAAAGAAGAAGTACGCGGTCATCCCTTCCGAACGCGTGAACGCGGAACGCCCAAAGCGCGAAATCCCGGAAGGACTCATGAATAAGTGCCCGAAATGCGGCGCGATCCAGTTCAGCAAGGAACTGGAGAAAAATTTGAAGGTGTGTCCGGCTTGCAGTCATCATTTTCGCCTGAACGCGATGGAGCGTCTGGCGATGACGATCGATGAAGCTACCTTTCAGGAAATGGATGCGGATATGGTCTCCGAGGATCCGCTCGGGTTTACGGGCTATTCCAAGAAGCTGGAGCAGCAGAAGCTGGCTTCTTCTTTGAAGGATTCCGTCGTCACCGGAGAAGGGGAGATCGGCGGATTTCCCGTCGTCATCGGGATCATGAGCTTCGATTTCTTCAGCGGCAGCATGGGCTCGGTCGTCGGGGAGAAGGTAACGTGCGCCATCGAGACGGCTACCGAGAAGCGGCTTCCGCTCGTCATGTTCTCGACATCCGGCGGAGCGAGAATGCAGGAAGGCATCCTGAGCCTGATGCAGATGGCCAAGACGAGCAGCGCGCTTGCCCGGTTCCAGGAGCAGGGCGGCCTGTTCATCTCCGTATTCACCGATCCGACGCTTGGCGGCGTATCCGCCAGCTTCGCCAGCTTGGGCGACTACATATTGGCCGAACCCGGCGCGATCGTCGGTTTTGCCGGACGCATCGTCATCGAGCAGACGATTCGCCAGAAGCTGCCGGACAATTTCCAGACGGCGGAATTCAATCTGCAGCATGGCCAACTGGACAAAGTCGTTCATCGCAAAGATATGAAGGCGTTCTTGGCGAAGCTGCTCGACATGCACGCAGGGAAGGGGGAGCAGGCGAATGTCCAGTGAACTCCCTTTCGAGAAGCCGCTCGCCGAGCTCCGCAAGAAGATCGACGAACTGAAGAAGTTCGGTTCGGAGCGAGAGATTGATTTTACCGATGAGATCGGCCGCCTTGAGGTCCGCTACCAGGAGCTCGAGCAGGAAATCTACGGCAACCTGAGCCCTTCGCAGAAGATGCATCTGGCTCGTCACCACGTGCGGCCGACGACGCTGGATTACATTCCGCTGATCTTTACTGATTTTATCGAATTGCATGGCGATCGGATGTTCGCGGACGATCTGGCGATCGTCGGCGGTCTGGCCAAGCTGAACGGCGTACCCGTCACCGTCGTCGGTCACCAGCGGGGCAAAGATACGAAGGACAACATCCAGCGGTTTTTCGGCAGCCCGCATCCGGAAGGATTTCGCAAGGCGCTGCGGTTCATGCGCCAGGCGAACAAGTTCGGCCGGCCGATCATTACGCTGATTGACACCAAGGGTGCCTATCCCGGCAATACGGCCGAAGAGCGCAACGTGTCGGAAGCGATTGCCCGCAACCTGATGGAGATGGCCACGTTCGGCGTACCGATTATTTGCGTCGTGATCGGCGAAGGCGGCAGCGGGGGGGCTCTGGCACTCGGAGTAGGCAATCGTGTGCTTATGCTGGAGAACGCGATCTATTCGGTCATTTCTCCCAATGGCGCGGCCTCCATTTTGTGGAAGGACGCTTCCAAAGCCGACGAGGCCGCGGAGGCGATGAAGATTACGGCCGGCGACTTGCTCGGATTCGGCGTCATCGAAGAGATCGTACCGGAGCCGCAAGGCGGCGCGCATCGCGATCCGGCGATGCAAGCGGAGGCGATCCGCGACGTAGTCTGGCGGCACCTGCAGGAATTGCAAGCCATGTCGGCTGAACAATTGATCGAGGACCGTTATCTGAAGTTCCGCCGCGTCGGCGTGTTCGCTCAGCAGCAACAATTGCCGCCGGTCGAAGCGGCTTCGGAAACGGAATTGCAACCATAGCATCCTGAAACTGCCATCAATGATTTCTTCCTTTGAAGTTCTGTACTTTTCAAGGGGGATCGTGTATGGTAGTTTTCGGGTTTGTTCAGGCTCGAGAAAAACGGAGGAAGAAAAATTATGCGCAAAACGAAAATCGTATGCACCATCGGACCTTCCAGCGAATCGCTGGAAGACACGAAGAAACTGATCACGGCCGGGATGAACGTCGCTCGCCTGAATTTCTCCCATGGCGACTTCGAGGAGCACGGCAGACGCATTCGCACGATTCGCGAAGCTTGCAAGGAATTGAACAAGACCGTTGCGATCCTGCTGGATACGAAGGGACCGGAAATTCGCCTGGGCAAGCTGAAGGAAGAGCCGATCGAGCTCGTACAAGGGGAATTCATCACGCTGACGACCGAAGAAATTCTCGGCGACAAGGAGCGCATTCCTGTCACGTACGCGAATTTGCCGAACGATATTTCCGTCGGTGCGAGTATTCTGATCGACGATGGCCTGATCGGCTTGACGGTCACCGAGATTAACGGAACGGAAATCAAATGCCAAATCATCAACAATGGTCCGATCAAGAGCAAGAAGGGCGTGAACGTTCCCGGCGCCGCGATCTCCATGCCTGGCTTGACCGAGAAGGATATCGGCGACATCAAATTCGGCATCGAGAACGGCATCGATTTCATCGCCGCTTCCTTCGTCCGCAGGGCGAGCGACGTGCTGGAAATCCGCGAATTGCTGGAACGCCATGATGCGCGTCACGTTCAGATCATTTCCAAGATCGAGAATCAGCAAGGTGTGGACAACCTCGACGAAATATTGGAAGTGTCCGACGGCTTGATGGTGGCGCGCGGCGACCTCGGCGTCGAGATCCCGGCGGAAGAAGTGCCGCTCGTGCAGAAGCGCATGATCGAAAAGTGCAACCGCGCAGGCAAGCCGGTCATTACGGCTACCCAGATGCTCGACTCGATGCAGCGCAACCCGCGTCCGACCCGTGCGGAAGCGTCCGACGTGGCCAACGCGATTTTCGACGGCACCGATGCGATCATGCTGTCCGGCGAGACCGCCGCAGGCAAATATCCGATGGAGTCCGTGCAGACGATGGCCCGCATCGCGGAACGCACCGAAGCGGCGCTGCCGTATCGCGAAATATTCGTCAAGCAAGCGCGCGCGGCGCAAACGTCCGTCACGGAGGCGATCAGCCAAGCCGTTGCCAACTCCGCGCTGGATCTGGACGCGAAGGCAATCGTGACGTCGACGGAGAGCGGCTATACGGCCCGCATGGTGTCCAAGTACCGCCCGAAAGCGCCGATCGTAGCCGTGACTCCTGTCGAGCAAGTGCTGCGCCGGCTTCAATTGGTGTGGGGCGTGCATCCGGTCAGCGGCGTTCCGGCGACGACGACGGACGAGATGTTCGACATCGCCGTCGAGGGCGCTATGCGGTCCGGCATCGTTCGGTTGGGCGACACCGTCGTCATTACGGCTGGCGTGCCAGTCGGCCGTTCGGGCACGACGAACCTGATCAAGATTCACAACATCGGCGAATTGATCGCCCAGGGGCAAGGGATCGGCTCGCTTAGCGCCACAGGCAAAGTCGTCATGGCGAACTCGCCGGAGGAAGCCGTACGCAAGATGAAGCCCGGCGCCATTCTGGTCGCGCCATCGACGGACAAAGAATATATGCCGGCGTTCGAGCAGGCGGCAGCGGTCATCACGGAGTGCGGCGGCATTACCTGCCATGCGGCGGTCGTAGGGCTCAACCTGGGTATCCCGGTCGTCGTCGGCGTGAACGAGGCCACGGGACTGCTGAACGATGGCATGGAAGTGACCGTGTACGCGGAGAAGGGCTTGATTTATTCCGGACAAGCCAAAGTTCTGTAATTTTAGCGATACGAACAGGGACTGCCAAGGCATGACGCCCATGGCAGTTTTCTGCATGTTTAGGGCTCGAGGGGGCTTTCGGGATGAAAACTTGGCATTTGCATGCGCTTCGGGTAAGGTATCAGGAGATCGATCAGATGAAGGTCGTTTACCATGCCAACTATTTGAATTGGTTCGAGATCGGGCGTACGGAATGGGTGCGGTCCATCGGCATTTCCTATCGTGATTTGGAGCAAAAGGGTCTGCTGCTGCCCGTCACCCATCTGGAGGCGGAGTTTCTGCAGCCTGCGCAATATGATGATTGGGTCACCGTATGCACGCATGTCGCGGAAATGTCGGCGCTCCGCGTCCGTTTCCAATCGCGTGTCGTCATGGGCGATATCGCAACGCCCAACGGTTCGTTCATCCGTGCGGACGAGCCGCCGGGCACTTTGCTGGTAGCCGGCAGTACCCGGCATGTGTGGGTGAATGCCGCCTGGAAGCCGGTGCGGATCGACCGCGAAGCGCCGGAGCTGTATCGAGCCATGCAAGATCGATTGCCAGACGCTGATTCCCAAGCTTAGGGAGGTCGGTTACATGTCCAGATGGCTGTTTGCGTTCTTGCTTCTGATTAGCGCTGCCGAAATTTGGGGTATTATCATGGTGTCGCATTGGATCGGCGGTTGGCCGACCTTCGTTCTGATCGTGCTTACCGCCGTCTGCGGCGGCTGGCTGACCCTATCGGAAGGGCGCAAAGTGTGGGCGGATACCTTGCGTCAGCTTGGCTCCGGGCAGATGCCCGGGTGGGCTATACTGGACGGGTTATGCGTGCTGGGCGGCGGGCTGCTGTTGATATTGCCGGGGTTTCTGACCGACGTTATTGGCATCACCCTGTTGATTCCGTTCACTCGGCGCATGTACCGGCTTCTGCTATACGGATGGCTGGAACGTAAAATCCGTACCGGTCAATGGACGATTCGATTCGGCGCTCCGCGTCGGTAATCCGATTCGCGGTTCCAGCGTTTATTGCCTGGTTTTCGTTCTCAGCTTTAGGTTTGCACGCGTTCTCACGAACTCCGATCCAAGACTGTCGCGCACGCGCCGGTCTTTTTTACATTCGCTTAACATTCTCTTGTCCTTGCGTTGACGCTCGACAACGATAATTGTAAGTAGAATGTCAAGAAAGAATATCATTCGCGACTAACGGGGGATTCGGGAATGAAGAGCGGATCGCATCTGCAAGCGGCAGGAAACGGAAACAAATATTTCAATAGGGACTTAAGCTGGATCGAGTTCAACAGGCGCGTGCTGGAGGAAGCGGAGGATGCTTCGACGCCGCTGCTGGAAAGGCTGCAATTTCTGGCGATTACGTCCAGCAACCTGGATGAATTCATCAGCGTGCGCGTGGCCGGATTAAAGGATCAGAGCAAGGCGGGCCTGAATAAAACCGATTTCTCCGGCTATACGCCGCAGGGCTTGCTCAAGCGCATCATGAAGCGGTTAGGCCGGTTTTCACGCGATCAATACCGTGCCTATCGGGAGTTGATGCGGCTGCTGTCGCGGGAAGGAGTATCGATCGTTGCCCATGACGATTTGAGTCCGGCCCAGAGGGAATCTCTGAAGGTTCACTTTCAGGAAATCGTTTATCCCGTACTGACTCCGATGGCCGTCGACGTCAGTCGGCCCTTTCCGCTCGTGCATAGCCGAGAAGTTTATTTGGCCGTCGTGCTGCAATCGCTTGACGCGCATTCGCGAACGGATGACCGGACATTTTGCGCGATTGTGCAGGTCCCATCGATATTGCCTCGTACGATTCCTGTTCCAAGCCACCGAAACAGCCGCAAAATCTCGTACGTGCTCCTGGAAGACCTGATCAAGCAGCATATCGGGCTGCTGTTCAGCGGATATGCGACGGAATCGGTTCATGCTTTCCGCGTCACGCGCAATTCCGACCTGACGATCAATGAAGACGAGGCCGAGGATCTGCTGCTGGAATTGGAGAAGGAGCTTCGCAGACGGCGCAGGGGCTTGCCGGTGCGGTTGGAGATCGAGAAAGGCATGCACCCGGCAGCGCTTGAGATGCTGAAGGACGAACTGGAGTTCGATGACGAGCTGTTCGAAGTCGAAGGGCCTCTGGACATGAATTTCCTGGGCAAATTCGCCGGCATGCTGAGCGGATTCGATCATCTTCGCTACCCGAAGATGGAGCCTGTCTACCCGGCGGAGCTCGCGGGGGACGACGATATTTTATCGGTGATTCGCGAACGGGACGTGCTGGTGTACCACCCTTATGAATCGTTCAGTCCGGTGAACGAATTTCTGATTGCCTCTGCGGCCGATCCGGATGTGCTCGCGATCAAGATGACGCTGTATCGGGTGGATGCGCATTCCGTGCTCGTTCAAGCGCTTACGGAAGCGGCGGAATCGGGCAAGCAGGTCACGGTTGTCGTGGAAATCAAGGCGCGGTTTGACGAAGAACGCAATATCGCTTGGGCGCGCCAGCTGGAGAAGGCGGGTTGCCATGTCGTATATGGGCTGGCCGGGTTGAAGACGCATGCCAAAATTACGTTGGTTGTCCGCAGGGAATCCGGGGGCTTGAGGCGGTATGTGCATGTGGGCACGGGCAATTACAATGAAAGCACGGCCAAGCGTTATACCGATGCCGGCCTGTTTACGAGCCATCCCGATATAGGCGCCGACGCTTCGGCATTGTTCAATGAAATGACGGGATATTCTTCTCCGCACGGCTGGCGGGCTTTCGCAGTGGCGCCGGTCGGACTTGCGCCCAAGCTGTTCGAATTGATCGACAGGGAGATCGCAAATGCGAAGCTGAAGCGGCCTGCCTGGATAACGGCCAAGCTGAATTCGTTGTCCAACCAAGACATGATAGACAAGCTGTACGAGGCATCTCAAGCGGGCGTGAAAATCGAGTTGATCGTTCGGGGCGTGTGCTGCTTGCGGCCCGGCGTTCCCGGCTTGAGCGACAATATCCGGGTCGTCAGCATCGTGGACCGGTTCCTGGAGCATTCGCGGATATTCGCGATGTGTGCGGGAGGAGAACCGGAAGTATATCTGTCGAGCGCGGATTGGATGACGAGAAATTTGACCCGCCGTGTGGAAGTGATGTGTCCCGTATACGACGGCGGGGTGCGCCGCATGCTGATGAACTTGCTTCAATTGAACAGGCAAGACGATGTCAAAGCACGCGTGCTTCAGCCGAAAGGGAACTACGAGCGGGTCGGATCGTCCCCGAAGGCGCTGCGCAGCCAGTTCGAGTGCATGGATATCCGGCAGTGGAAAACGTTCGGAGACGCAGCAGGAGCGAGCCGGGAAAACGCGGCCCGATTTACTGCGGCAACAATCGAGGGGTCAAGCCCCACACCTTCATGAATTCCTTGGCCAGCGATTCGGTCTCCATGTATTCCATGTTCAAAGGAAGATCGGTATCCGCGATCAACATAAGCTTGCTGCCGGACACGGTCACGCGCAATTCCCGGATTGCCTGGGATTCGCTTCGGTCGAGCGCTGCCGCAAGCTGCAGAATGGCGCCGACCTTCGCGGCCATTTCGATATCCCCGTCACGCAGGATAGAGCGGTACGGGGCTAGCTTGCGTCGGTTTGCATTTGCGCTATTGTAAGAAGCGATGGCTGCCGTCAGCACGATTTCTCGATGCGACAACCCGTTCCAGTGCGTATGCAGGAGCATATAGAACGTATGGTTCCCGTAATCGTTCAGGTCGATGGCTGCCCCGATCTTGTATAGTCTAGCGGCGGCATTCAGCCAGGCGGGGGCGCTGCGGGAACAGCGATTGGCGCCGTCAAGGCTGTCGAAGAGGACAAGCGCAAGGCGGCTGACCTGTTCAAGATGATCCGGGGGAGCCGTCGGGTACAACGCGTTCAGATTGCGTATGCTATGCTCCAATACCGGATTGCCGTCGTCGGTTGGGAAATCGGGCATGAATGTCTCGAACAGCAATCCTTCGCGGATGCCGTTCCCGCTGACAACAAGCTTGTCTGCCTTAATGTGCCGAATGACGCTGCTCAGGATGGCCATGCCGGGCACGATCACATCGGACCGATCCTTCGACAGACCGGGAATCTTGCGTCGCTCGTTCGGCATCATGGAAGCAAGCTGCCTGAGCAATGCATCGAGGCGGTCAGGCGACTGCTCGAATCCGTGCAGTCGGGTCAGCGGATAATCCGACGACCGCTGCATCACCTTCGCGAAGGCTCGAACGGTGCCGCCAAGACCGATCAGCGGCAACCCCGGAAACTCGGAAGTCCAGGCGCAGGAAGACAACAACCGCCGAACATCCTGACGGACTCGTTCAATCACGGAATCGGGATCGTGAGTTCCATCGGCTTCATATTGGGCAGACAGGTTGACGCAACCGATGGGAAACGAGACGGATTCGATGATTCGGCGGCCGCGAATCAACGTGATTTCTGTGCTGCCGCCTCCGATATCGACGACATACCCGTCTATTATAGGCAATGTGCGCATCACGGCGACGCTGCCATAATGCGCCTCTTCTTCGCCGGTCAGGATCTCGACGGCGATGCCGGTTGCGGCGTGCAGCTCCCGGACGACGACGTCGCGATTGCCGGCGGCTCGCAAGGCGGCGGTGGCGACGCATCGAATCGCGGCGGTATCGTATTTGCGACAGATGCTGGCAAAGTGGTTCAGCATTTCAGTCAATAGTTTGACGGCATCATCGTCCAGTCGGTTGTCATCCGTCAATCTGCGTCCCAGTCGCGCGGACCGACGCGCTTGGTCGATGAGCCGAAACGCTCCGCTGGCGGTTGATTGAAACACGGCCAAACGAACCGTGTTGGAGCCGATATCGATAATCCCGACAGTTTCAGAAGATTTCAAGCCAATTCCTCCACATGTGCAAGGTCGGACATTTTAGCAATATTGTACCATTGTCGATCAATCGGGAAAATGTCAACCATGAAACAAATTATTTTTTATAGGGACGATAGGACATTTTTATCGACGTTCGGTTTCTTTCGCTTCCCAAATCGTTTATCATGAAACATGGGTGCACACCTTGAAACACGGTTCGATGCGATAAAGGAGAGAGAAATCCATGACGGCTACCAAAGGGCTGGAGGGTATCGTTGCCGCCTCCTCGTCCATCAGTTCCATTATTGACGGCGTATTGACATATCGCGGGATCAATATCGACGAATTGGCGGAACAGGCGTCTTTCGAAGAAGTCGCTTATTTGCTATGGAACGGCAAGCTGCCGACTGAAATCGAATTGAATGCGTTGATTCGTCAATTGGACGAATACGCTCCCGTGCCGGCGGAAGTGATCGACATCATTCGACTGTTCCCGGGCGGCAGCAATTCGATGGCGGCTCTCCGTACGGCGGTTTCCAGCTTGGCGTTGTATGATGCGGGAGCGGATGACATGAGCCGGGAAGCGAACTTGCGCAAGGCCATCAAGCTGCAAGCGCAATTGCCGACCGTCGTCGCCGCATTCGCCCGTATTCGCGAAGGTAAAACGCCGGTCGCTCCAAAGAAAGGCGTCGGCATTGCGCACAACTTCCTGTATATGCTGACAGGGGAAGAGCCGGCAGAAGTCGCCGTCCAGGCGATGGACAAAGCACTCGTTCTGCATGCCGACCATGAGCTGAATGCTTCCACGTTCGCTTCTCGTGTGACAGTCGCTACGTTATCCGATATTTATTCCGGCGTGACGTCTGCGATCGGCGCGTTGAAGGGACCGCTGCACGGCGGCGCCAACGAAGCGGTCATGGTGATGCTGGACGAGATCGGTTCGCTTGACCGCGTGGAATCGTACATTCAGAACAAGCTGAACAACAAAGAGAAGATCATGGGCTTCGGCCATCGGGTGTACCGTAACGGGGACCCGCGGGCCAAGCATCTGCAAGCGATGTCTCGCAAGCTTGGCGAACTCAAGGGCAACATGAAGTTATACGAGATGTCGGTGCAGATCGAAGAACTGGTGACGGGACAGAAAGGGCTGAAGCCCAACGTTGACTTCTATTCCGCCTCTTGCTACACGATGCTGAGCATTCCGCGCGATTTGTTCACGCCAATCTTCGCGATCAGCCGGGTGTCCGGGTGGACCGCGCACATTCTCGAGCAATACGGCGACAACCGGTTGATTCGCCCGCGTGCAGAATATGTCGGCCCGACAGACCAGCATTACGTGCCGATCGCCGAACGGCGTTAACGAAGACGAAGCTTGTACCGGCGGACCGGCTTCTGCTTAACGGGCGGAAGAAGGAGGCGCCGGTTTCTTGCGAATATTAGAATGGAGGAATCGTAACATGAAATTGGAAAAATTCGCAGCACCTACATCTGGACAACCGATTACCGTCACTGGCGGCGTTTTGAACGTTCCGAACAATCCGATCATCCCTTTCATCGAAGGCGACGGCACCGGCCGTGACATCTGGCGCGCCTCCCAGCGCGTATTGGACGCGGCAGTGGAGAAAGCCTATAAAGGCGAGAAGAAGATCGCCTGGTACGAAGTGTTTGCCGGCGAGAAAGCTTTCAATGCTTACGGCGAATGGCTGCCGGCGGATACGCTGACGGCGATCCGCGAATACATCATCGCGATCAAGGGACCGCTGACGACGCCGATCGGCGGAGGCATCCGCTCCTTGAACGTGGCGCTGCGCCAGGAACTGGACTTGTATGTGTGCCTGCGTCCGGTTCGCTACTTCCAAGGCGTGCCGTCGCCTGTGAAGCGCCCGGAGCTCGTGGACATGGTCATCTTCCGGGAGAATACGGAAGACATCTACGCCGGTATCGAGTACCAAGCCGAGACGGCCGACGCGAAGAAAGTGATCGAATTCCTGCAGAAGGAAATGGGCGTGAACAAGATCCGCTTCCCGGAGACGTCCGGCATCGGCATCAAGCCGGTATCCTCCGATGGCTCCAAGCGTCTCGTACGCGCCGCGATCGAGTATGCGATCAAGCATAAGCGCAAGTCGGTTACGTTGGTGCACAAGGGCAATATCATGAAGTTTACCGAGGGCGCGTTCAAAAATTGGGGCTACGAGGTCGCTGAAACCGAATTTGCGAACGAGACGTTCACTTGGGGACAATACGATAAAATCAAAGCCGAGCAAGGCGAAGAAGCAGCCAATGCGGCACAGAAGGCGGCGCTTGACAGCGGCAAAGTCCTGATCAAGGACGCCATCGCCGATATCGCGCTGCAGCAAGTATTGACGCGTCCGACCGACTTCGACGTCATCGCGACTCTGAACTTGAACGGCGACTACCTGTCCGACGCGCTGGCCGCGCAAGTCGGCGGCATCGGCATCGCGCCGGGCGCCAACATCAACTACGTGACCGGCCATGCGATCTTCGAAGCGACGCACGGCACGGCGCCGAAGTATGCCGACAAGGACGTCGTCAACCCGGGCTCCGTTATCCTGTCCGGCGTCATGATGTTCGAGCATTTGGGCTGGCTGGAAGCGGCTGACCTGATTTACAAGGGTCTCGAGACTTCGATCAACAAGAAGATCGTCACGTACGATTTCGCTCGCTTGATGGAAGGCGCGACCGAGGTGAAGTGCTCGGCGTTCGCGGACGAGATTATTCGTAACTTCTAATCCTCTTGCAGAGGACTTTCCGCCTTGCCGGCGGGGGGATTTGTCTCGGACATAGTTCGCCTATCGGCGAGGGGTTTCATCCTGAACCGATATTTCGCCTTCCGGCGGGGGATTCATCCCAAATCGATAATTCTCTGTCGGCGAGAGGGATTCATCCCAAACCGATAATTCGCCTGCCGGCGAGAGGGATTCCCATCCCCTATGGGATTCGCCCCACCCCCTAAGTCCCCCTCCCCGCCGGGGAGGGGGAGTCCAAAGGCTCTCCGCCCTCTGGACTCCAGGATTTTTGCTGCGGCGGCTTTGGTGGGACTGTGGTGGAAGATCGGTGATGATGGGCTCGTAGGGGCTCGCGGGAGGTTCTTTTGTTCGTCCATACGGTTTCGCTGGCGCAAAAATGGTTCGGCGAACTGCAGGAAGAACAGGGCGATTGTTGTCCAACGGTTTCGCTTTGCGAAACTTGTGATAAGGGCGAGAATGATTCGTCCATACGGTTTCGCTTCGCGAAACTGGTTTGACGAATCGTATGAGATGCAAAAAGTACAGTTGATTTGTTGAAAAGCGTAGTTGGTTTGCGACGTGATGTAAAAAGTGCAGTTGATTTGATTCCATGATGGCGTAGATGTCCGATGGCTTTGGAAAGAGGTGCATGTTGTGCAGTTCTTCCGCTCGGAAGGAACGATTATGATGGAATGAACTGCACTTTTTGCATTTCTTCTGCTACAAGGATAGGTGTAATTTCCTAATTACCGGGTAATTCTCTCGCATGATGCCTATCGGCGGGCAGTAACCCAACGACACCGGGTAACTCTCCCGCATGAGGCCAATCCGCGGGCAGTAGCCCAACCAAATCGGGTAATTCTCTCGCATGAGGCCAATCCACGGGCAGTAACCCAACAATACCGGGTAACTCACCCGCATGAGGCCAATCCGCGGGCAGTAACCCAACGACACCGGGTAACTCTCCCACATGAGATCATTCCGCGGGTAGTAACCCAACAAAACCGGGTAATTCTCCCGCATGATGCCAATCCGCGGGCAGTAACCCAACGACACCAGGTAATTCTCTCGCATGATGACAATCCGCGGGCAGTAACCCAACGAAACCGGGTAATTCCGGCTTACATGTTGAGCTATGTAGAAATCGGACATCACGAAGAATAAAAGATGAAGGCTTAGCAATAAGGATGTAGGAAATGAGCAATACTGAATCATAGTGGTGAGAGTTTGCGGAGCAAACTCCTTAAAGCAGTGAGAGTTTGTTCCGCAAACTCCCTATTACAGGAGGGCGATGAAGATGGCGATGAAACGGGCGAAAATTACGGTGGTTGGCGCGGGGTTCACGGGAGCGACGACGGCGTTGATGCTGGCACAGAAGGAACTCGGAGACGTTGTGCTGCTCGATATTCCGCAGATGGAGAATCCGACCAAGGGCAAAGCGCTCGATATGATGGAGTCGACGCCGGTGCAAGGGGTCGATGCGAATATCGTAGGCACGGCGGACTATGCGGATTCCGCGAATTCCGACGTGGTGATCATCACGGCAGGAATCGCGCGCAAGCCGGGCATGAGCCGCGACGATCTGGTCAACACGAATGCGGGTATCGTCCGCTCCGTGTGCGAACAGGTTAAGGCAACGAGTCCGAATGCGTACGTCATCATCCTGTCCAATCCGGTTGACGCCATGACTTATGTGGCCAACAAGGCGCTTGGCTTCCCGAAGAACCGGATCATCGGGCAATCCGGCGTGCTGGATACGGCTCGGTACAATACGTTTCTGGCGCAGGCGCTGAACGTGTCTGTGGAAGACGTGCGCGGCGTCGTGCTCGGCGGTCACGGCGACGACATGGTACCGCTCGTGCGGTATACGACGATCGGGGGCATCCCTGTCGAGAAGCTCCTCCCGAAGGATCAGATCGATGCGATCGTGGCTCGCACGCGCACGGGCGGCGGCGAAATCGTGAGCCTGCTCGGCAACGGGAGCGCCTACTATGCGCCGGCCGCATCGCTCGTTCAAATGACCGAAGCGATCTTGAAGGACAAGAAGCGCATCCTGCCGGTCATCGCGCTGCTGCAAGGCGAATATGGCTACGACGATCTGTTCATGGGCGTGCTGGCCGTGCTTGGCGGGGATGGCATCGAGAAGATCATCGAGCTTGATCTTGCCGCAGAAGAGAAGGCGGCGCTCGACAAGTCCGCGCAATCCGTCCGCAACGTCATTCGGATCGTGGAGCAAGCGTAGGCAATCCATACCTTGTTCTTGTGAACATAGGAAACTTCGATCGGGGCATGCGCGTGCGTCCGGCTACTTCATTTTAATAAACGATTCTTCCGCTGGATCGGGACAAACGTACAAGTCCATTCGCCCGAGACTACGTATACTGTCATCGAGACCAGTGCAAAGGAGGAATTGTTGAACATGGAGCACTGCCCGAACTGTCCGACCCAGTCCATTGTCGATCCGCCCGAGTATGTTTACGAAAACTACTATCATCCGCAGATCGTTCAAGTCGTTCACCCGATCCAAGTCATCAAACAACATCATTGCGTTCCCGTCCCTCAACATGTCTTCACCTATTCGGAGCAAGATGTTTGGTGCAATCAACCGGAAATGCGCGGTTCCGTCGCCAGAGTCAGAGGCAAGTCCGCCACTCGCGCAAGGAAATAATCCTAAATGCGTTCACAGGCCTTGGCCCGAAAAAAGGACCAGGGCTCTTTTTTGCGCGCTCAGTGCTTAATTGATTAGGCGGGTTGTGAAACGTAATCGGATCAATACCGTATGTGATGTATAATAGATAAATATCATCCAAAGGAGAGAACCCATGGACGTCATTGACATGAACGAAAGAAAAAAACAGTACAACGACTTGCCGCCGGGGCTGTTCCGCAAGATCGGCTTCGGCGTCATCATCGTTGCCGTGCTATTCATCGGCTATTCCTGTTTCTACACGGTACAGGAGCAGGAGCGGGCGGCGATTCTGACTTTCGGCAAGTATACGGGGGAGACGACGGCAGGGCTGCATTTCAAGTGGCCGTATCCGATCCAGCAGGTGATCAAAGTGCCCGCGGAGCTGACCCAGCAGATCACGATCGGCTATCGGGAGCGCGGCGGCGGTACTACTCCCGTGGAGGAAGAAGCGATGATGATCACGGGCGACGAAAATATTGTGTCCGCCGATGCGGTTGTGCAGTGGAGGATCAGCAACATTCGCGATTATTTGTACAACGTGGACAACCCGGAGCAGTTTCTCCGCAACGCGGCCAGCGCTTCGATCCGTACTGTCATCGGCTCGGAGAAGCTCGATTACGCGATTACGGACGGGAAGACAGTCATTCAGGAGAAGGTCAAGGAGAAGCTGCTAGAGCTGCAAGACACTTACCAGACCGGTATTCAGATTCTTGATATCAAATTCCAAGACATCGAGCCGCCGGGCGGCCAGGTGGAGGAAGCGTTCCGTGAAGTGACGAACGCCCGCGAGGAGAAGAATACGAAGATCAACAACGCGGCCAAGTACGAGAACGAACGCATCCCGAAGGCGCGCGGCGAAGCGCAGGCGCTGCTGGAGAAGGCGGAAGCCGAGAAGAAATCGCGGATTCTGAACGCCGAGGGCGACGTGGCCAAGTTCAATGCCATCTACGAGCAGTACAAGGCCAACCAAGGCGTCACGGAAAGCCGTCTGATTATCGAAACATTGGAAAAAATACTGCCGAACGCGCGCATTTTCATTTCGGATTCGTCCAGCGATACGGTGAAATATTTGCCGCTTAACGAATTATTGCAAGGTACGAGGGCGCCGCAGGGATCTTCCTCCGCAGGCACAAGCGCGCAAGGAGGTACGGCGAAATGAACGGAGCAAATAAACGTAAAACCTTATATAGCATCGTCGGCGTTTTAGCGCTCATTCTTATTTTCAATTCGCTCTACCTGGTGAAGGAAGGCCAATATAAAGTCGTGCTGAAGTTCGGCGAAGCCGTGCGCGTCGCGCACTCGCCGGGCCTGCAATTTAAAATTCCGTTCATCGAGAACACGATGACGCTGCCCAAGCAGCAAATGTCGTACGACAGCAATCCGACGCAAATTTTGACCAAAGACAAGAAGATTATCTTTGTCGATAACTACACGATATGGCGAATCGACGAGCCGGAGAAGTTTCTTCGTACGTTGAAGACGGTTGGCGTCGGTGTGCAGCGGATTGACGCAGCGGTCTACAATACGGTGCGCCGGAAGCTGTCGGAAATCAATTATGACGAGATCATCAGCGAGAATACGGCACGCGGCGACCTGAATGTCGAGATCACCAAGGATGTGGAAAACGCGCTCAAACGCGACAATTCCGGCATCGAAATCGTGGATGTGCGCATCAAGCGGACGGACCTGCCGCCCGAGAACAAGCAGAGCGTGTACAACCGGATGATCTCCGACCGCCAGTCGATCGCGGCCCGCTATTTGTCTGAGGGCGATGAAGAATCGCGCAAAATCATGTCCAAGGCGGATCGCGAGGCTGTGGAGCTGATGGCGGAGGCCGAATCGAAGGCGAAGAAGATCGTGGCGGAGGGCGAAGGGGAAGCGGCCAAGATCTACAACGAAGCCTACGGCAAGGATCCGGCTTTCTACAGCTTCTATCGCACGCTGGACAGCTACGTGACGACGCTGCAGAACGAGCCGGTCATCCTGCTGCCGATCGATTCGCCGTATGCGCGTATTCTGATGGGTAAGTAGCATACGGTCCGACCGGGCGGCTCGGCATTGGATTCGGCCGCCCGGTTCGTGTATACTGAGGTTGTCCTGGTAGCCCAATGCAATGGAGGTTTGAATGAAATGTTAAAAACGATCATGCTGTTCTTGCACGTGCTGGGGGCAGTCGGGATGGGGACGTACCTCATCATGCCGATGCTGGCCGGACTATTCCGCAAAATATCCGGCGCCGCGCAAGAAGGTCTTGCCAGCGGATTGATGGCCGGGGGCCGAGTCGGCCAAATGTCGCTCGTTATCCAGTTGTTGACCGGCGGCTACTTGATTTCCCAGATGGGCCCGGATTACACTGTCGCCTGGATGATCGTCGTGCTCGTTCTGTTCCTTGCGATCGGAGCTTTAACCGGCATCGTGCAGAAGCCGATCCGGCAGATCGCGGAATTGTCGCGCGACGGCAAGGACGCCAGCGGCCCGATCGGCAAGCTGCGGACGCTCAGCGCGCTCATCCTGATTCTGTTCCTCGTCGTGCTGTGGTTGATGAAGGATCCATGGTACGTGGTGTAAGAAGGCAATACGGCAATACGGATCGCGATCACGTAAGGATCGCCCATCATGCACTCTTTTTCGGCTATATTGCCGACGGGAGTGCATTTTTCGTGCCCGAACGAGCAGGAAAATCCAAGAAAATACGAAAGGAGGAACATGGTATCTGATCGGGTACGGCACCGACCCCCAGTCTCCAAGTGATCAGGCGCGTCGGGGGATGGGACGAAGGTGACGCTGCGGATGAGCTGAACGAAAGAATACGAGGGAGGGAAGCAGTAAGGGACAACCTAATATTAATTATGAGAATGATTATCATTCGCGATGTTTTTCTGATATAATGGTCATCGAGAAGTCGGAATCTGAAAGGAGCGGCTTGGCTCGATGCAACCGGACGACCAAATCCGGCTGTGGAATCAGGCTTCCGCCAAAGTCATGGACGTTCGTCATGCGTTCATGAAGCGGGGGGAAGCGGTGCGTTCCTATTTGCTGCCGGCGAATGCTTTCTTCTACGCGGTGAACGGCAGCGCGCGCATATGGCTGGACAGGAGCGAGCATGGCGTGCAAAGTTATCATGTTTTCCATGCAGCCAAGGGGCAGCGCCTGGACATAGCAGTCGAGGATAGCTTCGAATATTACACGATTTTGTACAAGGCGACGCTGCCATTCCCCAATCGACGGGATGCGGAATTGTCCGCAGCTGGCCATAATCCGTTACAGCACGTCTATGCGTTCGAACCGCCGCACCCGCTGTCTCTCCTGCACACAGTCGAACAGATGAGCAAACAATGGCACAGACCGGATGCGCTGGAGAAGCTGCATGTCAAATCGCTGTTCTACCAATTCGTCTATGAGCTGCTGCGGCAATGGCAGGAGGCGGAAGGCGAGCAAGGCAAACAGGGCAAAATCGATTTTGTCGCACAGGCGATTCGCTATATGCAGGATCGTTACGGCGAGCCGATTTCACTGGAGTCTCTGGCCCGCGACTTGGAATGCAGCGTCGGGCACTTGTCGAAGCTGTTCAAGGCGAGGATGAACACCAGTCCGATTCAATATTTGGGCGAGGTGCGCATGAATCAGGCGGCGGAATGGCTGCTGCGCACGGATGCGACGCTGCAGGAGATCGCTCAGCGCGTCGGCTATCCCGACGGCCATTCCCTCAGCCGCAGTTTCAAGCGATACAAGGGAATGTCGCCCGCCAGGTTCAGAGCATACCGCCAGCGCGGCCGTCAAGATGAAGATTTGCCACGGTACAGGCGAAGATCTGCTATTCTCCCAGGCAGGGCCGGACGGTATATTGGTAATGATATTGAAAATCATTATCAATATAAGGAAGAAGTGAATGTTTCCATGTACAGAAGTGCGAAGATGACGGCCATGACGATCCTGATGTGTTTATCCTTGCTGCTGGGAGCTTGTTCCGGCGCAACGAATACAAGTGGAGGTTCGCAAGCGCCGAGCGCGAGTACGACCAGCGAAGCGCAATCGAGTGTCGGTCCGTCCCATGGAGAAGAGACGTCGACGGCAGCCAAGACGAGAATCGTATCGACGTTGAGGGGAGATGTGGAAGTACCGGTAGAGCCGCAACGGGTCGCATCGGATCAATACATGGGGCAATTGCTCAAGCTCGGCATCGTTCCCGTCGGCGTAAGAGACGGCATGCTGACAGAGGGCTGGATCGAGAAAGCCGGCATTCGCCAAGAGACGTTGTCCGGCATCGAGAGCCTCGGCGGATTTCCGATGAATGCGGAGAAGTTGATCAGCCTGAACCCCGATCTGATTATTGGCTCCATCGAGAAGAACATCGAGCAGTACGAGAAGATCGGCACAACGGTATTCCTGCCCTATTGGGAAGGCTTGTCTACCGCGGGGCCGCTTGAGAAGTTCCGCAGAATCAGCGAAATTTTCGGCAAAGAGGAAATAGTGGACGCGTGGATAGCGGAGTACAAGCAGAAAGTCGAGCAGGCGAGGGAACAAATCGCGGGCATCATCAAGGACGGGGAGACGGTGTCCGTCGTGCAGATCGGCACTAAGGCGCTGTACGTGCTGGCTGCGAAGGGCGGAAATTACGGCAGTTCGACGATTTACGAGATGCTGCAATTGCCGCCGACGGTTAAAGCCAAGGAAATGACGGACGGATTTGCCAATGTCTCGCTAGAAGTATTGCAGGATTATTTAGGCGACCACGTCTTCGTCTATGTGAATGACAAGACAGACGCGGAAGAAGTGATGAACAGCGCGTTGTGGAAGGGCGCTCCTGCGGTCAAGAACGGACATGTATATATGTACGGTGAGTTCGGAGACGAATTCGTGATGGAGGACCCGTATTCGCTAGAACTGCAACTGGATACGATCGTTCGTATTTTGCTGGAAAGCCGCAACAAGTAGGAGGAGTTTCATGCTTCGTCGGTTTTTGGCTTACTATCGCCCCTACAAGGGATTGTTTATTCTGGATTTCTCTTGCGCGATTCTGGCTGCCTTGCTGGAATTGGCGTTTCCGGTCGCCATCAACCGGGTAGTGGACGATCTGCTGCCCAGCGGCAACTGGAGATGGATTCTGTATGCCTGTCTAAGCCTACTCGGCATTTACGTCATCAGCGCATTCCTGCATTATGTGGTGACCTACTGGGGGCACAAGCTGGGCATCAGCATCGAATCGGACATGCGCAAGAAGCTGTTCGACCGGGTGCAGAAGCTGTCGTTCCGGTTTTTCGACAATAACAAGACGGGGCACCTCGTCTCCCGGATGACGAACGATTTGATGGATATCGGGGAGATCGCCCACCACGGACCGGAGGATCTGTTCATCGCGATCATGACGCTGACCGGCGCATTCGGCATCATGCTAAGCATCAATTGGCAGTTGGCCGTGCTGACATTCGTAATCGTTCCGCTGATGATTTATTTGTCGCTGCATTTCAGCCGCATGATGTCGGCCGCGTTCAAGCGCATGTTTTCGGACATTGCCGATTACAACGCCCGGGTGGAGAATAACGTCAGCGGCATTCGCGTCGTTCAGGCGTTCGCCAACGAGAAGCACGAGATCGCCCGGTTTGCGGTGAACAACGAACGCTTTCGCTTGACCAAGCTGATCGCTTATCGCATCATGGCCTGGAATTCGTCGATCAGCTTCATTTTGATGAAATTCGTTTCGTTGTTCGTGCTGGTGTGCGGGACCTGGTTCGTCATTGAGAACCGGATGTCGTACGGGCAGTTCATCGCATTCGTCATGCTGTCGGGCGTGTTTCTCGGTCCGATCAAGCAGATCAACTCGGTCATTGAGACGTATCCCAAAGGAATCGCCGGCTTCAGAAGGTATTTGGAACTGCTGGAAACCGAGCCGGACGTGGCCGATGCGGCGGATGCGGTGGCGGTTAAGCAGGTCAAGGGAGATATTGGCTTTGACGACGTCACCTTTGGCTACGAGGGTAAGGATAAGGTGCTCAAAGGCGTCTGTCTGTCGATTCGCGCCGGTGAAACGGTCGCGCTCGTCGGACCGTCGGGCGCGGGCAAGACTACTCTCTGTTCGCTGCTGCCGCGCTTCTACGATGTCGAAGAGGGCGCAATCACGATCGACGGGATCGATATTCGCAAGATGACGCTGGAATCGCTGCGTTCGCATATCGGCATCGTTCAGCAGGAAGTGTTCTTGTTCGACGGCACGATTCGGGAGAACATCGCCTACGGCAAGCTGGATGCGACGGAAGCGGACATCTGGCAGGCTGCGCGGCGGGCGCAGTTGGAGGAATTGATTCTCTCGCAGCCGGAAGGACTCGATACCTTGATCGGAGAACGTGGCGTCAAGCTGTCGGGCGGGCAGAAGCAGAGGTTGTCCATCGCGCGCATGTTCCTGAAGAACCCGCCGATTCTGATTCTGGACGAAGCGACGTCGGCGCTGGACACCGAGACGGAAGCGGCCATCCAGCTGGCGCTTTCCGAGCTGTCGCAAGGGCGGACCACGCTGGTAATCGCGCATCGGCTGGCGACGATCAAGCATGCGGACCGGATCGTCGTCGTGGCCGAGCAGGGCATTGCCGAACAAGGCCGACACGACGAACTGGTCGACATCGATGGCGGTGTATACAGCCGTCTGCATCGCGCGCAGTTCGGGGCTTGAGCGGACGTGTGCTGTAGCCTGGACCCGTGGCAGACGGGCCCGTCTGGTTGAACAGAACCGTGACGGCAGCCCGCCTGCCTGCTCTCCTTAGCTTTCCCCCATCTTCTCGTCCTCCGACAACTCGTCGATCGTCATCTCGAAACCTGCTGCCATGTGCTCAAGCAGCCATTCCACTTCCGGCATCGCAAGCCCGCGGAGCTTCTCCTCGGTCTGCTTGCGAGCAGTGGCGAACTCGCGGTTGCCGGCTGCCATCTCGCTGACGCACTTCAGATAAGCGTCCAGCGTGTCGGCGGCTTTGACGTATTTCATGAGCGGCGCGTTCTCGCTTGTGCCGGCGTCGCCCGCCACGAGCGGCCGATAAGCGGCCTTCAGTTCGTCCGGAATCGTCGCCATGAGCCGGTCGGCCGCCAGCGATTCGATCTCTCGGAAATTGGACAAGATGCGCGGATTATGATGCTTGACCGGTGTCGGGATGTCGCCGGTGAACACTTCGGTGGCGTCGTGGAACAGCGCGTAAGCGGCGGCGCGGTCGGGATCGACATCCTTCTTGCCGAATATGTCCCGGGCGATCGTGCAGAGCACGTGGGTCAGCAGCGAAACATGGTACGTATGCTCGGCGACATTTTCCGGCATCGTGCTGCGCATCAAGTTCCAACGCTCGATGTGACGCAGACGGTATAAGTAGGGTAACAAGTGATGGGCCACGGACTTCAATTCCCCCCGAGTCAAGCCATTTATCAAAATCATTATATCAGACCTGTTTGGTATACATGCAATTGTCTACTTTCTTTTCCGCGCCAGATTATTGCATAATGGCAGAATAGAGAACGGAAGAGGGGGACGGCATGGATCGCGCGAAAGTGCTGCTGGTCGAGGACGACCTGGACTGGAGCAGTAGCCTTCAGACGTATTTCGCGAGCGAAACCGGGTTTGAGATCGTCGCTTGCGTAGACAGCAAGGAAGCGTGCGTGTCCGCCCTCGACGCGATCGCGGTGGATGTCGTGCTGATGGACATCATGCTCGGCATCGCGCACAAGCATCCGGGGATCAAAGTCATTATCGTCAGTTCGCTGGACAATGACGATGAAGTGTTCAACGAAGCGTTCCTGAACGGCGCCTACGACTTCGTCTACAAGAACGAATTTGAACAAATTCCCGCGACGATTGCCGGTGCGATGAAAGATCAGGCGACCAAATACGGCCCCCCGACTGAAAAAACTTGTCTACGACAAGAAGAAGCTTCTGAACCCGTAATTAAAACTGTCAGGGAAATCGTTCCCTGACAGTCCCTATTGCGATTCGGAGTTTCGCTTCACACGTTTACGAACGGATTACCCGCAATGTCCTTGCCTCTGGCCAGCCATACCTTGAAGCCGGGGTTCTTCTCCGGAATGACTTTCGCTTCCGTCGAGAAATACCTCAACGTATAGCCGCAGCGGCGATATTCGCTCTTGTTCGCTTGCGCGCCGTGGATGATCCGCGAGTCGTGCAGCGAGCACTCGCCGGGCTCCAATTCAAAGTAAACCGCCTTGGAATCGTCCACTTTCTTGATTTCTTTATCGAAAATATTCTGATCTTGCCCGACCGCTTCATATTCGGAAAACCCATTGCGATGCGTGCCCGGTATAACCCGCATGCAGCCATTCTCCTTCCAACTGCGGTCAATGGCCAGCCATACGGTAATGATCTTGTCATAACGGGTCAACCGGCCATTCCAGTAAGCAGAATCTTCATGCCATGGCGTCTGCTTGCCGATCAGCGGTTCCTTGCAAATAAAGTGGCTCGACCACAAGCCGATATTCGGCCCGATCAACGGTTCCACCAGGTCCAGCACTTCATCCGCGAGCAGGAATTTGAGCAGCCGCTCGTCCCGGAAATGGGGGGTATCCAATTCGCTGTTCAGCTTGCGCCCGACCTTCTCCCATTGTTCTTCGAATATACTGCTGAGCTCCTGAAGCTTCTCCGGGCCAAAGAGCTGCTTTTTGTGCAGCAGATAGCCGTGCTGCTGGTAAAACTCGACTTCCTCTTGCGTTAAACGTTCGCTGGATGTTTGAGACATGGGTTGACGCCTCCTCGTTATTATCGGTGTGATCTTCGTCACATCGTCATTATCGCAAGAGGCGTGGTCCGTGACTTGTTTTATTCACGGAAAAAGTATGCAACATTCCAGATTATTCGCTGTTAGATGTCGTATTGCCGTTTCGGACTTGCCTTGGCGTATGCTCGAACTTTCTTTTGAAGGCTCTTTCAAAGTGCGATAAGCTTCCGAACCCGGAAGCATAGCAGATTTCCGTAATTGGCAATTGCGTCATCGTGAGCATGGAATGGGCGAACTTCATTCTCAGATCCTGAAGGAACTGCTGGTAAGTTACGCCCGTTTCTTTGCGGAAGCAATCGCTGAAATAGTTCACGGACAACCCGACGTGCCGGGCTGTTGCCTCCAATGTTATCGGCTCGTGAAATTGGTAGGAGAGGTAGGCGATCGCTTTGCTGATTGCCGGATGGATCGAAGATCTTCCGCGTGTTCGATCATCCGGGCGAAACGGTTGCCAAATCCGCAGCATCCCCACCAGAACCCGTTCCAACGCGCCGGCAATCACCCACTCCCCGCCCGGCTTGGCCTGTTCCGATTCCGCCCACATTCGCTCGAATTCCTGTTCTATCGACTGCAATTCCGCATGCTCCGGTTCAACCATCATGCAGCCGCCGGCCTGGTAAATCCATTGGAGAAGCTCCGGACGAATAAAACGCTGCACAAATATGGCGTTGAATAGCTTCAACGTTTGGCCCGGGTCCGGGATAATTTCGTGGAAGTCGGCAGGCGTCAGAAGAAACAGGCACCCTCTTCTTAATGGCATAGCATGCCCGTTCAATATATGACTGCCCGTTCCCGATGTCACCATCGCGATTTCGAAAAAGTCGTGCCAGTGCATGGGAACCAACCATTCCAGCCGATGCCGAAACAGGCGAAACGGCGTGTCCAGCGGCATCAGCCGTTCGTGCAACAGCCGCTCGGGCGTCTCTTTGCTCATAGAAACTCCTCCATTTCTCCCATTGTAACACTGACGATAGCAATCGCGAAGACAACGTTCAATCTGGAATTTACTGCGTGAAATGCGCTTCGTAGCGCTGTTTGGTGCATTCATTGAGATCTGAGACTGTGCTATTATAGATTCATAGAGCATCTTTGATCAGGAGAGGGGAAATCACGCAACATGTCAGCATTCGAACAGAGCGTCTATCAGTTGATCGTCGAATCGTCCACCAACTTGCCCGCCGACGTGCGCCGGGCGGTCGCGGCCGCGCGGGATGCGGAGGACCGGGCTACGCGCGCAGGGTTGTCATTGGCTACAATTGCGCAAAATATCGAGATGGCGGAGTGCAACGTGTCGCCGATCTGTCAGGATACGGGCATGCCGACATTTATCGTCCACACGCCGGTCGGCGCGAATCAGATCGTGATGAAGCGGGAAATCAAGGAAGCGGTCGCCCGGGCGACGAAGGACGGCAAGCTGCGCACGAATTCCGTCGATTCGCTCACCGGCGCGAATACCGGCGACAATCTTGGGCCCGGCACGCCGGTCATCCACTTCGAGCAGTGGGAGCGGGACGAGGTGGAAGTGAAGCTGATTCTGAAGGGCGGCGGCTGCGAGAACAAGAACATCCAATACAGCCTGCCCTGCGAGCTGGAAGGGCTCGGCAAAGCCGGACGCGACCTCGACGGCATCCGCAAGTGCGTGCTTCACGCCGTATATCAGGCGCAGGGCCAAGGCTGCAGCGCCGGCTTCATCGGCGTCGGCATCGGCGGCGACCGCACGACGGGATACGAGCTGGCGAAGCACCAGCTGTTCCGCCCGGTGGACGATGTGAACCCGATTCCGGAATTGCGTCAGTTGGAACAATACGTGATGGACAAGGCCAACCAACTCGGTATCGGCACGATGGGCTTCGGCGGCAATGTGACACTGCTCGGCTGCAAGGTCGGGGTGAACAACCGGCTGCCGGCGAGCTTCTTCGTCTCGGTCGCTTACAACTGCTGGGCGTTTCGACGCCAAGGCGTCATACTGGACGGCGCGACGCACAAGATCAAGGAATGGGTATACGAGGGCGGGTCGTCAGTTCCGATGAACGTGAACGCGGCAGCAGCGACTGCGGATTCCGGCACGGGAGATGACGCCGCGGCCGGCAAGCGCCGCGAAGTCGTGCTGCGCGCGCCTTTGTCGGAAGAGGACGTGCGTCAGCTCCGTGTCGGAGATGTCGTTATATTGAACGGAGAAATGCACACGGGGCGCGATGCGATGCACAAGTATTTGATGGATCATGATGCCCCGGTCGATCTGAACGGCAGCGTCATCTACCATTGCGGTCCAGTCATGCTGAAAGACGATGAGGGCTGGCATGTGAAGGCGGCAGGACCGACGACGAGCATTCGCGAGGAGCCCTATCAGGGCGACATTATTCGCAAATTCGGCATTCGCGCCGTGATCGGCAAGGGCGGCATGGGGCCGAAGACGCTCGCTGCGCTGCAGGAGCATGGGGCCGTGTATTTGAACGCCATCGGCGGTGCCGCCCAATATTATGCGGAATGCATCAAGCGCGTAACGGGCGTCGATCATATGGAATTCGGCATTCCGGAAGCGATGTGGCATCTGGAGGTGGAAGGATTCGCCGCGATCGTCACGATGGATGCGCACGGCAACAGTCTGCATGCTGACGTCGAGCAGGATTCCAAGGCGAAGCTGGCGAAGTTCAAGGATCCGGTTTTCGTCTAAAGACGGACAAGCGAACCCGATTCGCGACCGAGAAGGAGCAGGCACATATCCATCATGACCAAATTCCGTCTGAAACTGAGCTTGCTGTTCATGCTGCTGGTCGGTCTCTCCGTTCTGGCTGCGGGCTGGTTGTCCGCCAACTCCTACCGGCACAACCACCAGGAATCTCTTCGCGGCCATATGATTCGCGAGCTGCAGGTGATTAATGCGACGATGCCTTGGCCGGATGGAGCGGACCGCGCCGCTGCAGGCGCCGAGCTGCATCGCCGGGCGGTCGATTTCCAGCGGATCGCCGGCATGCGGGTAACTTACATCGCACCCGATGGCGTTGTTTTGGGAGACTCCGTTCATGAAGAGTTGGCAATGGACAACCATCTGGACCGTGAGGAAGTGCAGCAGGCGCTAAAAGAAGGAACGGGCAGCAGCGTCCGCAAGAGCGAAACGCTCGGAGAGCGCCGATTGTACGTAGCCATGGCTGTTGAAAGGGAAGGAGAGACAGTCGGCTACATCCGTCTATCCATGAGTCTTGGCGAAGTGAACGGCGAATTAAGTCGAATGTGGGGCGCGCTCGTCCTCGGACTGCTGCTGCTGTTCGCGATCGCCACTGCGGTCAGCTATCGCCTGGCACAGAGCGTGACGCGGCCGCTCGAGCGAATGACGACGGCCGCACAGCGCATGTCGAACATGGACGAGACCATTCGCGTACCGGAAGACAGGCGCGACGAGATCGGCGCGCTCGCCCGGGCGCTGAACCGGATGTCGGCGAACTTGCAGGAGCAGCTGGAATTGGTACGTCGCAACGGCGAGCGGCTGCAGGACGTGCTCGACCATATGCCGAGCGGCGTGGTCATGATCGGGGCGGACGGGCGCATAACGCTGTACAGCCGGCAAGCGGAACGACTGCTCGGCCGCGATTCGCGCGGCAGCGTCGGCCGGTCCTACACCGATATCAAACAGCATCAGGATCTCGTTGCTTTCATTCGCGAGGGGCTCGAGACGAAGTCGCCGCTCTATCGGGAAGTGAATGTGTACGACCCCGAAGAACGGCTGCTGCAAGCGAGCTTGATTCCGCTAACGCACAATGGAGGAGACGAGCCCGGCTTGCTTCTCGTGCTGGAGGACGTATCGGCCATACGGCGGCTGGAGCGGATGCGCAGCGAATTCGTGGCCAACGTATCGCATGAACTCAAGACGCCGGTAGCTGCCGTCAAAGGATTCGCGGAAACGCTGCTCGCCGGAGCGATGAACGACGAAGAGACGGCGCGCTCGTTTCTGACGATCATTCATGACGAGAGCGAACGCTTGAATCGGCTGATCGGCGACATCCTGGAGCTGTCCCAGATCGAATCCAGACGTTCTCCGCTGCAATTTTCTCCAATCGACTGCACCGCGTTCCTGACACGCATCCGCGAATTGATCGCGCCGGAAGCTGCAAAGAAGCGGATCGAGCTCGAATGGCAATCGGAGGAAGGCTTGTATCTGGAAGCAGATGAGGACCGGCTGGGCCAGATCGTCATCAACTTGTTGCAGAACGGGATCAACTATACGCCGGAAGGCGGAAAGGTCAGGCTGAACGCCGAATCGTACGCTGCGGAAGACGGGGAGGAGCGGGTGCGCATTGCTGTGTCGGACACCGGCATCGGCATCCCGAAGAAGGACCTTCCGCGCATATTCGAACGATTCTACCGGGTGGACAAAGCACGCTCGCGCAGTTCCGGCGGGACGGGGCTCGGACTGTCGATCGTAAAGCACTTGGTAGAGCTGCACCACGGCACGATCCGGGTTGAGAGCGAGATCGGAACCGGGTCGCAATTTGTGTTAGAATTGCCATTATTGCAAGAATGATCGGATGTCGGCTGCCGCCTTTTACATTCCGTTAACAAACACTTAACACATGAATGACACGATTGCGTTACAATTTACATGGAGTTAATTCAGAATGTATACGGCAGTGGCTGCCGATTGGGAGGAACGCATGTCGGACAAAGTGCTGATCATCGAGGACGAACCGACGCTTGCTCGCCTTGTCACTTACAACCTTTCGCAGGAAGGATACGAGACGGAAGTTGTCGCGAGCGGAACCGAGGGCTTGCATCGCGCGGTGCATGAAGCGTACGCCGTGATCCTGCTGGATTTGATGCTGCCGGGGATGAATGGCTTCGAGGTGCTGCAGAAGCTGCGGGCTCACGGCGTGAAGACGCCGATCATCATCTTGACGGCCCGTACCGCGGAAGAGGAAATCGTGCAAGGCTTGCGTCTGGGGGCGGACGATTATATCACGAAGCCTTTCGGGGTCGGGGAATTGCTGGCCCGTACCGCTGCTGTCTTGAGAAGGTCGCGCAACGAGGACAACCAGGCGCCCGCTCGCCCGGCAGACGGGAAAGTGATCGCACTGGGCGATCTGCAGATTTTTCCCGAGAAATATGAAGTGTTTCTGAACGGGCAATGGGTTTCGCTGCGTCCGAAGGAATTCGAAGTGCTGATGTACTTGGCCGAGCGTCCCGGCATCGTCATCACGCGGGACGATCTGATGAACATCGTATGGGGCTTCGATTATATCGGCGGCCAACGGACGGTGGATGTGCATGTCAGCTCGCTGCGCAAGAAGCTGGAACTCAGCCAGCAGTCCGTTCAGATCGAATCGATCCGCGGCGTCGGTTATAAGCTGATCGTGAATCGCAAACCCGAACCGCCTGCCCCGCGCTGACCGCAACTATCCCCGCCCCCACGCCAGCATTTTCCTTTGAAACTCCTTGGGCGAATCGCCGTTGAACCGCTTGAACGTCTTATGAAAATGCGCCATATTCGCCATGCCGATCCGGTGTCCCACCTCACTGACGCTCAAGTCGCGCGTCAAGAGCAGCTGCTCGGCTCGCTTGATTTTGCGGAAATGGACGTACTCCGTGAACGACATGCCCATTACCCGCTTGAAGAACTTCACGAAGTAGGAATAGCTCATATTAGCCAGCCTGCTCGCATCTTCCACCGCAACTTTGCCGTCGATTCCGCGATCAACATAATCGAGTACGGGCCGCAGCCGGATGCGTTCGACCCGATCCTGCCCGGCGAGCAGGCCGCGGCTGTCGTTGCGGATCAGGATGAGCAGCAGCTTCTTGATCAGCATGTTGACCGCAAGCTCGTAGCCGGCGTCTTTGCGCAGCGCTTCATCGAGCAGTTGCCGGATGCAGGAGGCGGCTTCGGCGCGCACTTCCGGCTGTTCGCGGAAAATATAATTCATCGCGCTGAGCGGCACTTTCGTTTCATTAAAGTATTGCAAATAGGGAATCGTACTTTGGTCGAAGAAAGATTGCAGATCGAACTGCAGCACGATGTATTCGAGCGGCACGACGCTGCTGCGATCACTGTGCAGTTGCATGCTGCCGAGTATGACGACATCGCCTTCCGACAGCTCGTACGTTTCGCCGTCGATATCGATGTCCAGCCCGCCCTTCTGCACGAGCAGCAATTCGCATTCCGGGTGGTAATGCCAGTGATGAGCTCCCGGATTGCGTCGTCTTGCCTGCCATATTTTCAGAGACAGCAGCGGATTCTCGTATTCGATCTTCTCCTGAACAGGCTGCACCGCGATAACCTCCTGAGCGAAGGGGATATCGGCGGAGATCGCCCCTTCCAAAAATACGTTAGTAATTGGATGTGATTTCATGTAGAATGGGATGTGGATGGCGGATGTACGCGCGTACATTCACATGCTGTCCTTATTATACAACATAATGGAAAGGTCAGGTGGCATGAAAATGAAACTCGGCGTATTTATCGTCTTGTTCGGGCAGCAGTCGTTCGAGCAAGCGCTCGACACCGCCAAGGCGGCCGGTTGCGAAGCGGTCGAGATCGGCACCGGTGGCTATCCGGGCACGTCCCACGTTAACGCACAGCAGGTCGTGAATGATGACGCGGCCATCCGTCGCATCCGGGATGCGGTCGACTCGCGAGGCCTCACGATCAGCGCGCTCAGCGTGCACGGCAACCCGCTACACCCGGACAAGGCGCAAGCGGGAGCGTTCCACGACGACTTCACGGCAACGGTTCAGCTGGCAGAGAAGCTGGGCGTGGACACAGTAATTACATTCTCCGGCTTGCCGGGAGAATCCGAGCATTCCAAATATCCGTCCTGGGTTACGTGCCCGTGGCCGCCGGATTTCCTGACCGTCCTGGAATGGCAATGGAACGAAGTGGCGATTCCGTATTGGAAGGAGCAGTCCGCGTTCTGCCGCAAGCACGGGGTGAAGATTGCGATCGAGGCGCATCCGGGCTTCCTCGTCTACAACACCGAGACGGCGCTGCGTCTGCGCAAGGAAGCGGGCGACAACATCGGCGTCAATTTCGATCCGTCCCACTTGTTCTGGCAAGGCATGGACCCGATCGAGTGCGTGAAGGCGCTGGGCGATTCGATCTACCATGTGCATGCGAAGGACACGAAGATCGACGACCGCAACGTGGCGCTCAACGGCGTGCTCGATACGAAGCATTACGGCGATATCCTGAACCGCTCGTTCGTGTTCCGCACGGTCGGATACGGCCATGACGACGACTTCTGGAAGCACTTGGTCAGCACGCTGCGCCTTGTCGGCTACGACGGCGTCATCAGCATCGAGCACGAGGACGGCATCATGAGCGTGAACGAAGGATTCACGAAGGCGGCCGGCTTCCTGAACAATCTGATTCTGAAAGAGAGCGCGGGTGAAATGTGGTGGGCGTAAACAACCGGAAATTGAACGTTGGCATGGTCGGCTACAAGTTCATGGGCAAAGCCCACAGCCATGCGTACAAGGACGTCGGCATGTTCTTCGATATGAACGCGGACGTCGTCATGAAGGCGATCTGCGGCCGCAGCGAAGAAGGCGTCAAGGAAGCGATGAACAAATTCGGCTGGGAAGGCTATGAGACGGATTGGCGTAAACTCGTGGCCCGCGACGACATCGACCTGATCGATGTCAATGCGCCCAGCGACGCGCACAAGGAGATTACGCTGGCAGCGGTCGCGGCCGGCAAGCATGTGTTCTGCGAGAAGCCGCTGGCACTCAATCTGGCGGATGGCCGCGAGATGCTCGAAGCGGCTGAGAAGGCGGGTGTCAAGCATGCCGTCTGCTTCAACTATCGTTTCCTGCCGGCCGTGCAGCTCGCCAAGAAGTTGATCGACGACGGCCGAATTGGTGAAATCCATCATTACCGCGCGACCTATCTGCAGGATTGGTTGGCCGACCCGAAGGCACCGCTCGCTTGGCGGCTGAAGAAGGAAGTGGCCGGATCCGGCGCGCACGGCGACTTGAACGCCCACTGCATCGATCTCGCGCGGTTCCTGATCGGCGAATTCGACCGCGTCATCGGGCACAACCGCACGTTCGTGAAGCAGCGGCCGATTCCGGCGTCGACTTCCGGTTTGTCCGGCACCGGTACGGACGAGATGGGCGAAGTGACGGTCGACGATGCGACCGGCTTCCTCGCGGACTTCAAGAACGGCGCGATGGGCTCGTTCATCGCCACCCGGTTCGCGACGGGCCGTAAGAACGGCAACACGTTCGAGATCCACGGCAGCAAAGGCACGATTCGCTGGGACCTGGAGCGACTGAACGAGCTGGAAGTGTACTTCAAGGACGACGAGCCGAACGAGGCAGGCTTCCGCACGATCAACGTCACTGAGCCGACGCATAAGTATGCTGGCAACTGGTGGCCGTCGGGACACATCATCGGCTATGAGCATGGCTTCGTACATATTGTGTACGAGTTCGTTCAGCACATCACGGCCGGCACGCCGTTCGCCCCGACGTTCCTGGACGGCGTCCGCTGCCAGGAAGTGCTCGAAGCGGTCGACCTGTCGATCGAGCGCGGTGCTTGGACGAGCATCAGCGAAGTGTGACGGAGCGTTCGTCACTGCATGTTTTGGCAACAAGGGGACTCTAGCTTATTGGCTAGGGTCCTTTTCGTTCTTTGCGTGAACACCCAACCGTTCCGATCAAAATCCAATCGCCGTTATATAGCCCGCTGAAGCAATCTCCTTTACGATAGAACGTGAGGAGGATGCTCATGTTCGCCATGATCTACACACACCGAACCCAATACCTGATAATTTTGCCGGGCGTCGTGCTGTTGTTCTTGTTCAACTACGTGCCGATGGCGGGCATTCAGGTGGTGTTCCGGGATTTCCGTCTCGGACCGGGTCGGCTTTCAGACAACGGCGTATTTTTCGTATCTGTTCAAGAAGTGAACGGGCGTCACGCCGCAGGAATATCGGGACTATCACTAGCAATCTTTAGGAATCCTGGCATTTATCCGATATAGAGGTTGAGTAAACAATTTTCCCAAGACGGAGGTGAAATTTGTTGAGAAGTACGAAAAGAAAGTTCGCGCTCGTATCTCTGCTGCTATCCCTGCTCTTGGCGATTATGGGTGCATCGGGCGCGTTTGCGGCGCCTCAGACGGAGAAGACGACGGAAGAGAAGTTCCAGGAACTAATTGAAAAAGGCATCTTTGACGGCTTCAAAAAGAACTCGTTGGATGGGAACATGACCCGAGCCCAGACAGCGATAATAATCGCCAAGCTGCTGGAACTGGAAGAAGATCCGCCTGCCGCTGTGTATCACGATCTGGAAGGGGCCGATTGGGCAGTCGGCTATATCGGCGCGATTACGAAAGCCGGCATTATGCAAGGCCACGGCAATGGCATCTTTGATCCGGGCGGCGAAGTTACGCAGGAACAAATGGCCGTCATCGCGGTGAAGATATTGGGACTTAAAGCCAAGCCGGGCGCCGAGGTCCCAGGGGTATCCGATTGGGCGAGAGGCTATGTGGCGGCTGCGTTGCAAGCCGGACTCATCCCCGCGTCGAACGATTATACTATGCCGGCGAAGACCGGGGCATTGGTCGAGACGTCCTATGCGGCCTCTGCCTGCATGAATGAACCGGCGTTGGCAGTAACGGACGCCAAGCTTGATCTGGGCGGGGACAGCGGGGTGTTGACGATCGGGTTCACGACCGCGATTGCCGCCGAATCGGTGCAACTGGACGCGATTGTCGTGAACGGCGCGCCGCTCAATCTGGGCAAGGATCAGGTTGCCGTGTCCGAAGACGGCAAGACGCTGACGATCACGCTGAAAGAAGCGTATGATCGGCCGGCTGGGCAAGAGGAGCCCGCCATCGATGTCGGCGGCATCCAGACGGCATGCAGCAAGCCGATGCCGGAAGCTTCGCGCAGCGTCGCACTTGAAGTCGTGAACGAGCCTCCTGCCAAGCCGAAGCCAGCGATCGAGCCGGAACCTTCTTCAGAACCGGATTCGAGCAACCCGCCATCGGGCGATCCGAGTCCGTGGATCGATGCGACGGTGACGTCCTCGACTTACTCATCGTTCTACACGGTAGAAATTACGGTCGATTTCAAAAACGTCGATAGCATCGCCTATATGGTTGCGCAGCCTGAGGATATTAATGCTCCGACCCCAGAACAGATCCAGATTGGAGTTTATTCCTATTTTAAATATGGGGATTGTATTAATGTGAGTAGCCCAGCTCCGTATAAAATCACCATTGGTGCCGTAGACGAAGGCTGGAATACACAACCATTCCATGTTTATGTTGTTGGAATCAAGGGCTTGCAAAGCTTTCAATACACAGATGTTCAACACTTCATCGTACCATAAGCATCGACATCATAAACACGGTTTTTCACTTGCCCGAAAGCCCGTTAACCCGTAGCGCCAGCCGCTCGGATTAACGGGCTTTTTGTGCTGCGCTCCCCGCTTCCGTATTCAGACATTATTGCCCCGTTTGCACTTTTTTGGTCCGAAGGCGTCCCGTCAGCTATCGAGCTTCGTCCGCCAGTCCGATCAAAAATGTCCAATTGTAGGAAACCTGGCGCATCCGCATAATGGGAATCACGAACCGACATCGCAAGCGAGGTGACAACATTGGGCATGACCTTCCAGCGGTTCAGGAAGGACAAGTGGATGTATCTGCTGCTGCTTCCTGGCCTTCTTTATTTTCTCGTCTTCAAATACGTGCCGATGTGGGGCGTACTGCTGGCCTTCAAGAACTTTCAGCCGTTCACCGGGTTTTGGAAGAGCGAATGGGTCGGACTTGAACATTTCCGCCTGTTCTTTACCAATTTCGAGTTCGAGATGCTGCTTCGCAATACGCTGATTCTGTCCTTTTACAACCTTGTGTTCTTCTTCCCGGCTCCGATCATCCTCGCGCTCCTGTTGAACGAGATCGTCTTCACGTTCTACAAGCGGTTCATTCAGACGCTGATCTACGTGCCGCATTTCATCTCCATGGTCATCGTCGCGAGCTTGACCTACGTGTTCCTGACGACCGAAGGCGGTGTCGTGAACGAGTGGCTGGATCACTCCTTCGGCAGCAAGATCAACTTCCTCGCCAGTCCCGAGTGGTTCCGCCCGATGATCATCGCGCAGACGATCTGGAAAGAGTGCGGCTGGGGCACGATTTTGTTCCTGGCGGCGCTGGCCTCCGTAGACGTAGAGCAATACGAGGCTGCCATTGTGGACGGCGCAAGCCGCTGGCGGCGAATGTGGCACATTACGCTCCCCGCGATCCGCAGTACGATCGTCATTCTGCTCATCCTGCGCATGGGGCATGTGCTGGACAACGGCTTCGAGCAAATTTATCTGATGTTGAACCCGCTGAACCGGGAGACGGCCGAAGTGTTCGACACGTATGTGTACGCCGTGGGCATCACGCAAGGGGCGTTCAGCTACAGCACCGCCGTCGGTCTGTTCAAGGCAATCGTCGGCGTCATTCTCGTGCTCGGTACGAACTGGCTGGCCAAGCGGTTCGGGCAGTCCGGCATCTACTAGAAGGGGGAACGCACAAATGGCAAAGCAATACCGCACCGTATCCGGCACCGTCTTCGACGGGTTCAACTTCGTGCTGCTCGGTCTATTCGCCGCGGCTTCGTTCCTCCCGTTCGTCTATATTATCGCAGGGTCGTTCGCCTCGGATGCGGAAATCACGCAGCGCCCGGTGTTTTTCATTCCGGAGACGTTCACGCTGAACGCCTACGAATTCATCTTCTCGTCGAATACGATCGTCCGCAGCGTCGGCGTGTCGGTCTACGTGACCGCCATGGGGACGCTGATCAACCTGCTGTTTACGGTGACGATGGCTTACGCGCTTGCCCGCCGGACGCTTTACGGACGCAACCTTGTGCTGAACCTGGTCGTCTTCTCGATTCTGTTCAGCGGCGGCATGATCCCGACCTATCTTGTCGTGCGCGAGCTGCACTTGCTGGATACGTACTGGGCGCTTATGCTGCCCGGGGCGATCAGCGCGTTCAACCTTATTATCGTGAAAAATTTTTTCCAGGAGCTGCCTCGCGAGCTTGAAGAGGCGGCGCATATCGACGGGTGTTCGGAGCTGGGGCTGCTGTGGAGAATCGTGCTGCCGCTGTCCAAGCCGGTACTGGCGACGTTCGCCTTGTTCTATGCCGTCGGGCATTGGAACGATTTCTTCCAGGCGCTGCTGTACATGAACGATCCGGCCAAATGGCCGCTGCAGGTCATGCTGCGCCAGATCGTGCTGCTGTCGCAGGCGGCGGCGGGCGACCCGTCCGCGATGGACCCGAACTTCGTCAAGCCTCCGGAGCAATCGATCAAGATGGCGGTCATCGTCGTCGGCACGATCCCGATCATGTGCGTGTACCCGTTTCTGCAGAAGCATTTTGCCAAAGGCGTGCTGATCGGCTCGATCAAAGGCTGACGGCAAGCGACCCGAAGTAACGCCGCGCTCCGATGGATCTTGGCTGTATTGAAATTTGCGCACATCGGCGGCCGGTTTTACGATACAATAATTCAAGGGAGGCTTCATGTTTCATGAACAGTCAATCGCAATGGAAACGGCTTGGCGCTCTGCTTGTGGTCATTGCCCTCGTCGCGGCGGTCCTCGCAGGGTGTGCGGGCAACAACAAGGACGCGGGGGGCAGCCCGTCGGCTTCGCAGCCGAGCGCGAGCGCAAGCAATAGCTCACCTGCACCGTCCAGCGAATCGCCGAAGGCGGAAGAACCGCTGAAGCTTGACATCATGCTGCCGATCTTCAAGACGAACTATCCGAAGGACGGCAGTCCGGTCGTCGCCGAATTGGAGAAGCGCACAAATACGAAGATTCACCTGGAGTGGGTACCGAACGCCTCCTACACCGACAAATTCAATATTACGCTTGCATCCGGCAATTTGCCTTCGATTATCTATGTGCCGGACGTGAAGTCTTCGAGCTTCGTCAACGCGGCCAAATCCGGCGCGTTCTGGGATGTCGGGTCTTACTTGCAAGATTACGAATACTTGAAGCAATCGAGCCCGGTTATCCTGAACAACTCCTCGGTCGAAGGGGCCAACTATGGCGTCTATCGGGGCAGGGCATTGGGACGCAACGGCATCGTGTTCCGCAAAGACTGGCTCGACAAAGTCGGACTGCAGACGCCGCAGACGGTGGACGATTTCTACAATATGCTGAAAGCGTTTAAAGAACAGGACCCGGACGGCAACAACAAGGCGGACACGTACGGCATGGTGCTCGTCAAGTGGACCGGCGGATGGGCGAGCGGCTTCGACATTATGAAGCTGTGGTTCGGCTCGCCGAACAAGTGGGGGGAACGTGACGGCAAGCTCGTGCATGAGGCGCTTACGCCGGAATACTTGGAAGCGCTCAAATTCATGAAGAAGCTGTACGACGAGAAGCTGATCAACCAGGATTTCGCCGTATTCGACAGCGCCAAGTGGAACGACCCGATCGTCAACAACCAAGCGGGCGTCATCGTCGACGTCGCCGACGGCGCAGCACGGCTCGACGACAAGATCCATGCCGCGCTCGCCAAGGAAGGCAAGGATAATCCCGACATTCATTACATGGACGTCATCGGCGGCGTCAAAGGCAGCGACGGTCAGCTGCACGCGCTTCCGACGTCGGGCTTCGCCGGTATGCTGGCATTCCCGAAATCGACGGTCAAGACCGAAGAAGAATTGAAGCGCGTCCTCGCTTTCATCGACCAGATGAACGAGCCTGACTTGGAGACCCTGCTCACATTCGGGCTGGAAGGTACGCACTACACGGTAGAAGACGGCGCTGCCGTTCCGTCGAAGGACACCGTGCTGCTGGAGTCCGAAGTCGAAGGGCTGAACCAGATGCTGACGTTCATTCCGGTGGCGAAGGGACTTTTGGTGAAGCAGACCGAGCTGCGCAAGAAACAGACGCAAGTACAGCTCGATAACGAACAGTTCGTCGTGGCGAATCCGGCCGAGCCGTTCATCTCGGAAGTGTATTCGCAGAAGGGGCCGCAGCTCGACAACATCATCAACGATGCCCGCATCAAGTTCATCGTCGGCCAAATTGACGAAGCGGGATTCCAGGAAGCGCTGGAAGTGTGGAAGAAGAGCGGAGGCAACGATCTGATGGACGAAATGAATAAGCTGTACGCGGCGGCGAGGAAGTAGCGGAAGGCGCGCCGGCGGCTTCGGGTCGGGAGACCGCGGAAACCGTCGGCGCCACTTGTCGTGCATGGCGAAACGGGAAGAGGACGGTGAACGGGAGGATGACGGAGAAGCTCCGATTGGGCAAGCTGGTCCGATGGCTGCGCGGGCCGGGCAGGAAGGGCAGGTTTTACCGGCGCAGTCTGATCATGATCCTCCTGGTGTCCGGGATTCCCGGGCTCATCACCGGCGTGCTCGTCTACGCGACGGCCGTCGGCAGCCTGGAATCCGATCTGAACCGGATGCACAACAAGCAGATCGAGCAGCGCGCGCAGGATATGGACGAACAGCTGTCGAACCTGGAGCTCATGCTGTCCCATTGGGCGTTCGATTCGAAGTTCGATTATTCGCTGAACGGGCACAATTTCGTCAAGGATTTCGAACGGACCCGCGATATTACAAAGACGCTGCTTGTCATGCAGGGCTCGAGCACGATGATCAAGCGTGTCGAGCTGTATCTCGGCGACAAGCAGCATTTGATTTTTGACCCGGAATACAACGTGCTGGACAAGGCGGATGCGGCGAAGCTTTACGATCCGCTCGTCGCTTCCAAGCATACGACCTATTGGACGCAATGGTCGCTGAATGCCGCCAAGCCGGACGACAAGGCGCTCACGCTGGTGCATCATATTCCCGGCGGCAGCCTGCAGCCGTTCGGGGCTTTGGTCGTACAGCTCGACCGGGACAAGGTCGGGGCCATGCTCCGCACGATGATGCCTTACAACGATGGCGAGACGTATCTCATGCAGACGGATTCCGGCGGCGATCTGTTCGTATCCGCGAGTCGACATTCTCCGGAATCGCCGTTCATCACTGCACTGAATGCGCGGATAGCGGCGAGCGGTCAAGAGCGCGACTCGTTCTTCTTCCAGTGGGACGGCGCCATGTACACGGTATCCTACGGCGGATTCTCCCGCATCGCCAGCAGCTGGCGGTACGTATCGGCCGCGCCGATCTCCAGCATTACCGCACCGGTCGTGTTCGCCTCCAAGATGATCGTGACGATCAGCGCCTCCGCGCTGCTGCTCGCGGCCGTGCTCGCCTGGCTCGCTTCCCGCAGCATCTATTCGCCGGTGCGGCGCATGATGCACGTGCTCGGGGAGAAGGCGGCGCCGGGCGAACGCGACGATGAATTCAAGCTGTTCGAGCGGCAATGGCAGCAGTTGCACACGCAGAGCAACGAACTGTATGCCCGGCTGTCGGAACAGCTGCCTCGCGTGCGGGAGAGCTTCCTGCACCAGTTGCTGCAGGGCTATCTGTACGCCTATACCGAGCATGACCTGCGTAAAATGATGACGCGCTACAAGTGGACGGTGGACGATCACCGGTTCTTCATTCTGTACTTTCGCTTGTCGGGCATGAACGACCAGGACGGCAAATTCAGGCGGGGCGACGAAGCGCTCGTCACGTTCGCCGCCGCTAATCTGATCGGCGAGCTCGCCGATCAGCACTTCAGCCAAGGTCACGCGATCAATTTCCATGATTTGACGGCAGGACTGCTGTTGATCGTACCGCTCGGCGAAGACGACCGTGCTGGTTTGACGGCATACGCGGATGATCTGACGCAGACGATCAACCGCATGTTGAACATGAGGGTAACGATCGTCATCGGCGAGGCGACGGAGCGCATCTCGGATGTGCCGCCTGCTTTCGAGGCGGCGAAGCAAGCGGCCGCCTACCGCGATTACGCCAACGAGAACCAACGGATCGACCTGGCGGATTGGGTCGTTGAGCGTCGGGAGCTGCACGAGGTCGGGTACCCGTTCGCGCGGGAGAGGGAGTTGATTCAGGCGATTCGGGCCGGCAATGCTTCGGCTTCGCAAGAGCACTTGGAAATATTCCTGGACGAACTGGCCGGCCACGGCGCCAAGGAATGGGACGTCCAGCAAGGCGTGATGCACCTGCTCGGGGCAATTCAGCGGGCCGTCATGCAGTGCGGCATCCATCCGAACCGACTGTACAACGGCACGAACTTGTACGAACAGCTGGCCCAGATTCGCGAGACGAAGCATATGCTGGCTTGGTTCGAAGAGACGGTCATCGGGCCGTTCCTGCAAGAGATGAGCCTGCGCAACGATACCCATGCGAAGCGGCTGATCGATGCGGCGATGCTGTACTTGGAGCAGCACTATATGCAAGACGTTTCGCTGGAGCAATGCGCTGAGAACGTCGGCACGAACCCGTTCTATTTGAGCAAGTCTTTCAAGCAGGTCGCCGGCACCAATTTCATCGATTATTTGACGGAGCTGCGGATGGAGAAGGCGAAGGAGCTGCTGCGCGAGTCGGAGATGAAAATTCAGGCGATCGCCGAACAGGTCGGTTACCAGCACAGCTATTTCAATCGCATCTTCAAGAAGCTTGAGGGCGTCACGCCGAGCCATTACCGGGAGCAGAGCCGAAGTTCCTGACAAATTGTCGGACGATGGAGGAAAATGCAAGCGCCGCGGCGAATGCATATGGAGACAACCATACAGCCGAAAGCTCAGAACAGGGGATGTTTCCATTGATCGTAGGCGATTTGCAGAATTGGGAAAACGAGAGTGCGCTGTTCCCGCCCGCCGTATGCCGCGGGCTGGCTTATATTCGGGATTGCGACGCGGAGAGCTTGCCGCCGGGCAAATATCCGATTGAGGGAGATTCGATGTACGCGCTCGTGCAGGAGATCGACACGGAGCCTGCCGAGCAGCGTAGACCGGAAGCGCACCAGTCGTATGCCGACATCCAGTGCCTGATTCGCGGCGAAGAGCGCATCGGCGTGCTGCGTCTCTCGGATGGGCTGGAGCCCGCCCAAGATCTTTTGGCGGATAAGGATGTCGCGTTCTACGCGATCGCGCCGGAGAAGGAATGCTCGCTCGTGATGCAGCCGGGCATGTTCGCCGTGTTCTTCCCGAACGATATCCATCGCCCCTGCTGTCAAGTTGAGCACTCCGTGAAGGTGAAGAAGGTCGTCGTGAAAATCCATCGGAGCTTGTGGGCGGAAGGTTAGAGAGATCCACGGGACGACCGCCGCGATCGGCGTAGAGCGCCTCTTCGTGAGTGATCCGTACGCGCCATAAAGCAGGAAAAGATCGGTTCCGAGCCGCAGCAGCAGCGGTTCGGAACCGGTCTTTTCGTTGCGGACAAACCTTGAACCGGGACGATTGCGCAACCTTACACAAGGTTTACATTCGCTGAATCGCGAGTTGACAAGACGCTGATATGCTGATCATAACATTGAAGGCTAGCGGGGGATGAGAAGATGAGCGTATCGACAATGGAAAAACAAAACGCACTCATGCAGGCGATCGGTCTGGAGGAAATTGGAAATCAACTGCCAGCCGTCCGCATCGACGGCCGGATCCGGCCATGTCCGGCCGTAAGCGCCGAAATGTCGTGCGAGGACTTGCTCGTTCTGTTCCGCAGCCGCTCGGAGCTCGATTGTGTCGCGGTATGCGACGAGCAAGAGCGGCCGGTCGGCATTCTGATGAAGGATCGATTTTATCGTCAGCTCGGCTCATTGTACGGGATGTCCCTGTTCAGCCATAAGACGATCGGCGGGATCATGGTACGGAATCCGCTGATCGTGGATAAGCGCATCGGGCCTCAGGAATTGATCGACCGTACGCTGTCCCGTGACGACGATACTTTCTACGACTCGGTGCTCGTCACCGATCGGGAGCGGCTCAGCGGCATGCTGACGGTCAGCGACGTCTTGCACCTATCCCGTCATCTTCAGCATGACGCTGCCGAACGGCAAATCCGGACGGTGCGCGGCGCCGAAACGAGATTCGCGGACATCCATCGGGCGATAGAAGGAATGGCTGCATCGGCGGAGGACAGCCGGCATCGAAGCGAACGGATGGATCGTTTGACCGAGCGGGGACGTGCGGAATTGGCGGAGATGCTGCGGTTGTTCCGGCAGTGGACCGAACATGCGGACCGGCAAGAATCGTCGTCGGGACAACTCATGGAGCGTACGGCGTCCGCCGATCAGATCGTCAAGCTGATTGCCGATCTGGCCGACCAATGCCAACTGCTTGCGGTCAACGCGGCGATCGAGGCTGCGCGCGCCGGCGAGCACGGCAGGGGATTCGGCGTCGTCGCGGAGCAAGTGCGCAGCCTGGCAGATGAGACGAAACGTTCGGCCGGGCAGATCAATCGGCTGCTGAAGATGATGGCGGAAGCGGTGGCGGACTCCGTCTCTCTTGTACGTGAAGGGAAGCAAGGCGCCGATGCCGGCATCGCGCAAGTGCGCAAGTCGGAAAGCACATTCGACGAGTTATGGCAATCTACGGAACGAAGCCGCAATGCGGCGGAACGGCTGGCCGTCTCCGTGCGCGAAGCGACGGACATCTCGGCGCAAGTATGCGAGGAATTCGGCGTGCTCATCGACCAGATCAACGCCTCGAACGGGGTAGAGCGCTAGCGGAGACCTTCCGCAATTTACACCGCGTTAACAAACCTCGCGCCTCCGCTTAATACTCCTCTTGTATACTTCCTGTTGCATGAACAATCGACAGACTCCATGCGACAGGGGGACACTCAGCTCATGCAACATCTAATCGAGATCGATCGCTTGAACTTGTTCTACGGCACGTTCCATGCGCTGAAGCGCATTACGCTGCCGATTCCCGAGAAGGCGATCACCGCATTCATCGGGCCGTCCGGCTGCGGCAAGTCGACGCTCTTGCGCTCGCTTAACCGAATGAACGACATGATCCAGGGGACCCAGGTGGAAGGCAGCATCCGGATTTCCGGCAAAGACATCTACGGCAAGGACGTGGACGTGGAAGCGTTGCGGAAGAAGGTGGGCATGGTGTTTCAGCAGCCGAATCCTTTTCCGAAATCGATCTACGACAACGTGGCGTACGGCCCGCGCTTGCAAGGGATCAAAAGTCGTCAGAAGCTGGACGAAATCGTCGAATCGTCGCTGAAAGGAGCGGCGCTGTGGGAGGAAGTGCGGGATCATCTGAAGCGTTCGGCGCTCAGCCTATCGGGCGGGCAACAGCAAAGGTTATGCATCGCCAGGGCGCTCGCCGTGGAGCCGGACATTCTGTTGATGGATGAAGCGACATCCGCGCTCGACCCGATCTCTACGCTGAAGATCGAAGAGCTGGCGCAAGAATTGAAGGAACGCTATACGATCGTGATGGTTACGCACAACATGCACCAGGCCGCCCGCGTCTCGAACCGGACGGTGTTCTTCCTGAACGGCGAAGTCGTGGAATATGCGGATACCGAGAAGCTGTTTGCGAATCCCGGCGAGCAGCGAACGGAAGATTATATTAGCGGCAGATTCGGGTAACGGAAAATTCGGGTGAACAGCCATCGCGTCCGGAATAATTAACATCCCGTTAACATTTCGAAAATACGGCGTTGAAACAGGGAAGCTAGAATCTAGTTGTACGCAATGATTCGCATATGAAGAAAGGGGAAAACATCAAATGAAGAAATCTTTACTGCTCGTACTCTCACTGGTATTCGCACTTACGCTGGCCGCTTGCGGTCAGAACAACAATTCGGAAACGTCGGGCAACGCGGCGTCGAACAGCCCGAACGAGCAGCCGTCCAGCAGTCAGCCCGCATCGGAAACGCCCAAAGCGCTCAGCGGTTCCATTCTGGCAGCCGGATCGACAGCGCTGCAGCCGCTCGTCGAACAAGTGTCGCAGAAGTTCATGGCGATCAGCGAAAACAGCAAAATCGCGATCACCGTGCAAGGCGGCGGCAGTGGCGGCGGATTGACGCAAGTGCAGGCAGGCCAGGCGGACATCGGCAACTCCGATATTTTCGCGGAAGAGAAATTCAAGGATGCAGATGCGGATAAGGCGAAGGAACTCGTCGACCACCAAGTCGCCGTCGTCGCGATGGCAGCCGTCGCTCACCCGGACGCCGGCGTGGACGATTTGACGAAGCAGCAGCTGATCGATATTTTCACCGGCAAAACGACTAATTGGAAAGACGTTGGCGGCATCGATCAGAAGATCGTCATCGTGAACCGTCCGGCCAGCTCCGGAACGCGCAAAACGTTCGAGCGGTACGCGCTCGGCGCCGCGACGGAGGATTTGCCGGGGTCGATCCAGGAGGATTCTTCCGGTACGGTGCGCAAGCTGGTTGCCGAAACGCCAGGTGCGATAGGATATCTCGCGCTATCCTATCTGGACAAGAGCATCAAGGTGCTGAAGCTTGACGGCATCGAAGCGAATGCGGACAACGTAGCAGCCGGCACTTATCCGGTATGGGCGTACGAGCACATGTACACGAAGGGCGAGCCGAACGAGATCGTGAAAGCATTCCTTGATTATATGTTGTCGGACGAAGTGCAGAAGACCGATGTAGTCGAACTGGGTTACATCCCGGCCAATCAGATGAAGGTCGTCCGCGACGCGGCCGGCAATGTAAGCAACAAGTAATCGAATATCGCTAGCAAGCAAGGCGCAACAAGACCAACCATAAGAGGCTGACCCCTATGTCAGCCTCCTCTTGCTGCCATAGGAGGGGCCATTCATTGAATAATCATGCGAATACAGAACCGCCGCAGAAGGCGGACGGCGCCCGCTTCGGCGGCGGGCTGCTCCCCAAGCATATCCGGGAAGAATGGGTAGGTCGCGCATACGTATATTCGTGCGTAGGCCTGCTTGTCGTCACCATTTTCTCCATCGTCTGGTTCATCGCCTCCAAGGGCCTGTCTCCTTTCATGACCGGGGGCGTATCCTTGCGCGAAATGATCTTCGGACTCAAGTGGCAGCCGGAAGGCAAGCCGCCGCTGTTCGGCGCGCTGCCGTTCCTGTTCGGCTCGACCGCGACTTCGTTCATGGCCGCGCTGATCGCCGCCCCGTTTGGCTTCTGCGCCGCCGTGTTCATGACGCAGATTGCACCCAAGGCGGGCCGCACCGTGCTGCAGCCGGCGATCGAACTGCTGGCGGGTATTCCTTCCGTCGTCTACGGATTCGTCGGCCTGTCGGTTGTCGTGCCGTTCCTGCGCGAACATTTCCCCGGCCAAGGGATCGGCATCATGGCCGGTTCGCTCGTATTGGCCGTCATGATCTTGCCGACCGTTACGACCATCGCCACGGATGCGCTGGCTACGCTGCCTGCAGGTCTTAAAGAAGGCTCTTTCGCGCTTGGCGCAACGCGCTGGCAGACGATTTACAAACTGATTCTGCCCACGACGATGCCATCACTGCTAACGGGGATCGTACTCGGCATTTCCCGAGCGTTCGGAGAAGCGCTCGCCGTGCAGATGGTCATCGGCAACGCGCCGCATATTCCCCGTTCGCTGTTCGAGTCGGCGACGACGCTCACAAGCGTCATTACGCTGGAGATGGGCAATACGGTCGGCGGTTCGCTGCACAACAACGCGCTGTGGAGTCTCGCGCTGATCTTGCTGATCATGACGTTTCTGTTCGTCTTCATCGTTCGCATGCTGGAGAGGAGGGCGCGCAGATGAATGCCAAAATTGCGGACCGTATCGCGATCGCTGTCGTAATCGCCATCGCGGCGGCCATCATGGCGGTGTTGGCCGGTCTTCTCGGCTACTTGCTCTTCCGTGGTCTCAGCCACGTCAGCTGGCACTTTCTGACCTCCGCTCCGCAGACGATCAAGACGGGCGGCGGCATCGGCCCGCAGCTGTTCAACTCGATCTTCCTGCTCGTCCTGACGATGCTGATCACGGTGCCGCTCGGACTCGGCGCGGGGATCTACATGAGCGAATATGCGAAAGCTAACCGTTTCACCGCATTCGTGCGGTTGATCGTCGAAGTGCTGTCTTCCTTTCCTTCGATCGTCGTCGGATTGTTTGGCCTGCTTATATTTGTCAACCAATTCGGTTTGAAATATTCGCTTGTATCCGGCGCGCTCGCGCTGACCGTCTTCAACCTGCCGCTGATGGTGCGCATTACGGAGCAGTCGCTTGCGGGCGTCCCGCGCGAGCAGAAGGAAGCGGGACTGGCGCTCGGGCTCTCCCGCTGGGCCACAATTCGGTCGGTCATGCTGCCGGTCGCGTTCCCGACGATTCTGACGGGGACGATATTGGCGGCAGGACGCGTGTTCGGCGAGGCGGCAGCGCTGTTGTTCACCGCGGGCATGAGCTCGCCGAGGCTTGATTTCACGGACTGGAACCCGCTGCACCCAGCTTCGCCGCTCAATCCGCTGAGACCGGCTGAGACGCTCGCGGTTCATATTTGGAAAATCAACAGTGAAGGTCTTGCGCCGGATGCGCCCGAGATCGCGGCAGGCGCATCCGCGATGCTGATCGTCATCGTGCTGCTGTTCAACTTCGGCGCGCGCTGGCTCGGCAGGGTGATCTACCGGAGGATGACCGCATCCAAGTAGAGGGGGAGGGAACAACCGTGAGCAAGCGCGCAGCTCCGTCCGCGGAAGCGGGCGAAACGGCATTTTATACGAAGGATTTATCGGTCTATTATGGGGAGAAGCAAGCGATCAAGCGCATCAGCCTGAATTTCCCCGCTCGCGAGGTCATTGCCCTGATCGGCCCTTCGGGGTGCGGCAAATCGACTTTCCTGCGGTCGCTGAACCGGATGAACGATGTGATTCCCGGCGTGCGCACCGAGGGAGAGGTGATGATCGACGGCAGCAACATCAACGCGCCGGGCACGGACGTCGTGAAGCTGCGTCAGAACATCGGCATGGTATGGCAGAAGCCGAATCCGTTCCACAAGTCGATCTATGACAACGTCGCGTTCGGTCCGCGCTATCACGGCATTCGCGGCAAGAAGCAGCTCGACGAGATCGTGGAGCGCAGCCTGCGCAGGACGGCGTTGTGGGACGAAGTCAAAGACCGGCTCGCGAGCTCCGCGCTCACGCTGTCCGGCGGGCAACAACAGCGGCTGTGCATCGCGCGTTCGCTGGCCGTGCAGCCGAGCATTCTGTTGATGGATGAGCCGGCTTCGGCGCTGGACCCGATCTCGACGGCCAAGATCGAAGAGCTGATCGCGGAGCTGAAGCGGGAGTTTTGCATCGTCATCGTCACGCACAATATGCACCAGGCGGCGCGGATCTCCGAGCGCACGGCGTTCTTCCTGTTGGGAGACCTGGTCGAATACGGCCCGACGCAAACGATCTTCACGAATCCGTCGCAGCGCGCGACTGATGATTATATTTCCGGACGATTCGGATAAGGGAGGCGGCAGGCCGTGGTGAAGCGCAAGGAATTGGACGACGGATTGAAACAATTGCAAGGCATGCTCGTGGAAATGGGAAATCGTGTGGAAAAGGCGCTGACGGATGCGATGGAGGCGTTGAATCGGCTGGATTCGGCTGCGGCACGGACGATCGTCGCTTCGGACCTGGCGCTGAATCAGCTGGAGGAGCAGGTGGCGGAGCTCGGCGCGAAGTTGATCGCGACGCAGCAGCCGGTCGCGACGGATCTGCGGCGCATTCTGGCAGCGCTCAAGATTTCCTCCGACCTGGAGCGCATGGGCGATCTGTCCGTCGACGTGGCCAAGGCGGTGCTGCGGCTGGAAGGCCAGACGCTGATGAAGCCGCTGATCGATCTGCCGCGCATGGCCGACATCGCCCGGACGATGATTCGGGAATCGATCCAATCCTATCTGGAAGAGAACGTAAATCTCGCCTACAAGATGGCCAAGGACGACGATCTGGTGGACACGATCTTCGCGCAAGTGTTCCGGGAGATGCTCACGATGATGGCGGAGGACACAGAGCGGATCAATCAGGCGATGCTGCTCAGCTTCGTCGCCCGCTACCTCGAACGGATCGCCGACCATGCGACGAATATCGGGGAAAGCGTCGTGTTTCTCGTCATGGGCAATCGGCCGGATTTGAATTAGACTACGGAGTCTAAGGAGAAATCAAGCATGAAACGAATCGCGGCAGGCAGCCGGAACGGTCCTTCTCAGCCGAAGGGGCGATTCGGCGTCGCTTACGCTCCGATCGCGTCCCTCCTGGACGGCTCGTTGTATGGTTACGAGGCCGTCCCGTGCAATCGGATTACCGGGGAACGGTGGACGGCGGACCGGTTCTTCGAGGTGTCCGAGCGGGAGGGCTCCTTGCATGCGAACGAACGGAATTTCCGGGAGAAGGCCATGCAAGGCATGCGGGCGGCACCTGGCTCTGTCAAATGGTTTCTGCCTATGTCAGCCAACATGACTGGCGATTCGCGATCGGGTCCCGGGGGCAGGCTCCGCCTCGCTGAGCTGTCTGTCGTTCGTCCGGAACACATCGTCCTGCTGCTGACCGATGGAGGAGCCGTGCACTCGGACGCCTTGTATGCAGAAGTGCGGCAATATCGGACGCAAGGCTTCCGTATCGCGCTATCCGGAATCGGAACGGACCGCGACTCGCTCGATCGACTGGTCGCGCTGAAGCCGGACTACGCCCGCATCGGCCGTGAGTGGATGCCAGCCGGTCCGCAAGACGCCGTCGGCGTCAGTCTGCTTCAGGCGATCGGCTCGTTGGCGCGCAAGGAGAAGATCGTTCTTCTGGCGAACGGCTTGAATCGGGAAGATCAGATGAGTCCGCTCATCTCCTGCGGGGTCGGTTATGCGCAGGGAGCCTGGATCGGCCCGGCACGCGCAAGCCCGTCAGGAATGGACTCGACAGTTGTTAAGCGGATCAGGCAGGAAGTGCGGCGCAGGTTCCGCGGCTCTTCGGGAGCTTTGAGCGAATTGATCGAGCCGGCGCCGACGCGCCTTAGCGGCACGACCGTCTCGAGCATCGCCCAGGAGTTCGAAGCCCGCAGGGAAGCAAGCGGGCTGGTGATCGTCGAGGAAGACGGCAGGCCGGTCGGCTTGCTCATGAAGGACAAGCTGCACCGGATGCTGGCAGGGCAGTTCGGGCAACCGCTCTACTGGAATCGCCCTGTCGACAAAATCATGGATACACAGCCGCTCATCGTGGAAGCCGTAACGTCAATCGATCAATTGTCGCAAATGGCGATGTCCCGGGAGCCGGACAAGCTGTATGACGCGATCGTGGTGACGAAGGACGGGATCGCAGCCGGCATCGTCTCCGTAGGCTCCCTGCTGGAGCAGGTAACCAGCGTTCGGATCGCAGCGGCGCAGTGGGCCAATCCGCTGACGGGCTTGCCGGGCAATGAGCCGATTCGCAGGGAGATCAGGCGCAGGCTGGATGAAGGGAGACCCTTCACGATTCTCTATGCCGACCTGGATCATTTCAAATGGTACAACGACCATTTCGGCTTTCATCGCGGAGACGATGTGATCCGGTTTACGGGAGAGACGCTGCAGGCGGTCGTTCATGACAATTGTCCGGAGAACAGCTTTGTCGGTCACATCGGCGGAGATGACTTTATCGTCATGATCGAATACGGCAATCCGATGGCGATGGCGGAAATCATGCTGGACCGATTCGCCAAGGGCGTCCGGTCGTTCGTCGACGAAGCGAAAGGCCCGGTTCGCGATCGTTCCGGCATGCTGCTCGAAGGCTCCGAGCTGTCGTTGTCTCTTGCGATGCTGCTCTATCGGGGCGAGGAAAATTGGACGCCCGAGCTGCTGGCCGAACGCTCGGCTTTGCTGAAGAAGAAAGCCAAGAGCCAGGCAGGAAATTCGCTCGCATGGGATACGCTGGAAAGGTGTGAAGTGCATGGTTGATGACATCAAGGCGGACGGCGGATTTCCTTTCCCGCTTCGAATGGACGGGCTGGCGGGCATGTTTGCCGTAGGCATGATCGGGATCGAATTGTTGGACGACCGCCCGACGGTTGCCGACCGGGAGGCCTGGTTGTCCGAATGGCAGGCGGCTGAACCGGCGTTGCGGATCGGAGGCCGGGTCGGCGGGCACCTGTGGATCTATGCGATTCTTCATGAAGCGAGCGAAAGCGCTAACGCCGCCACGTGGGACGCGCTTGCGCGCAAACTGGGCGAGAGGCTCGGAGCTCGCCGATTGGGCGCCGCTGTCGCCGGAGGCGATGGCGGCATGTCCGCGGCAGAGGCCGCGTATGCTGCCTTCCTGACCGCTGCTGCCGGGCTTGTCGCGACGCCGGCTTCGCCGCCGGATCCGGCGGAATGGTCCGAGATGGAACGGATTCTCCGCGAGGGCGGGATTCGCAGTGTCTATCAGCCGCTGTTCAGGTTGAAGAACGGCAGCCTGTTCGGCTTCGAGGCACTTACGCGCTGCCCGCCAAGGAGCCGCTTCGACGGTCCGCTTGCCTTGTTCCGTTACGCAGAGAAAGAAGGCTGTCTGTTCGCGCTGGATCGGATTGCGCGGGAGACGGCGGTTCGCTCCTGCCCGGCTCTGACCGCTAACCAGAAAATTTTCATCAATGTCAACTCCGGCATCATGAAGGACCCGCACTTCGTCTCCGGGCAGACGAGACAATGGCTGGCGGAACGGGGACTTGCTCCGGAGCAGGTCGTGTTCGAACTGACGGAGCGAAGCTCCATCGACGATTTCGAAGAAGCGAAGAAGACGCTCGGCCATTACCGCAGCCAAGGGTACGAGATCGCGATCGACGATGCCGGCGCGGGTTATTCATCCCTGCAAGCGATCGTGGAACTGCGGCCGGACTATATCAAGGTCGACCGCTCGCTCGTGCAGAACGCCGACCGGGACGAAATGAAGAAGCACATGCTCCGCACCTTTGTCCGTTTTGCCAAGCGCATGAACATCCGCATCGTGGCGGAAGGCATCGAGCGCCCGGAGGAACTTCAACTCGTACGGATGCTGGGCATCGATTTCGGACAAGGGTACTTGATCGGACGCCCCAGCGAGAGGCCGGCAATCGCATACCCGTCGGGAGTAGGCAGCGGCTTGGGATAGGGGATTCCGCAGAGGACCCGCTCGCGAGAGCGGGGCATTTGGTCGTTTCGTGCTTGTCTGAGCATATCTTCATTTGCAATTTGAGGGGTCGGTAATGCGCCTTACGCTAGCCTTGTGGTATGATGCTTCATATAAGATAAGAAGCAATCTGTCGGCGAGGTGGATGCGATTCATGGGTAACTCTTCGGACAAGCTGATGTTGATCGACGGAAACAGCATCATTTATCGGGCGTTCTTCGCCATTCCTCCCTTGACGAACAGCAGCGGGCTGCAGACGAACGCGGTGTACGGCTTTACTACCATGTTGCTCAAAGTGTTGGAGGAAGAGAAGCCGACGCACATTTTGGTCGCCTTCGATGCAGGCAAGGTGACGTTCCGCCACGAAGGCTACGCGGAGTACAAAGGAGGGCGCGAGAAGACGCCGCCGGAGCTGTCGCAGCAATTCCCGGTGCTCAAAGAGCTGATCCAGGCATTCTCGATCCCGCAATACGAGCTGGCCGGGTACGAGGCGGACGACATCATCGGCACGTTGTCCCGTTTGGCGGAGGCGGAAGGCAAGCGAGTCGTCGTCGTGTCCGGCGACAAGGACCTGTTGCAGCTCGCCTCGGATCAGGTGACCGTGCTGCTCACCCGCAAAGGCGTCAGCGAAGTGGAGAAGTATACGCCGGCAGGCGTGCAGGAGCGATACGGCCTCCAGCCCTTGCAGATCATCGATCTGAAAGGGCTGATGGGCGATGCCAGCGACAACATTCCGGGCGTGCCGGGCGTCGGCGAGAAGACGGCGGTGAAGCTGCTGCAAGAATTCGGGACGGTCGAGCAGGTGTTGGAGAATGTTGTGAACCTCAAGGGCAAACTGCGCGAAAATATCGAGACGCATGCGGACAGCGCGCGAATGAGCAAACAGCTCGCCACGATCTTCCGCGAGGTGCCGCTGGACCGGACCGTGGACGATGTGGCCTGGAGCGGATACGACGGCGGCGCGCTCGGCGGTATGCTGCGCAAACTGGAATTCAAGTCGCTGATCGAGCGGCTGGAGCTTGACGGCGAAGCGGGGCCGGCAGGAGAGCTCGCGGTAGCGGATTACGAGACGGTGACGATCGGCGAAGACGAGGATGGCTGGCAGCGGCTCGCGGCCGACTTGCCGCATGCGGAGTCGCTTCTGATCGAAGTGAACGGCGACAATCCGCATCAAGCCGAAGGCATCGGGCTTGCCATCGCGGCAGGTTCGCATATTTATGTGCTGGCATTCCCGCAATTGTTCACAGACAAAGCCGGCCCTCTGAGGGAATGGCTGGTCGATGCGGACAAGCCGAAATACGGCTACGACCTGCATCGCGCCGAGCTTGTGCTGGCGCATCAAGGTGTCCGGCTGCGCGGACAAACGTTCGACGTGCAGCTTGCCGCTTGGCTGCTCGATCCGACGGAAGCCGATCCGTCATTGGCGGGATTGCTGCAGCGGCACGGATTGCCGTCCGTCGCATCGGACGAGTCGGTCTACGGCAAAGGCGCAAAGTATCGCGTGCCGCCGGAGGACGAGCTTGCCGCCCATCTGGCTGCGAAAGCGGATGCCGTCCGCAGGCTTCGTCCGCTGCTGGACGAAGAGCTGGACAAGGTAGGCATGCACAAGCTTTATTATGAGCTGGAGCAGCCGCTCTCCATCATCCTGGCCGGTATGGAATTGCAAGGCATCCGGTGCGAGCGCAACGCGCTGCAGGAGCTGGGTCGGGAATTCCAGACGCGGATCCAGGAAATCTCCCGCGAGATCTATCGGCTTGCCGGCGCGGAATTCAACATCGGTTCGACGAAGCAACTGGGCGACATCCTGTTCGAGAAGCTCGGCTTGCCGGTCATCAAGAAGAACAAGACCGGCTACTCCACAGATGCCGACGTCTTGGAGAAGCTGGAGCCGTATCACGGGATCGTCCCGCATATTCTGCATTATCGGCAGCTTGCGAAGCTGCAATCGACATACATCGAAGGATTGACGAAGGAAATTCGCGACGATACCGGCGGCAAGATCCATACGTTCTATCGGCAGACAATCGCGCCGACCGGTCGTCTGTCGAGCCAGTTCCCGAACCTGCAGAACATCCCGATCCGTCTGGAGGAAGGCCGTCAGATTCGCAAGGCGTTCCGGCCGTCGGAGCCGGGCTGGCACATCCTCGCCGCCGACTATTCGCAGATCGAACTCCGCGTGCTGGCGCACATTTCCGGAGACGAGCGATTGAAGGAAGCGTTCGTGCAGAACTTGGACATTCATACGAAGACCGCGATGGACGTGTTCGGCGTTGCGAAGGAGCAGGTCGACGCGAACATGCGCCGTTCCGCGAAGGCGGTCAATTTCGGGATCGTGTACGGCATCAGCGATTTTGGATTGTCGCAGAACCTGAACATTACGCGCAAGGATGCGGCGGCGTTCATCGAACAATATTTCAGCGTGTTCAAGGGCGTTCGCCGGTATATGGACACGATCGTGGAGCAGGCGCGGCAGAACGGCTATGTCACGACATTGCTAGAGCGCAGGCGGTATTTGCCGGACATTCACGCTTCGAACTTCAACGTGCGCTCATTCGCCGAGCGCGTCGCGATGAATACGCCGATACAGGGGACGGCCGCCGATATCATCAAGCTGGCGATGGTCAACATGGACGAGCAGTTGCGCGTTCGCGGCATGCGCAGCCGCATGCTGCTGCAGGTGCACGACGAATTGGTGTTCGAGGTGCCGGAAGACGAATTCGAGCTGATGAAGACATTGGTACCGGAAGTGATGGAAACGTCGCTCAAGCTCGATGTGCCGATCAAGGCGGATGTCAGCTTCGGCGACAATTGGTACGAGGCGAAATAGAGTTTAGTATGGAAGGTGAACGACAGTGCCGGAGTTGCCGGAAGTAGAGACGGTATGCCGCACGCTGGAGAAGTTGATAACGGGCAAGACGATCGCCCGCGTAACGGTGAGCTTGCCGCGCATTTTGCAGCGGCCCGACGATCCGGCTGAGTTCGCGGCCCTATTGGAGGGAAGATCGTTCATCGGCGTAGAGCGGCGTGGCAAGTTCATTCGTCTGCTGCTGGACGGATGTACGGTCGTCTCCCACCTGAGGATGGAAGGACGGTACGGGCTGTTCCGCGACGATGAGCCGGTGGAACTGCATACGCACGTGATCTTTCATTTCACGGACGGTACGGCGCTGCGGTACAAGGATGTCCGCCAGTTCGGCACGATGCACGTATTCGCGTCCGATGAAGAATGGCGGCATCCGCCGTTGAATAAACTGGGGTTAGAGCCGTTGGCTGACGCGTTCACGCCGGAGGCGTTCGCCGCCGCGCTGCACGGCAGGACGACGAAGATCAAGCCGCTGCTGCTGAACCAGGAAGTCATCGTCGGCCTGGGCAATATTTATGTGGATGAAGCGCTGCATATGGCCGGGATTCATCCCGAGCGGACGGCGGATTCGCTCAAGCGAGCGGAGAAGGATCGGCTGCACGGGGCGATCATTGAGACGCTGGGCGCCGCCGTGGCTGCCGGGGGTTCCTCGGTGAAATCTTATGTGAACGGACAAGGCGAGATGGGCATGTTCCAGCACCAGCTGAGGGCGTACGGGCGCACGGGCGAACCGTGTGTCGCTTGCGGCAGCCCGATCGAGAAATCGGTCGTGGGCGGTCGCGGCACGCATACGTGCCCGCGCTGTCAGCGCCTGCCGCGCGGCGTGGCTTCCGGGATCGGCGCCCGCGGGCGCCAGACTGCCAATGCGGTGAAACGCCGCCTGGACGGCGATGGTGGTCGGTAAGTCGGAATAGACGCTGCGGTTGCCTAATCGGTGCGCTCGGTGGTCGGTCGGTGGAGGTAGCGGTAGCGGTGTGGTCGCCAAATTGGTGCGTGCGGCGGTCAATCGTTTATTTTCGGGGCATTCGCCCGGTTTCCCGCATAGGATGATTCAGAACATCATCCGAAGGGAGAACGGCATGCTGGCATCGCTCGCTTCTATCGCTTCTCTGTTGCTGCTTGCTTTCGCCGTCAGTCTGGACGGCTTCGGGGTCGGCATTACGTACGGCATTCGGCAAATCCGCATCCCGCCGCGATCGATCTGGATCATCTCGTGCTGTTCCGGATTGGTCATTCTGATCGCGATGCTTGTTGGGACGTTGTTGGTCCGCTGGATTCCTCCGCACGCCGCATCATCCGTCGGCGCCGCGATTCTGATCGGCATCGGCTTCTGGGCGCTCATCCAGTTCATGAGGGGCAGGGACTCCGAGTCGGAACGTGCGGACGATCGAACGAACGAGCAGACTGACAATCAAAAGGATGAACAGCTGGCATCGGAATTCGACGGGATGAGCGCGAACGCCGCTTCCACTAAACGCTCCGCAAACGTCGAACCCGCCTTAGCCGCTACAACCACCGCTGCCAACACAGCAAATACAAATGGTGCCGAATCCGCCATAGCTATTACAGCCACCGTAACCAACGCAAATGCTACCGAACCCGCTATAGCCACCGCCGCAGACGTCGCTGCTCCCCAGCGCACGGTTTGGACGCTGGAAATTCGCCAGTGGGGCATCGTGGTCCAAATTTTGCGCACGCCTGCCGCGGCTGACATGGACCGGTCCGGCACGATCACCGTCGGCGAGGCATTCCTGCTCGGCACGGCCCTGTCGCTGGACGCATTCGGCGCCGGCATCGGCGCTGCCATGGTCGGCTTCCCGCCGCTTGTCACTTCCGCCACGATCGCGGCTGCCGGCGGATTGTTCCTGTGGATGGGAACCCGCGTCGGATTCCGCGTGGCCGGTTGGCGCTGGGTGCGGCCGCTCACTGTGTTGCCGGGCATCATTCTGATCGCGATGGGATTGTTGAAACTGTTCTAAAAAGGATGGGCACGATGAACATAGGACTTACCGGCGGCATCGCCACGGGCAAGAGCACCGTGGCGAAGCTGCTGACCGAAAAAGGCGCCATGCTGATCGACCTGGACCGGATTGCCCGCGAAGTCGTTAGCCCAGGGCAGCCTGCGCTGGAACAAATTGTCGGGCAGTTCGGACAAGCGCTTCTGCAGCCGGATGGCACGCTGGACCGCAAGCGGCTCGGCGGGATCGTTTTCGCCGATCCGGACAAGCGCAAACAGCTTGAGTCCATTACGCACCCCGCCATTCGGGCCGTGATGCGGGAGCGCATGCAAGAAAACAAGCGCCTGCATCCCGATCGACTGACGGTCGTCGACGTTCCGTTGCTGTATGAATCCCGCCTCGCTGCCGAATTCGATCGCGTAGTCGTCGTGTACGTCCCCCGCGTGGAACAGCTTCAGCGCTTGATGGCAAGGGACAAGCTGTCACAAGAGGATGCCGAGAAGAGGCTGGCGGCTCAGATGGACATCGAGGAGAAGCGGGCGTTCGCGGATTTCGTCATCGACAATAGCGGAAGTCCGGAATCGACCGCGCTGCAGGTGGAACGGCTGTGGCGGGAATTGGGGCTTGCATGAGCAAGAAAAGAAGACAGTCCGGAAGGAAGTCTCGCAAACGATGGTTTTTGCTGCTTCTTCTCGTCGTACTCGCGGTCATGTTCGTGCGTTCGGAATGGATTGGGCGCTCGATTTATCCCGTCTATTTCAAATCGGAGATCAAGCAGCATGCTGCCGCATTCGGCCAAGACCCGCTCTTGATCGCCGCGATCATCCGCGTGGAATCGAATTTCAAAGAGGATGCGGTATCGCGCAAAGGCGCACTCGGCATCATGCAAATTATGCCCGATACGGCCGCATGGATTTTGCAGAAAGAAGCTTCCTTCAAGGATGTAACCGTACAAGATGCGGGCAGCACGGCGGATGCCGGCATTCGTCTCGGAACTTGGTACATCAAGGAATTAAACCGCCAGTTCGAAGGCAATCTGCCCGTCATGCTGGCCGCCTACAATGCCGGCCCCAATCGGGTGAAGCAATGGCTGAACGACCGCGTGTGGGACGGCAGCGAGCAGACGGTGCACAATATTCCATACGGCGAGACTAGACATTACGTACAGCGTGTGTTGTATTATTATAAGAAATACCAAGAGGTATACGATTCGCTCTAATTTGCCGATATACAAGAAGAAACGACTTTGTCCTTCCGTTTATATAGGACAAGAGAAGCCTTGAAGCACTGCGGCTTCAAAGCTTCCCGTCTATTTCATGCATGATGCGGTTTAGCGATTGCCGAATTGTCCGGCAAGTTGCTGTTCAGCGATTTGCACCAGCTGACGGGTAATGTTGCCCCCGATGCGGCCAGCTTCTCTCGTCGGCAGATCACCGTTGTATCCTTGGTTCAGCTGAACGCCGAGCGATTGTGCAACTTCGAATTTCATTTGATCCAATGCTTGCCCTGCTTGAGGGACTACATGTTGGTTGCTGTTAGCCATGATGTTCACCTCCTTGCGGTTGGTAACTGTATTGTGTCCGTTATTACAGTTTTCATGATAGGAAAGCCTTGGAAAAAAGAAAGGAGCAACGTCTCCCATGAAATGCCCCTATTGCGACTATATCGGCACCAAAGTGCTCGATTCCAGACCGGCCAATGACAGCAAATCGATTCGGCGCCGCCGTGAGTGCGAGAAGTGCAATCGCAGATTCACCACGTTCGAGACGGTGGAGGAGACGCCGTTTGTCGTCATCAAGAAAGACGGCAGCCGCGAGGAATTCAGTCGGGACAAGCTGTTGCGCGGTCTGCTTCGTGCCTGCGAGAAGCGTCCGATCTCTGTCGGACAACTGGAAGTCATCGTATCCGACGTGGAGCGCGAGGTACGCAATACAGCGCTGGCCGAGGTGGAGAGCCGCGTCATCGGGGAGCTCGTCATGGAGATGCTGTATCCGGTCGATGAAGTCGCATATGTGCGCTTCGCCTCGGTGTATCGGCAGTTCAGAGACATCAACATGTTCCTGAAGGAATTGAACGGACTGATCAATAAGCATGGAATGTAGCATTTGCTTTGATGCAAAGCGAAAAACAAACCATATTTTATAAAGATGTGAGGAGCCGCTACGGAGTCCTCTTTTTTTTGCCCTTAATTATAAATATGAGTCATAATCATTTTATTTGTTCACCTATTGAAATATAAATGACTCACATATATAATTATGACATCTAATAAATGAGGTGATAATTGCCAAATTTCTTCGCGGGAGGGAGAAGAACCATGTCTGACGGCGCAATTCAATTGGTGAAAGAGAGTAACGATTTGGGAACGGTCATTTGCAAATATTGCGGAGACGTGCTGTATACGCTGCCGACAAACGGCGTGAAGAAGATGTACGGTGTGTGCGACGGCAAGGAATGCAAGGAAAAAAACGGACAGAGCGGGGAAGATGGCAAATGACGGGAAATGCGAATAGGACAGCGGACGAAACAAAGGCAACATTTGCGAACAACGTGATCAATGCGACGATAGAGGCGGCACATTTGCAAGCAACTGCTGCAAAAATGATCTACGACTTCGAGGAAGGCCATGCGGGCATGAAGGAGCTGCTGGGCGGGAAGGGCGCGAATTTGGCGGAGATGACCCGTGCCGGCCTGCCGGTGCCGCAAGGGTTCACGATCACGACGGAAGCGTGCCGCGCGTATTTCCGTGCCGGAAACCGGATTCCGGACGGGTTGGAGCAGCAGGCCCGGGAAGCTATGGCAAGGCTGGAAGGGCAGCGAGGGCAAGCTTTCGGCGATCCGGCCTGTCCGCTGTTGGTGTCGGTGCGTTCGGGTTCGGTCACCTCGATGCCCGGCATGATGGACACGATTCTCAATCTGGGGCTGAACGACCGGACGGTGGAAGGCTTGGCGGAGTTGACGGGGAATGCGAGATTCGCCTATGACTGCTACCGGCGGTTGATTCAGATGTTCGGGAGCGTCGTGTCGGGCATCGAATCGATCGCGTTCGAGCGGTTGCTCGTGCGCATGAAGAAGCAGGCGGGCGCAGTGCTGGACCAAGAGGTGACGGCTGACGGGTGGAAGGAACTCATTGCCGCGTACAAGGCATGCTATAGAACGCATACCGGCGGCGATTTCCCGCAAAATGTCCGCGTTCAGCTCGCGCTCGCGGTGGAAGCCGTGTTCGCATCGTGGCACAACCCGCGCGCGCAAGTGTATCGCTCCGTTCACCGCATTCCGGACGAACAGGGGACGGCCGTCAACGTGCAGGCGATGGTATTCGGCAACCGGGGGGACGATTGCGGAACGGGCGTCGTGTTCACCCGCAACCCTTCCACGGGAGAGCGGGAGCTGTTCGGCGAATACTTGATGAACGCGCAAGGCGAAGACGTGGTCGCAGGCGTCAGAACACCGCAAACGATTCAGACGCTGAAAAACGAATTGCCGGTCGTATACGACCAATTGGAACGCGTATGCAGCCAACTGGAGCGACATTACAAGGACATGCAGGATATCGAATTCACGGTTGAGAACGGAAAATTGTATATGCTCCAGACGCGGAACGGCAAGCGCAATGCCCAAGCTGCGCTGAAAATCGCAGTGGACCTGGTGAACGAAGGGTTGCTCAGCAAAGAGGAAGCGATGCAGCGGATCGAGATGTCCCATCTCGACCAACTGTTGCACCGGGGCATCGACGAGGTCCAAGTGGAGGAAGTGTTCGCGACCGGGCTGCCGGCATCGCCCGGCGCGGCGATCGGCATCGCCGTGTTTGACGCTGATCGCGCCGCCGAATGGAGATCTGCCGGGAAGCAAGTAATTCTCGTGCGCGCCGAGACAACGCCTGAAGATATCCACGGCGTGCTGGCCGCGGAGGGCGTGCTGACCAGCCGGGGCGGGATGACGAGCCATGCCGCTGTCGTTGCCAGAGGAATGGGCAAACCTTGCGTATGCGGGTGCGAGGATATTCGGATCGATCTCGAAGAGAGACGGATGATAACGGAAGCGGGCAGCATTGGCGAAGGCGAGTGGATTACGCTCGACGGGGCAAGCGGACGCGTGATTGCGGGCGCCATGCCGCTGAAGGAAGCGGAGGTCACCGATGAGCTGAGGCAGGTGCTGGAATGGGCGGACGGTATTCGCCGCCTGCAGGTGTATGCGAATGCGGACAGTCCCGAGGATGCGCGAATCGCCCGGTCGTTCGGCGCGCAAGGGATCGGGCTGTGCCGGACGGAGCATATGTTCTTCACGCCGGAGCGACTGGCGGTGATGCAAAGCCTGATCCTCGCCGATTCGCCGGAAGCGAGGGCAGAGTCGCTGCAGATGCTGCTGCCGATGCAGCAGTCGGATTTCGAGGGCATCTTCGCGGAGATGGACGGACTCCCGGTTACCGTCCGCCTGCTCGACCCGCCGCTGCACGAATTTTTGCCCAGGATCGACGAAATGCGGCGGCAGCTGGAAATGGCGGTCGATGTCGAAGAGCTGGGTCGGCTGCAGCGAATCGTCCGCAAAATCCATGAATTGCATGAAGCGAATCCGATGCTGGGCCAGCGGGGCTGCCGTCTGGGCATCATTTATCCGGAAATTTACGAGATGCAGCTCGAAGCGATATTTCGTGCAGCTTCCGCCTGCATCGATCGCGACATTCGCGTGCTGCCCGATATTATGATCCCGCTGGTCGGCCACGCCAACGAACTGAAGCGATTGCGGGCATTGGCGGATCAGGCGGCGGAACGAATTTTGGGGCAGGATCGGCTGTCCGGGTGTCCGTACAAAGTAGGGACGATGATCGAAGTGCCGCGCGCCGCGCTGACCGCGGGCCAAATCGCCGAGCATGCGGACTTCTTCTCCTTCGGCACGAACGATCTGACGCAGATGACGTTCGGCTGCAGCCGGGACGATGCGGAGGGCAAATTTCTGTCCTATTACGTCGATCAGAAGGTATTGCCCGCCAACCCGTTTCAGTCACTGGACACGGAAGGGGTAGGCCGATTGATCGAGCTGGCGATCGCAGCCGCAAGCAACGTCAAGCCAGGCATGAAGACAGGCATCTGCGGCGAACATGGAGGCGACAAAGACTCGATCGCTTATTGCCACCAGGTTGGGCTGCACTATGTCAGCTGTTCACCGTACCGGATTCCGATGGCCCGGATCGCCGCCGCGCAAGCGGCCATCGAAAAAGCGGTGTGACCGCGACAGAGAATCCGTTACAATGAGATAGCAGCTATCAAGACTCAGGCAGGAGGGAACGGAGATCGAACTGTCACCTCGCCAACAGGAAATCATCGATCTGGTCCGACAGCATGCTCCGATCACGGGAGAGCAAATTGCCGAAATGCTGGGCGCGACCCGTCCGGCCATTCGGTCCGATCTGGTGCTGCTTGGGATGCTCGGTTATTTGGATGCCAAGCCGAAGGTCGGCTATTTTCCGGGTTCTATTGCAAGAAGCCGTCGTTCGCACGTACCTGGCTTTATGGAACGTCCCGTCAAGGAAGTGATGGGCGTTCCCGTCGTGCTGCGGGAGACGGCATCGGTCAGCGACGCGGTTGTCACTTTGTTTCTGGAGAATGTGGGGAGCGTCGCCATCGTAGACGAAGACGGTGCGCTGGCAGGCATCGTGTCCCGCAAAGATCTGCTCAAGGTGACGCTTGGGAATGCGCAAGCCCAATCCATATTGCTCGGCATGGTCATGACCCGCTACCCGAACGTGACGACTGTAGCGCCGGATGATACCGTCCTTGAAGCGCTCCGCAAAATGATCGCCCACCAAGTGGACGGGCTTCCCGTCGTGCGGCCGCTTTCTTCCGCGGATAGCAGCAATAAATGCGAAGCGGTAGGCAGAATTACGAAAACGACGATTGTCAGGCTGCTTCTCGAATCGGTTGCGGCAGAGGGCGAGGAGGAAGAAATTTGAACGACCGTGCAAGTACGATCTTTGTCTGCTCCGATTCCGTCGGCGAAACGGCCGAAGCCGTCGTCAGGGCGACGATGCGCCAATTCGACGCCGAACGCACGCAAATTAAAAGATATGCGCACATCAAGTCGGAAGAGGAAATACGCGAACTGATGGAAGAGGCTGCCCGCGGCGGAACGTTCGTGGTCTATACGCTTGTCATGCCTGAATTGCGGGAGATGATGCGGCAGGAAGCGCTGCGCTTGCAGGTTCCCGCGGTTGATATTATGGGGCCTGTCATGGAGGCGTTCATCCAAACGTTCGATTCCGTGCCGAAGCGCCAACCGGGTCTCTTGCATCGGTTGGACCAGGATTACTTCCGGCGGGTCGAGGCCGTCGAATTTGCCGTCAAGTGCGATGACGGACAACATGCGGCTTCATGGCAGGATGCGGACCTCGTGCTGGTCGGCGTCTCGCGAACGTCAAAAACGCCGCTCAGCATCTACCTGGCGCACAAAGGCTACAAAGTGGCCAATTATCCGCTCGTTCCCGAGGTCAAGCCGCCCGAGGACTTATACGAGCTGGCCACCGGCCGGCTGATCGGGCTGACCATCAGACCGGAAAGCCTTGTCAACATTCGGACGGAACGCCTGAAAGCGATGGGCCTCCCGTCCGATGTCAACTACGCATCGTTGAAGCGCGTCTCGGAAGAACTTGAATATGCCGAAACGCTATACCGCCGGCTGAACTGCCGCATCCTGGACGTGACGGACCGGGCGATCGAAGAAACGGCCGGTACGATTCTGGAAGCGTTACGATAATAGGCCTGTCAATGAGACCTCGTCACGAACCGCCGCCAACCTGCTCGATGCGGCTGATGAACTCCTCCGCCGCGCTGTAGCCGTGCTGACGCAAGTACCAATTGTTCGCCGCCGCCTCGATCAGTCCGGCCGTATCGCGGCCGGGCTGCAGCTGGACCTCGATATGCGGGATGCGAACGCCAAGGTAATCCGTGAACTTGGGCTCGAGCTCCAGTTCGTTGTTCAACTCGTTGTCCCGCCAGCGGGTCAGCTCGATATCGAGCACGATGCGCGTCTCGTCCTGAAACGCCGCGCGTCCGTATAGCCTTACTACATTAATCAGGCCGATGCTGCGCAGGGCGAGGAATTCCTTGGTCGTCTCGTTATGCGTGCCCAGGATCGTCTGCGAGCTGAGCTTCTTCAACGTTACGATGTCGTCGGCGACCAAACGATGCCCGCGCCGAATAAGCGTATGCGCCGTCTCGCTCTTGCCGATCCCCGATTTGCCTCGCAACAGAATGCCGATGCCCGACACATTCAGGCACACGCCGTGTACCGAGATTTGCGGCGCCAGCATCTTGATCAGATAGGCGTCGAGCTTGGCGATGAATTCCGTCGTCGGATCAGACGTCCGCAGCAGCGGAATGCCTTCCTCCTCGCAATATTGCGTCAAATACTTCAGCCCATCCTGCTCGGCCGTCACGATGAAGCAAGGCGGGTGATAGCGCACGATATTGCCGATATGAAGCTGGCGATCCTCGTCAGATTGCCGGTGAAGATACGTAATTTCTTTGCGCCCCAGAATTTGCACGCGCTCCATCGGAAAGAAATCGAAGTACCCGACGAATTCGAGTCCGGGTCGATGGACTTTCGGTTGGGCGATCGTCCGCTCTTGATGGGCGGAACCCGCCAGCCATTCCAGCGAGAAGCGATCTGCCACTTGTTTGACGGTTACCGTTCTCATCCGTGTGTCATCCTTCCCCGGCATATGCTATCTGTTTAATGGTACCATGAATGCAGGAAAAATGCATGGTCTCGCAAGAGTGCAACCACAGTTAAATTTACATTGGAAATGAATGCGTTCAGTCAAGTCCGCGCGGCGCTATCGTGATACAATGGAAGGGCAAGTATGCAGATTGGGGAAACGATGACAGGGGAAGGGTGTTCGCGATGGATTTGGTACGCGTAGGCATCATCGGAATGGGCAATATGGGTACGGGACATGCGAAATACTTGGGTGAAGGTCTTGTGGAAGGAGCGGTGCTCGCCGCCGTATGCGACGAGAGGACGGAGCACCTGGCCAAAATACTCGAGCAGTTGAAGCTGGACAACGTGCAGAAGTTTTCCGACCCGAAGTCGATGATGGCATCGGGCGCAATCGACGCCGTACTGATCTGCACGCCGCATTACAGCCATCCGGAATTGGCCATGATGGGGTTCGATCACGGCTTGCACGTGCTGATCGAGAAGCCGGCAGGCGTCTATACCCGGCAAGTTCGGGAGATGAATGAAGCGTCCGAGCGGACGGACCGCGTCTTCGGCATCATGTACAACCAGCGGACGAATCCGATGTACCAGAAGCTTAGAGAGCTCGTGCAGGCAGGGGAACTCGGCACGATCCGGCGGGCGAACTGGATCATTACCGACTGGTACCGCTCGCAGAGCTATTATAATTCCGGCGGATGGCGGGCGACGTGGGCAGGCGAGGGCGGCGGCGTGCTCATCAACCAGGTGCCGCATCAGCTCGACTTGTGGCAGTGGACGATGGGCATGATGCCGACGCGCATCCGGGCGTTCTGTTCGTTCGGGAAGCACCGTGACATCGAGGTGGAGAACGAAGTGACCGCCTATGCCGAATACGCGAACGGGGCTTCGGCGGTGTTCATTACGTCTACTTGCGAAGCGCCAGGCACGAACCGGTTCGAAGTAACGGGAGACCGGGGCAAGATCGTCATCGAGAAAGGGCAGATGAAGTTTTGGCGGCTGCGCGTATCGGAGACGGAATTCAATGCGACGTACTCCGGCGGGTTCGGTCAGCCGGAATGCTGGCAGTGCGACATTCCGATCGCTTCCAGCGACGGGAATCAGCATATGGGCATTACGCGCGACTGGGTTAACGCCATTCGCAAGGGCACGCCGCTGCTCGCGCCTGGCGTCGAAGGCATTCACGGCTTGACGCTGTCCAATGCGATGCTGCTGTCCTCCTGGACGGATGACTGGGCAACGCTGCCGCTGGACGAAGACAAGTTCTATGCGCTGTTGCAAGAACGGATTGAGGGCTCGAAGGCGGTGAAAGCATGAACCGCAAGGACGGCATGAACTACGCGCCGCAGTCGAAGCCGCAGCCGGTCGTGAAGCCGGGAGAATTCGTGTTCGCCGCAGCGGCACTTGATCACGGGCATATTTACGGCATGTGCAACGGGTTGACGGAAGCGGGAGGCACGCTCAAATGGGTATACGACCCGGACCCGGCGAAGGTGCAGACGTTCGTAAGCAGATTTCCGCAAGCAAATCCTGTCGGATCGATGGAAGAGATTCTGCAGGATCCGGAGGTTCATCTCGTCGCGGCCGCGGCCGTGCCAAGCGACAGAGGGCCGCTTGGCGTGCGTGTGATGGAGCACGGCAAAGATTATTTCACCGACAAGACGCCGTTCACGACGCTGGAACAACTGGAGCAGGCGCGGGCGGCATGCGCGCGGACGGGCCGCAAGTATGCGGTCTATTACAGCGAGCGCCTGCATGTGGAGAGCGCCATTCACGCCGGACGCCTTGTGCATGACGGCGCGATCGGCCGCGTCGTCCAAGTGCTCGGGCTCGGCCCGCATCGGTTGAATGCGCCCTCGCGGCCGCAATGGTTCTTCGAGAAGGAGAAGTACGGCGGCATCCTGTGCGATATCGGCAGCCATCAGATCGAGCAATTCCTGTTCTTCTCCGGCAACACGGACGCACAGGTGCTGCACAGCAAGGTCGGCAACTACCGCAACCCGGCTTATCCCGAGCTGGAAGACTTCGGCGATGCGACGCTGCTTGGCGCCAATGGCGCGACGAACTACCTGCGCGTCGACTGGCTGACGCCGGACGGGCTGTCGACCTGGGGCGACGGCCGGATGCTCATTCTCGGTACCGAAGGCTATATCGAGCTGCGCAAGTATGTCGATATCGCTCGGGATCCGGGCGGGGACCAGTTGTATCTGGTCAACGGCGAAGGCGAACACCATCTGTCCCTGGCCGGCAAGGTCGGTTATCCGTTCTTCGGGGAATTGATTCTGGATGTGCTGAATCGGACGGAAATCTCGATGACGCAAGCACATGCGTTCAAGGCGGCGGAATTGTGTCTGCGGGCGCAAGCGCAGGCGATTCGCGTAGCAGGGGAGGGAACAGCGCAATGAGCGATATCCAATTATCGGTATTTACAGTGGCGGCGCCCGATCTGTCGCCAGCCGAGCTGGCAGCCGCATCGAAGCAGGCGGGCATCGCCGGCATCGAGTGGCGCTATCAGGACGTGCCTGCCGGACGCGAGCAGGAAGCGCCGTCGTTCTGGGGCAACAACCGCTGCTCGATTCCGACCGGTTGGTCGGAGGAACAGCTGGCGGTATTCCGCGATGCGGCGGCATCCGGCGGCGTCCGGTCGCTTGCCGTCGTGCCTTACTTGACGTGCGGGGACGTCGCCGGTACGCGGCGGGTGCTGGAGGCTGCCAAGCAACTCGGCGCTTCGTTCATCCGGCTGGGGGTTCACCGCTACGATCGGTCCAGACCGTACCAGGAGCTGTTCGACGAACAGCGCCGTTATTTGCAAGAAGTTGCTCCTCTGTGCGCCGAATACGGAGTCAAAGGATTAATCGAATTGCATCACGGCACGATCTCCGCCAGCGCGAGCGCAGCTTACCGGTTGCTCGAAGGGTTCGATCCTGCAGCGCTCGGCGCCTTGTACGATCCGGGTAACCTGGTGCATGAAGGGTACGAGAACTACCGCATGGGCATGGAGATACTGGGGCCGTATCTTGCGCACGTTCATATGAAGAACGCCGGCTGGACTTCCGAGTCGGACGATACGGGCGGCATGCGCTGGCAGGCCGGCTGGGTCGGCATCGACAAAGGCGTAGTGGATTGGATGCAGGTCGTAGCGGATTTGCGGGCCGTCGGGTACAGCGGCTGGATCGGCGTCGAAGATTTCAGCGGGGAATTCGCAACGTTGGAAATGCTGAATCATTACGCGTCGTATATGAACAAGCTGTTAGGGTAAAAGGTAAGGGTGCACGAATCTCGGAAGCGAGTGAAGGGAGCGTGAGGCATTGAGACTGCATATTGAATCCGATGGATTGGACTACAGTTATCGCACCGAAGGGCCTGTCATGCAGCTCTTTCACTCGCATATCCGCTACGAGGTGTATTATTTTCACGGAGGCGTGTGCACGTACCTGATCGGAGACCGCATCTACAATCTGATGCCCGGCGATCTGATGCTGATGAACGGCATGACGCTGCATTGTCCCAAGATCGATCCCCGCGTTCCGTATGTGCGCTCCGTAATCCATTTCAATCCGTCGTCCTTGCAGCCGTATCTGGATTTGCCGCACGCGGTTCCGTTTCTTCAACCTTTTCAGCAATTCGGCAATTATCACTTGTCGCTGCGAGGAAAAGAAAAGGAAGAAGCGGAGCTGCTGCTTGCACAGATGCACAGGCACGGTTCGAGCGGCGGGGAAGTCGGACGCAGCCGAATGAAGCTGGCGTTCGTCGACTTGCTTCACTTCATTTATGAACGTTGTTTGCAGCCGCTTGATGAACTCCCGGAGCTTTCTTCGGAGAAGGAGCGGACCGTGCAGCGGATCGTCACGTACTTGGAAGATAAATATGCGGATGATTTGCATATGGAGCAGCTGCAGGCGGATTTGCACGTCAGCAAATTTTATTTGTCGCGGTTGTTCAAGGAAGTGACCGGCGTTACGATCTTCGAGTTCGTGTATCAAAGACGGATTAATCAGGCCAAAATCATGTTTCTGTTCGATCCCGACGTCTCGGTGACGAAAGTCAGCCTGCAGACCGGATTCAAGCATCTGGCGCATTTCAGCAGGGTGTTCAAGAGCCGGGTCGGCGTCACGCCCGAGAAGTATCGCAAACAGCTCAGATCCTAGGACTTGCGACCAGTTTAACCATTTCAATGCCCCCGGCGATGACCGCCGATGGGGCATTTTTCCATTAAGCGCATCACATAGTCATCCATCGCGAAATCAGGTAAACTAGCGTTGAGCAGAGCGAAAGGGGGGATCGTCATGAACGAATGGGAGAGAGGATCGGATACGCTGAAAGTAAATTTGAAGTATATGGACAAGACCTTGAAACCGCCCATGTCGATCAAACTCCACTCCCACCCCAACTATGAAATCTTATATTTTCATGACGGTCAAGGCAGCTATTTGATCGGCGACAAAATTTATGAGCTGAAGAAAGGCGACCTGATTTTCATGCACGGTTTGACGCTGCATTGCGTCAATCTGGCGAACAGCAAGACGTACATTCGTTCCGTCATTCACTTTAACCCTTCGTATATCAAGCCAGCCATCAAAAACACGTTTTCCATCGATTTGTTGAAACCGTTCGAGCAATTGAAAAATGTGCATTGCAGCCTGAACCAAGAGCAGCAAAAAGAAGTCGAGGATATCCTCGGTAAAATGAATGCCTACAATAATCAACATGACGAGATATTGAAACAAAGGTTTTACCTGGCCCTTTTTGATCTCCTGTTATCCATTTACAGCTTCAGTCGAAATAAAGGGGCGCCGGAAACCGGCAGACAAACCTCGGTCAAGTTGGTGCATACCCAGAAAATTATTTCGTATATCGAGCAATTTTATAAAGAAGACATCCGGATGGATGACATGGAGCGTGCGCTCCATCTGAATAAATATTATATGGCCAAGTTGTTTAAAGAAGTGATCGGGGTAACGATATTCGACTACCTGTATCAGCGAAGAATCAATCAAGCGAAAATCCTGCTTTATTTAAACCCTGCCATGAAAATTACGGATGTGAGCAGTGAGGCGGGATTTAAACATCCTGCCCATTTCAGCCGTTTATTCAAAAAAACGACAGGTTTTGCTCCGAAAGATTACAAAATTACAAAGGATCTCTAACTGCGTTGTTGTCCCTTAATACACCACTCACAGTCAAAAAATGAATGACAATAGAATATAACGGTCAAGTGTCGCCTATCCGTATTTGTTATGATGGAGCCATGGTTCCAGTCCCGGGAACAGGAACCCGAAGCAGGCGACTATTCAACATTGTTAAAGCTGGAGGTGAGTCCTGAATAAACGTTCAACCTAAGGAGATCGAGGTTAATGAACGGTCGAAAACCGCAGGGAAGGCATGCCGTTGATTTAATTATTATTGGTGTGATTCTCCCGAAATGTTAGTCGCTTTAACCGAATAACAACCAGAGGTGAAACAGGACATGCCAAGCACGGGCAGCAGCAATTACGAACCGCAAGGCAAGCCGAAACCGGTCGTTGGCAGAGGAGACTTCATCTTTGCGGTCATGTACATGGATCATGCTTATATCTATATGATGTGTAAAGAACTGATCGAAGCGGGCGCCACGTTGAAATGGGTATATGATCCCGATTCGGCGCGTGTCGGAAAGTTTTTGGAAGCGTTTCCCGATGCCAAAGTAGCCTCGCATGAGGACGAGATTCTCCGGGATGCGGAAGTTCAGCTTGTGGCGTCGACGACGATTCCGAACTTGCGGGCAGCGCTGGGTGTCAAGGTGATGGAGTGCGGGAAGGACTTTATTACGGACAAGCCTCCCTTCACGGCTCTGGATCAGCTTTATTTGGCCAAGGATGCCGCCCTCAAGACGGGGAAAAAGTTCGCGATTACTTACAGCGAACGCATCCATAACGAAAGCGCCGTATTCGCCGGGCAATTGATTCAAGACGGCGCGATTGGCCGGGTTGTGCAAGTGCTGGGTGTCGGCTCGCACCTGATCAATAACTTCCCCAGGCCCGACTGGTTTTTCACCCGGGAGCAGAACGGCGGCGTTCTGTGCGACCTGGCAACGCACCAAATCGATTCATTCCTGTATTACGCGGGGTGCAAGGATGCCAGAGTGGTGCGCAGCAATGTGGCGAACTACCATAACAAACAGTACCCCGAACTGGATGATTACGGCGACGCCACCCTGATCGGCGACAACGGCGCCACCAGCTATTTTCGGGTAGATTGGTTGTCGCCGAAGAGTCTGCAAACCTGGGGGGATCTCCGGACATTCATTCAGGGGACGGACGGCTACATTGAGCTGAGGAAGAATGTGGATGTAGCCCGCAGCCGGGAAGGGAATCAGTTGTATCTCGTGGACAGCCAAGGCGAACGCCATCTGGAGCTGCAGGGCAAGGTCGGATATCCCTATTTCGGACAATTGATTCTGGATTGCCTGAACCGCACCGAGAACGCGATGACACAGGAACACGCCTTTAAGGCGGCTGAGCTCACCTTGCTCACGCAGAAATATGCTGTTCATTTAGAATAGAACATGACATGGAGGGAAATCATCATGGCCAATAACATCAGCTTCAATTATGCACCGCTGGAGAAACCGAAACCGGTTGTCGGCAAGGGCGAGTTCGTAATCGCGGTTGCATCGATGGAACATAACCATATTTACGAGATGAGCCGAGGGCTGATCGAAGCGGGCGCAACGCTGAAATGGGCTTACGATGTCGATCCGGCCAAAGTGGAAAGGTTTCTGAAAACCTATCCGGATGCGAAACCGGCCCCGTCGCTTGACGCCATCCTGCAGGATCCGGAAGTCCAACTGGTTGCCGCAGCGGCGATCCCTAACGAAAGAGGCCCGCTGGGCGTGAAAGTCATGGAGCATGGCAAAGATTATTTCACCGACAAGACGCCTTTCACCTCTTTGGATCATCTGGCTGCCGCGAAAGAAGCGGTTAAACGTACCGGCAAAAAGTACGCCATCTCTTACAGCGAACGTCTGGATGTCGAAAGCTCGGTGTATGCGGGTCAACTGATTAAAGCGGGCGCGATTGGGCGGGTCGTTCAAGTACTTGGCATCGGTCCGCACCGTCTGAACACCCATCCGCGGCCGGCCTGGTTCTACAAGAAGGAACAGTATGGCGGCATAATTTGCGACATCGGCAGCCACCAGATCGAATCTTTCCTGTACTACGCGGATTGTAAAGACGCGAAAGTCGTGGACAGCAAAGTGGCAAACTACAACAACAAGCACTACCCGGAGCTGGAGGATTTCGGCGATGTGAACCTGGTTGGAGATAACGGCGCAACGAATTATTTCCGCGTGGACTGGCTGTCCCCGACCGGGTTGTCGACGTGGGGCGACGGACGCATGTTCATCCTCGGCACGAAAGGATATATCGAATTGCGCAAGTATGTCGATATTGCCCGCGAGCAGGAAACCGACCATGTGTATATCGTTAACGACGACGGAGAACGGCAGATGAATGTGAAAGGGCTCGTCGGATTCCCGCATTTCGGGGAACTGATTCTCGATTGCATCAATCGGACGGAAATTGCCATGACCCAGGAGCATGCGTTCAAGGCAGCCGAGATTTGCCTGCTTGCGCAGAAACATGCTGTAAGGGTAGAGTAAAAAAAAATTTGCGGGGGTGCACAGGAATGAAGTTCAAAAAGGTTGCTGCATGGCTTCTCATCTCCTCCCTGACAATAATGATGGTTTTAACAGGCTGCTCCGGGAAAAAGCAAACCGAAGGAAATGCAACGCCTTCCGATACCGTAACAAGCAAACCTATCGAAATCAATTATTGGACGGGAAACGCGGAACTTGTTCCTTGGATGGAGAAAATGGCGGACGATTATAATAAAGTTTGCCCCAACGTGACCGTGAAAATATCTTCGTTCCCTTTGCGCGACTTCGAGAAGAAGCTGACAACCGCTATCCCGTCCAAAAGCGCGGCGGACATTGTAACGGTTAACCCAAGCCTTGCCTTGCGTTACATCGAGTCCGGCTTCATTCAGAAAGCGCCTGAAACGCTGGCCAATTTCGTGAGAAGCGGCATTTACCCGGATGTTGCCGTCAAGTATGCGGAGCATGATGGCGCGGTATACGGCATCCCGCACACTTCCGCGCTGATTTCGCTTTACTATAACAAGGCAATGCTCGCGGAAGCCGGTCTGTCAGGCCCTCCGACCACCATGGATCAAATCATCGATTACGCCCGAAAATTAACGAAGTACGATGCGGCGGGCAACGTGGAGAGATCCGGTCTCAGCTTGCGCCTGAGCGGCGGAGGGGGCGGAGTCGCCGAGAAGTTCTGGATCGTGCTGCTGCAATACGGCGGCGGCATCTTGAAGGAAGTGTCCCCCGGCAAATTCAAGGATAACTACAACAATGAAGCCGGTCTGAAGGCGTTGCAAATGTACGTGGATATGCTGCACAAATATAAGACGGACGACCCGACGATCAAGCATGACGTTGAAGCGTTCCAAGCGGAACAGACGGCGATGTTCATGAGAGAGGCATACGTGATCGCCGATACGGCGCAAAAGGCGCCCAACCTGGATTATGGCGTCGTACGCATGCCGCTTGCCAACTTCATTGTCGTGAAGGACTTCTATGTCACGAATTCCGCCGAAGGGGACAAAGCCGCTGCAGCTTGGGATTTCATCGATTTCATGATGAAGCCGGAAAATCACAAGCAACAGGTAGATATGACCGGAACTCTGCCGGTACGCACGGATTTGCAAATGGACGATCTGTTCGCCCGCATCCCGCAGTTTAAAGATTTCTTTACGAATTATGAAGTGCTGGAGGCATTCGCGAATATTCCCGAGTTCGACGAGATTCTCACGAAATTCGCGGAGCGCCTTGTGAACAAAGGATTCACAGATCCTTCTTTCGTGGACAACCCGGACAAAATGCAAGCTTTCCTTGCCGATGCAGCCAAAGAAACGAATGACATTTTACGCGGTGCAGGGCGGTTCGCGGAATAACCCGTCGGAACCCCACTCCTGTAACTGGCAACGGATGACCGGTCCGCATTCGGACCGGTCATCATAAATTCGATTGTGTGGGGGGAGCGGATCGATTTGATCTCCAATTCGAAAAAAAAGCTGCGCCTGAAATCGACACATTGGTTTGTCATTGTTGGCTTGACCCCGATTTTTGCCCTGTACACGTATTTGCGTTTTATTCCGATACTCCGAACGTTTTACATGAGTTTTTTTAATTGGGACATGGTAGCGCTTCATAAGCCCTTCGTCGGATTTATGAACTATCGGCAGATGTTTCAAGACGGCACGTTTCTGCTTTCCTTGAAGAATACTACGTTGATCGCTTTCGGCGTGCTCTTCTTCAGCGTGGCGATCGCCCTTCCGGTTGCTGCGTTTCTGGCCGGGAAAATCAAATTCAAATCCTGGTTCGAGTCGATTTACTTTCTGCCGTTCATTATGCCAATGGTACCTGTCGTTGTCGTATGGAAGTGGATTCTGGACAAACAGCACGGCTTGATGAACTATTTCCTGTCTTTTTTCGGGATTTCTCCGCAAGCATGGCTGTTCGATCCGCCCATGGCCGTAGCGTCGGTGATCATTCTGACCGTCTGGAAGACGATAGGCTACAACATGCTGATCTTCCTTGTCGGGCTGCGCGGCATACCGAAGGAATATTACGAAGCCGCCTCTATAGACGGGGCAACGAACCTCAAGGCTTTTCGGCACATTACGCTGCCGTTGTTGAAACCGATTACGGTATTCGTCTCGGTCATTACATTGATTCACGGATATAATGCGTTCAGCCAAATATATATTCTTGCTTCCGATGTGCAGGGATCGCCCGGTTATGTCGTCCGCGTTATCGTCTACGACATGATTGAGAATGGATTCCGGTTCTTCAAGATGGGATATGCTTCTGCCGAAGCGGTCGTATTGTTCCTCATCGTGTTCGCCTTGACCCTGATTCAGATGGGATTGGCCAGAGAAAAAACAACATCGGGCAAGGGGCTGAAGAAATGAGAAAAAATGATAAAGCCATGCAATGGACAAAAGTCGTTATTTTGGCCATAGGCGCTTTCTTTATGCTGGTCCCGTTCGTCTGGCTCGCGGTTACGGCCTTCAAAACGCCGGGGGAGTTAACGAAATGGCCTCCGGTGTTCCTTCCCGAAACTTTGCGCTGGGACAATTTCAGAGAAGTGTTCCGCGCCGCGCCGTTTGATTTATATTTCCGCAATAGTTTGATGATGGCCTCGCTGTCGTCGCTTATGATTGCGCTATCCTCTTCGATTGCGGGATACATTTTTGCCAAGTTTCACTTTAAGGGCCGCAGCTTTCTGTTCGCGTTAATTTTGGCCACCGCCATCGTGCCTTTTGAAATTTATATGATTCCGCTGTACTTGCAGCTTCAGCAGCTGAATTTGATCAATACGTTTTTCGGACTCGTTATGCCTTACTTTGTGATGAGTTTCGGTATCTTCTTCATGCGGCAAAATATTATGCAGCAAATTCCCGATGAAATCATCGAGTCGGCCAGGGTGGAAGGCTCCTCGGAGTGGAGAACTTTCTTTCGGATCATATTGCCGCTGTGCGCTCCGCCGATCGGGGCGCTGGCGATCTTCTCGTTCATTGAGGCTTGGAATTCATTTGTATGGCCGCTGCTTGTTCTGAATGACAATGAGCTGTATACGATGGAGATTGGTCTGGCCATGTTCCAAACTTCTTTCGGGATCGATATGAATTTGACTTCCGCCGGTTCTCTCGTTTCCATTGTCCCGATTCTCATCGTATTTGCCATTTTGCGTCGACGCATTATCGAAAGTATAAGCATGACCGGGTTGAAATAACAATCGACGGATGGAGTGCACCTGCATGGCGAGTTCCGATTTACGTATTGTCCGGTTCAGCATTGCCTTATCGGAGGAGACGTACCGGATTCCGTTTACGCTGAGTTCAGGGACGATTACATCGATCACCTACGCGAAAGTTACGGTCGAAGCCGAGAACCGCTCAAACGCAAGGGCGAAAGGATACGGAGATGTTCTGCTATCGGTATTATGGTCTTTTCCCGATCCTGCTTTATCCTACGATGCCAAAGATAGGGCTATGCGGCTTTTGCTGGAGAAGATAGGCGAATTCATCGTATCGGTCGGCGAATTTCTCGATCCGCTGCAATTGGCGGAAATGACGGATCGCGAGCTGGAGCGGCTCATGGGGGAAACCGAGAAGGAGTTAAACTTCCCTGTCGCGATTCCCCGGCTTTGCGGGATCGTATGCGGGTCGGCGTTCGATGCCGCGATTCATGACGCTTGGGCCGCGGCATGCGGGCTCAGCGCTTATCGGATGTACAATGCCGATTATTTGAATGAAGATTTATCCCGGTATCTGGGGGCGGGATGGGCGGGCAAATATCCGCAGCAGTTCCTCGTACCCCCGAGGAAACAATTATCGGTTCAACATGTCATTGGCGGGCTGGACCCTTTAACTTCGGGCGATGCCGGGTTTGAAAGCGGACTTGTGGCTGGCGATTGGCCGGTCACGTTGGAACAATGGATTGTAAAGGAAGGATTGCGCTGGTTCAAAGTGAAGCTGAAGGGGAGCGATGCCGCCTGGGACTTCCAAAGAATCGTCGATGTTTATGAAGTCGCCGCATCTGTAATGAATCGGCGAAGCGGCGAAATGAGAGTAAACCTGTCTCTGGATCCCAATGAAGCCTGCGCAACGCCCGAGCCGATAATGGAGACATTGCTGAAATTGAAAGTCGATTACCCCGAAGTTTTCGCCGCAGTACGGTATGTTGAACAGCCGACGCCCAGAGATCTGGATAGTTACAATTTTACCCTGCACGAATTGGCAAGGATCAAGCCCGTTATTGTCGACGAAAGTCTCGACCATATCGGCAAATTAAATCAGGTCGAGGAACAGGGCTGGAGCGGAATCGCTTTGAAAACGGGCAGAGGTCATAGCCAGTCTCTGCTTGCCTATTGTTGGGCGAAACAAAATCGCCGCTATCTGACGATGCAGGATCTTACCAATCCGGGGCGAGCTCTCATTCATTCCGCTAACCTGTGCAGCCATTTGGCCATGGATATTGAAGCTTTCGAGCATAACAGCAGGCAATATATCCCGCATAGCGGCGAGACAGCACTCCACGAATATCCAGGCATCCAATGGGTTCGAGAGGGTCGCATTAATCTGAGCGAGGTAAAACATCTGGGTCTGTATTGAGTAGGTCAATAGGAGGAATAAATGCAATGACAACCAGAAAATTCGGACTCATCGGCTGCGGCGGCATTGCCGATTTTCATGCCGAGGCGTTGCGCCGTATAGAAGATGCCCGCCTCGCTTATGTGTCCAGCCGCAATGAAGCAAGGGCCAAAGCGGTCGGCGAACGGGAAGGATGCGCCTGGACGACGGATTATCGCACCTTGCTGCAAAGCTCCGAAGTGGACATCGTAATCGTGACGACCTCAAGCGGTAGCCATTATCCAATTGGCATGGAAGTGCTGAAGGCCGGCAAACATCTGCTGTTGGAAAAACCGATGGCCATGACGAATCGGGAAACGGAAATGCTGATCCAAACGGCACAGAAAAGGGGCTTGACGCTGGGGGTCGTTTCACAACGCCGTTTTGAAGATCAGCATCAGGCGGTCAAGAAAGCGCTGGCGCAGGACGCGATTGGCAAATTGCTGCTCGCCGAAGTATTCTTGCCATTCTATCGAACGCAAGATTATTACGATTCGGCGGATTGGCGCGGAACCGTTGCCGAGGACGGCGGCGCTTTGATGAACCAAGGCATTCACAGTCTCGACCTGCTGCTTTGGTTCGCCGGAGAAGTCGGAACCGTATATGGCAAAACGGCGACGCAAACTCACCGGATGGAGGCAGAGGATCTGGGTTTGGCGATCGTGCAATTCAAAAACGGCGCTTTCGGCACCATCATGGCTTCCACCAGCATTCGTCCGGGTTTCTCGGCTTGTTTGAATCTTTACGGCGAGAAAGGCACGATCAAGCTGGAGGGTACATCCATCTCGTTATGGGAGGTTCCCGGCGTCCCGCCGCCAAAGCTGGAACAGGCGGCCACTTACGGCGCCGCGGCCAATCCCCTTAACATCGTCAGCGATTATCATCGAAGCCAGATCGTGGATTTTATCGACGCCATCAATATCGGAAGGGCGCCGCTGGTTACAGGTGAAGATGGCGCCAGGGCAGTGCGTTTGGTCAATGCCATTTACGAGAGCAATGCGAAGGGAGTGCCCGTTCCATTTTGAGCAGCAACTTAGATCATGGAATGGGCAGGCGCGGTTGAAGCGCGAACGACGAGCTTGGGCTCCAGGTAGATCGTTCGGCGCTCGTCCGGCGATTCGACCAATGCCAGAATCGTCTGCGCGATCGACTGCGTCATCTCGGAGAGTGCTGCGCCCACCGCCGTCATCGGCACTTCCAGCGTCTCCATCTGCGGCAGATTGTCGTAGCTGACGACGGACAAGTCGCGCGGCACTATCAGGCCCCGATCGCTGGCAGTCCGCAGAATGCCGCGTGTCAAATCAATGCCCCCGGTGATAACGGCCGTCGGGGGCTTCTTCCATTGCAGGAAGGTTTGAGCGGCCTGGTAGCCATGATGAAATTCGAGGCCTTCGATCGGCAGGATAGGGTTCCAGTCGGGAAGGGCGGGCAGCTTCAATATTTGAGATTCTTCGAGAAATGCGGCGATTTTAACCGTTTGCAGCGGGTCTGCGGATTGCGTATCTCCGACATAGACGATGCGCGTATGCCCGAGCTCGACCAGATGCCGCAACGCCAGCCGGATCGCTTGTCCGCGATTGACGTCGACGGTTGAGTAGGGTGTAAAGCCGGCAGCGCCATAGATCAGAATCGGGATTTGCGATTGCATCGGCTCCGCGAATCGTACGGCAGCCTGATCTTCCTTATCCCCGAACATCAGGATGGCATCCACATGGAAACGGCGGAACGTCTCGATGGCGGAATCCGGGCTTCCCATGGACAGCAGCATGGAATAGCCTTCCCGTTCCAGTTGTTCATGAATACCCGTAATGAGGGTGGAGAGCGCTGCGCGTTCGATCGACGGCCATACGACTCCGATGGCGCCAGTCCGCCTGGATACGAGGCTGCGCGCGGCCATGTTCGGCTGATAGCCCATCTCCCGGGCGATGGCGAGCACGCGCTCCTTCGTTTGCGGTTTTACAAGCGGGCTGCCCGTCAACGCCTTGGAGACGGTGGAGAAGCTGACGCCCGCGCGCCTGGCGATATCTTTGATCGTCACCATGATGATGCGAACCTCCAGCCGGGATTTCCGTGCGATGGGTAGTGGACAGTAATAGCATAATCGAATATGATGAAAATAACAACGTTGTTATTCAGAAGAGAGATCGGAGGGCAAAGGTAGTAAGATGCGCTTGCAGTAGGGCGGTCGGCGGTCAGGTGCGGAATTAGAGGAAGTGTGGTACGTTAAAGCTGACGGAGGTGCGGGCTCAAAGTGTTCATTTTAACGAATTCAGTAGGTGTCGTCATCGGCGGCAATGGCGTGCTCGGCAGCGCGATGGCGAAGGCGTTGGTCGGTGCGGGCGCGAAAGTCGCGATCGTCGGACGCGATATGGAGAAAGCTGCGCGTGTGTGCGCGGAGATCGAGCAGGCGGGCGGCGAAGCGATCGCGCTGCGGGCAGATGCGTCCCGCAAGGCCGATCTTGAGGCGGTGCTGACGGAAGTGCTTGCATGGGGCGGCCGCGTGGACACGCTGATCAACGCTTCTGGCACGAACAGCACGACGCCGTTTTTCGATTTGGAAATGGAAGAGTGGGACCGGATTATGGACGTAAACCTGAAGAGCGTCGTGCTGGCCAGCCAGGTGTTCGGCAAGCGCATGATCGATCAGGGCGAAGGCGGCTCGATCATCAACATCTCGTCCGTATCGTCGGAACCTCCGTTGTCCAAAGTATTCACTTACTCGGCTTCCAAAGCCGGGGTGAACAGCGTGACGCAATTTCTTGCACGGGAGTTCGCGCCGCACCGCGTTCGCGTGAACGCGATCATCCCCGGGTTTTTCCCGGCAGAGCAGAATCGCAAAATTCTGTCTCCCGAACGCGTTGAGTCGATTATGCGCCATACTCCGATGAACCGCTTCGGCGATCCGGAGGAACTCCAAGGGACGGTCGTCTATCTGGCTTCCCCCAAAGCTTCTTCGTTCGTGACCGGCGCGCTTATCCGGGTGGACGGCGGATTTGGAGCGATGACGATATGAGCGAATTGCTGAGAAGCTTGGTGGAGCTTACGCCGCTGCCGCGGATGTACCGCATCCGCCAGAAGTTCGACGATGCGAAGCTGGCTGATCCGATCGGCGAATTGAACGCGCAATTGGAATCATCGCCGGCCGTGGCTGCGATCTCATCCGGCCAGCGGGTCGCGGTGGCTGTAGGCAGCCGGGGCGTATCGCGCGTCGATGAGTTGACGAAGGCGACCGTGGATTCGCTCAAACGCATAGGCGCGCAGCCGTTCATCGTGCCTTGCATGGGCAGCCACGGCGGCGCCACCGCGCAAGGACAGACCGAGGTGCTGGCGCATCTGGGCGTGGACGAGGCCAGGATGGGCTGCCCGGTCCGCTCATCGATGGAAGTCGTGGAGCTGGATCGGCTGCCGAACGGCTTGCCGGTCTATTGCGACAAGATCGCCGCCACGGAAGCGGATGCGATCGTCGTCATTAACCGGATCAAACCGCACACCGCGTTCCGCGGACCGATCGAGAGCGGTCTGTTCAAGATGATCGCGATCGGTCTCGGCAAGCAGAAGGGCGCGGAAGCGTGCCACCAGCTCGGCTTCAAGTACATGGCGGAGAACGTGCCGGCGATGGCTCGCATCATGATCGACAAGCTGCCGATTCGCTTCGGCGTCGCCGTCGTCGAGAATGCGTACGACCAGATTTGCCGAGTCGAGGTGCTCGGCACGGACGTCATGGAGGCGCGCGAACGGGAATTGCTCGTGGAGGCCAAGAGCCGGCTGCCGAAAATATTGTTTCCTTCGCTTGACGTGCTGGTCATCGATTATATTGGGAAGAACATTAGCGGCGACGGGATGGACCCGAACATCACGGGACGGTATCCGACGCCGTACGCCTCGGGCGGTCCGGACATTACCAAGATGGTCGTGCTCGACTTGACGCCGGAGTCCAAGGGTAATGCCAACGGCGTAGGCACGGCGGATTTCACGACGAGCCGGCTGGTCGCCATGACCGATTGGCCGGGGACATACGCGAACGGACTGACTTCCACCGTATGCGCTCCGACGAAGCAAGCGACGACGCTCGCGGACGACCGCGACGCGATTAAGGCGGCGATCAAGACGAGCAACATTCTCGATTATACGCAGGTCAAGCTGGCGCGCATCCGCGACACGCTGCATCTGGGAGAGATCGAGGTTTCCGAGACGCTGCTGGAGGAAGCCAAGCAGCATCCGGACATTGAAGTGATCGCAGGCCCACATGAATGGGAGTTCGACGACGAAGGCTATTTGCCGAAATGAGCGGGGATCGGAAAATGGAGACATCGGGGAAAATCGTCATTGCGGCGGATATCGGAACGACAAGCACGAAGGCGCTGGCCGTGGACTTGGCGGGACGTATACTTGGCAGCCATTCTATCGGCTATTCGCTTAACACGCCTCAGCCCGGCCATGCCGAACAAGACCCGGAGGCGATGCTGAACGCGGTCGTAGACAGCGTGTCGGCTGTTATGCGCAAGGGCGGTTGGCGCGGCGATGACGTGGCTTGCGTCTCTTTCAGTTCGGCTGCACATAGTCTTATCGCGGTGGACGGGGAAGGCCGGACGCTTACGCAGGTGATCACTTGGGCGGACCTGCGGAGCGAGCGGCAGGCACAGCGGCTGAAGCAAGACGGCAGCGGGCTTGCGAACTACCTGCGTACCGGCACGCCGATCCACCCGATGACGCCGCTTGTCAAGCTGCTGTGGATGCGGGAGGAGCGTCCGGCGCTGTTCGCGGAAGCGCGCCATTTCGTCGGGATCAAGGAATATATGCTGCAGCGGTTGTTCGGCGGCGATTACGTGACGGAATATTCGATGGCGAGCGGGACCGGCTTGTTCAATCTCCCATCGCTCGGATGGGATTCGCAGGCGCTGCGGCTGGCGGGCATCCGCGAGGAGCAGCTGCCGCGGCTGATGCCGACGACCGGAACGTTGACCGGGCTGAAGCGGGAATATGCCGAGCGGATGGGGCTGTCGCCGGATACGCCGTTCGTGCTCGGCGCGCAAGACGGCGTGCTGGCGAACCTGGGCATCGGCGCGGTGCGGGACGGCGTGGCCGCGGTCACGATCGGCACGAGCAGCGCGGTGCGCACGGCGGTGGCGTCGCCGGCGCTGGAGCCGCAGGGCCGCCTGTTCTGCTATGCGTTGACGGATCGCCAATGGATCGTCGGCGGACCGTCCAATAACGGGGCGGTTGCGGTGCAATGGATGGCGGAGCGTGTGTTCCGCGGACGTCCGATGGAAGACTTGTTGCCGCTGGCGGGCGAAGTGCCGTCGGGCGCGGACGGCCTGTTCTTCCTGCCGCTGCTTGCCGGGGAACGGGCGCCGTTCTGGAACGGTCAAGCGAAGGGCGTCATGTTCGGACTGACGCTGGCGCACGATGAGCGCCACATGATGCGGGCGGCGATGGAAGGCGTCGTCTACCAGGTCGCCGCGATCGTATCGATGATGAATGACAGCGGCGGGCAGGCGAAGGAAATCCGGGCTTCAGGCGGGTTTGCCCGTTCGGCGTTATGGTGCCAGATGCTGGCCGACGTGCTCGGCGTGCCTGTTCAGGTGCCGGAATCGGTGGAGAGCTCGGGGCTTGGCGCCGCCCAGCTCGGTCTCTATGCCATGGAGGAAGGCCGCGGACCGCTGCTTCGCTGGGACTCCGGCAACGGACGATGCTACGATCCGGATTCGCGGGCGCATGAGGTTTACCGGGAATTGCTGCCGTTCTATCTGAATATCTATGATCGACTTAAGGATACGATGCGGGAAGCGGACGATCTCAAGAGAGGATGAGCGCAGATGAGCCGGGACAAATACGAGAAATTACAGAGCATCCTTAGAGACATGCAGTCTGTCGTTGTGGCTTTTTCTGGCGGGGTGGACAGCAGCTTGCTGCTCTATGCCGCGATCGATACGCTTGGCAAGGACAGGGTCATCGCGGTGACGGCCGATTCCGAGACGTATCCGTCCGAAGAGTTGACCGCGGCGCGGCAGATCGCCGGTGAGATAGGGGCGAATCATGCCGTCATCTCCACGTCCGAACTCGACATTCCCGGATACAAGGAGAACTCGCAGAACCGCTGCTATTTTTGCAAACAAAGCTTGTTCGATCATCTGGCGCCATTCGTGGCGGACGGCAAGTACCGGCATATCGTGTACGGCTTGATCGCCGACGACATGAACGAATTTCGGCCAGGGGTCAAAGCCGCCAAGGAGCACGGCGTTAGAGGGCCGCTGCAGGAGGCCGGTCTTTATAAAGAAGAAATTCGCGAGCTGGCCCGGGAATTCGGGCTTTCCGTCTGGGATAAGCCGTCCTATGCGTGCCTGTCCTCCCGCATTGCCTACGGAGAGACGATCACGCTGGAAAAATTGGGCAGGGTCGGCGAGTCCGAACGCTACATCCGTTCGCTTGGCATTCGGCAAGTGCGGGTCAGAACGCATGGCGACATTGCGCGAATCGAGGTAGAACCGGATGCGATGGCCGCGCTCGTCCCGCACGCCGCTGCGATCGCGGAGAAGCTGAAATCGCTCGGCTATCTTTACGTGACGATGGACTTGACCGGGTACAAGAGCGGGAGCATGAACCGGGCGCTTGCGCACGGGGGCGTCGGCGAATGATGGCGGGGGATTTCGAAGATCTGTCGTTTTGCAAATTGGACGTGGCGCGCGAGGAACGGACCGGATTTCCGGAAATCGTGTTCGGTCTCGGCAAGACGGTGGACCAGGTCGAGGCAATCTTCTCCCGGCTCGTCGAGGTGCACGGTAGGGCGCTCGTGACCCGAGCGACGCAGGAGATGGCAGAGCGGGTCCGGATGCTGCGTCCGGAGGCGCGGTACGATGCCGCTTCGCGGTTGATCCGGTATGGCGAGAGCCCCGTGAGGCTTCCCGGCAAAGTGGCGGTACTGACCGGCGGCACGTCGGATATCCCGGTTGCGGAAGAAGCGGCGGGAACGGCCGAATGGATGGGCTGCGAAGTCGACCGCATTTACGATGTCGGCGTGGCCGGGATTGACCGGCTGCTGGCGCATAGGGAGCAAATTCGCGAAGCTTCGGTCGTCATCGCGGTCGCCGGCATGGAAGGCGCGCTCGCCAGCGTTGTCGGCGGGCTCGTGCGCAGGCCGGTCATCGCGGTGCCGACATCGGTCGGATACGGTGCGAATCTGCAAGGCGTGACGACGATGCTCGCGATGCTCACTTCCTGCGCTTCCGGCGTAACGGTCGTCAATATCGACAACGGCTTCGGCGCGGCTTATCAGGCAGCAACGATACTACAACTGGTGATGGAGGCAAGCAAGCGATGAGAACGCTGTACCTGGATTGCGTATCCGGCATTGCCGGAGATATGACGCTGTCGGCCCTTGTTGATTTGGGCGCTGACCCCGATTACATCCACCGGCAGCTGGCGAAGCTGCCGATCGATCCGTTCGAGATGGCGTTCGAGCCGGTTATTCGCCGGGGCATCTCGGCCAAGTGGCTGCGGTTGACGTTCGCCGAATCGGCGCAAGAGCATTCGCATGAACATGAGCATGCGCACAGTCACGAACATTCGCATGACCATCATCATGACCACGAACATCCGCACGATCATCATGACCATAGCCATCATCATGAGCACGGTCATCATGACCACGAACATCCGCACGATCATCATGACCATAGCCATCATCATGAGCACGATCACCATCACCACGAACATTCGCACGATCATGATGACCATAGCCATCATCATGAGCACGATCACCATCACCATGAACATTCGCACGATCACCATCACCATCACCACCACCACCATGATCATGGGCATGATCACCACCATGATCACGTGCACCGCAAGGCGTCCGACATCCTGCACATGATTGCGCATTCCGAGCTGCCGCAGCGCGTGAAGGCGGACAGTCAAGCGATCTTTCGCGTTATTGCGCAGGCCGAGGGCAAAATCCACGGCATGGATCCGGAGGACGTGCACTTCCATGAAGTCGGCGCGATGGATTCGATCCTGGACATCATCGGCGTGTGTCTGGCGCTGGACAACCTCGGCATCGAGCGCATCGTCGTTTCGCCCGTTCCGGTCGGATTCGGCAGAATCCGAATCGCGCACGGCGTATACCCGATTCCGGCTCCGGCGACAGCGGAGATTTTGCGAGGCGTGCCTCTGTCCGCTTTCACCGCGCAGGGCGAATTGACGACGCCGACCGGCGCAGGCATCGCGAAGGCGCTCGCGTCCGGCTACGGCGCGCTGCCGGCAGGTACGATCGAGCGAATCGGCTACGGCGCAGGCACGAAAGATTTCGAGCATCCTAATGTGCTGCGAGCGGTGTTGATGGAGACGGGAGATTCGCCGCAGTCGCAGCCCGCCCATGACTCCGGCGATGCTTCGGCCGCGGCATACGAGACGATTCTCGTACTCGAGACGCAAGTCGACGATACGCCGGGAGAGACGCTCGGCTATGCGATGGATCAACTGTTCGCAGCCGATGCGCTCGATGTTTATTACACGCCCGTCCATATGAAGAAAAACAGGCCCGGCGTGCTCGTTACCGTCCTGTGCCGCCCGGCGGACGCCGCCGGCTGCGAAGCCGTTCTCCTGCGCGAGACATCCACCTTCGGCGTTCGCCGTTCCGAGATGAAACGGCGTGCGCTGGAACGCAAATGGATCGAAGTGGACACGCCCTACGGCCGTGTGCGCGTCAAGCAAGCGTTCGACGGCGAACGGCTGATTCGGGAATCGCCCGAATATGAGGATGCCGCTAGGGCGGCGCGTGAGGCCAACGTGCCGCTGGAAACGATATATCGCGAAGTATACGGACGATTAAACGATCATTGAGGCATCGGCATGGTTCTGGTACGCCTGCGCCATCGGGCATGAGGCGATTGTCTGTGTATCTGGATTCAGTTATTTCAATATAAGAGGGGGAGACCACGCATGCCATCATCCACGATTGAAGAGGTTGGGCAGCTGCGCCAGACCGTTCTACGACTGGCAACCGATCTGCCGGTCACCGATATGCACACGCACCTGTATGCCCCGGCATTCGGCGATTTGCTGTTATGGGGCATTGACGAATTGCTCATCTACCACTATCTGATCTCGGAGTCGTTCCGTCAGACAGATCAGCCGTATGATGCGTTCTGGGCACTGTCCAAACGCGAGCAGGCGGACCTGGTCTGGCAGCGGCTGTTCATCGACCATTCGCCCGTCAGCGAAGCGGCGACGGGGTTCATCACGATTCTACATCGGCTGGGACTGGATGTGTCGTCCCGCAATCTCGACGACTATCGTCGCCAACTGGAGGCGAGATCAACCAGTGAGCAAGTCGATTCGGTCATGCAGCTTGCTGGCGTCCGCGATATCGTCATGACGAACGATCCGTTCGACGAGCTTGAACGGCCGGTGTGGCTGGCTGGGAAGGGCAAGCAGGATGCGCGTTTCCATGCAGCCCTGCGCGTCGACGCTTTGCTGAACAACTGGCCTTATGCCGTACGCGAATTGCAGAAGCTGGGATACGCCGTCGAGGAAGCGTGGACCGAAGAGACGAAGGCGGAAACGCGCCGGTTTCTGACCGAATGGATCGTGCGCATGGACGCGCTCTATCTCGCCGTCTCGATGCCCGGAGACTTCACTTACCCGGCCGAGCATCATCGCAGCGCCATGATCGACGAGGTCATGATTCCGGTGTGCCAAGAGCAGGGCATTCCGTTCGCACTCATGATCGGCGTTCGCAGGCAGTCGAATCCGTCCCTGCGGCTTGCCGGAGACATGAGCATGCGGTCCGACGTATCTGCGGTCGAAGCGCTGTGCCGCCGCTATCCCGGGCAGAAGTTCATCGTCACGATGCTCGCCCGCGAGAACCAGCACGAACTGGCGGTGCTCGCGCGCAAGTTCCGCAACCTGATGATTTTCGGCTGCTGGTGGTTCCTCAACATCGATTCGATGGTGGAGGAGATGACGCGCTTCCGTATCGAGCTACTGGGCACTTCCATCGTCCCCATCCACTCCGATTGCCGCGTGTTCGAGCAGCTGATCTACAAATGGGACTGCTCGCGGGCGATCCTGGGACGCGTCATGGCGGACAAGTACGAAAAAATGCACAACAGCGGATGGCGCGTCACGGAAGAGGAAATCCGCAGGGACCTGGACGACCTTTACAGCCGCAATTTCTGGCGTTTCATCGGGCGGACTTAGGGCGCTAAGGGGATTAGCTCACGCGACAGAGCGCTTGCATGGCATGCAAGAGGTCGTCGGTTCGATCCCGATAGTCTCCACCAACACGTAACACAAACGGCAGAGAATGCCGTTTTTTGTTTTCGTTTATTCTTTCATAATCCTTTCATAGCTCAATGTTATGATGTGGCCTAATGGGTTGGCAACATGATAATTTGAGGAGGATAATGATGAATCAGTGGAAAAAGCAAGGTGTTTTGGTTTTGATTCTTTCTATGCTGATGGTTGGACCTTACTCGGGATGGATAGCGTCTATGGGAACTGCTCATGCAGCGGGACCATTTGTATATGGGGATGGATCAACTGAAAATCCGTATCAGATTGCAACAGCAGATCAATTTTACGAGATTCGAAATTATCCATCGAGCTATTTTGTTTTGAACGAGGATATCGATTTAAGTACGTCCAGTGCATCTTCCGACTGGGTTCCGATCCCTGACTTTACAGGCAGCTTGGACGGCCGAGGTCATCGGATTACCAATTTGTATATTCAAAGTACAGGAAACAACGTCGGACTGTTCGCCAAAGTTGGGACTGCTTTGAGTAATGGGATTGTACATAATTTGGAGGTCCATGCCTCTCAAGTTCAGGGGATTGATAATGTAGGTATCCTGGCCGGAACCAATTTTGGCTCTATAGAAAATGTCAGCGTTACAGGAGCTGTATATGGGCAGGAAAGAACAGGCGGTTTGATCGGTTTTAATAATCAAATCGTTAATCGCCAACACAGGTTATTCAACAGCCATGCCGATGTATATGTGTCCGGAGTTAAGAACGTAGGCGGTCTGATCGGCGACAGTTCGCGGGGCGATATTATCAACAGCTCTGCGTCTGGCGTTGTTACAGGCCAAGGTGATCATGTAGGCGGTCTGATCGGTCAGAATGGCTCGAGCGTTACCCAAGGAAGTCACGCAACAAGTCAAGTCCATGGTGTCCATAAGGTAGGCGGTCTGGTTGGTCGCAGTTTTACAAGTGATTATTTGGACAGTTCGGCAGCAGGTCAAGTTCATGGTGAGGATAATGTAGGCGGCTTGATTGGGATTATAGAGGGTACTGACCATAGAACAATTTCCCAAAGCTCGGCAACAGGTGATGTCAATGGCAAAGAGAATGTAGGCGGCTTGATTGGATATGGCTTGAATAGTGCCATCACAGACAGTTCTGCATCGGGTGACGTTACAGGTCAGGGTGACTATGTTGGCGGTTTATTAGGAAATTTCAGTTAAAGCAACATTTCCGACAGCATTGCAACAGGTTCAGTCGCAGGAGAGGGTGACTATGTAGGCGGTTTAATCGGGCATGCTCTGGAAAGTATCGTATCACACAACTCTGCATCAGGCCCAGTCGTAAGTAAGGGCGGCTATGTAGGCGGCTTAATCGGACAATCCCGAGACGGTGATGTTTCCGATAGTTTTGCAGCAGGAGATGTGAAGGCGAACTTGCGTTATATCGGTGGTTTAATTGGCCGCAACAGGGGGGGAGATGTCGCAAACAGTTATGCTACGGGGACCGTTGTCGGTGACTTCGGACCTGTGACGGGCAGCTATGGGTATGTCGGTGGCTTGATTGGCCGCAGTTCAGACGGGGATGCAGTGAAAGACAGCTATGCTACAGGTAATGTAACAGCCAATAGTGACTATATTGGTGGTTTAATCGGATATGCTGTAGGAAGTGTTACGAATAGTTATGCGACAGGTCAAATTGTGGGTGAAAGCTATGTAGGCGGCTTGATCGGTGATGGCGAGAGTATTACGATCTCCGGCAATACTGCTACAGGTGATGTCACCGGTCAGGGTAATTCTGTAGGTGGTCTCGCGGGATTCATTATGGAAGGAAACACCTCAAATAGTTCTGCATCCGGAGATGTTCGGGGCGATCAAAGTGTAGGCGGTTTGGTTGGCGAATATGTAAAGGGTACGATCACTGAAAGCTACGCAATGGGGAGTGTCACGGCTGCTAACCGTAATGAAGGGGGGCTCGTGGGCAGCTTCCAAAACGGTGATGTTTCCTTAAGTTATGCTGCAGGCGAAGTAAATGGTCATAAAAACACGGGTGGCTTGATCGGCGAATTGGTAAATAGCTCCGTCACCTACAGCTATGCTACAGGGAATGTCACGGGTAGTGTAGACGCCGGCGGTTTAATCGGAGGAAATAGGAACGGTGACCTATTCTTTTCTTTTGCAACCGGGACGGTGTCTGGCTGTGATGATATCGGGGGTTTAGTGGGTGACACTGACGATGGGATAACATCCAATAGTTATGCCACAGGCAATGTAACAGGATGCAGTCCAGGCTCCGATTCAATCGGAGGTCTCATCGGGGATAATCGAACTGGCACAATTGAAAATAGTTTTGCGATAGGTTCGATAACAGGAAGTTCTAACGTAGGTGGCTTAGTGGGCGAGAATGGCTCTGGAAGCATCACGAACAGTTATTATGATAGGGATTTGTCCGGGCAATCTGATAACAAAGGTCAAGGATTAACTTCTGAACAAATGAAAAATATAGAAAACTATGATGATTGGGACTTCGATACCCTATGGAAAGTAGATCAGCATCATGATGGATATCCTTATTTAGTAGGAATGCAAGCCTTCTTAACTTACATGGGGAATGATTCAAACGATGGCAGTGGGTTGTATGTAAGCAAGCCTTATCGTATTGGCTCGTCTGTGACTATAGAGGATTTCAATTGGACGAGGACAGGATATCTCTTCCAAGGGTGGAATACAGAGTCCAATGGTAGCGGTGTACAGTATCCGGTCGGTGATACGAGGCCATTGAATAGCAATCTTCTGCTGTATGCCACTTGGAATCAAGTGAACGGAGGATCCAACAGTGGATCTGAATCATGGCGTTCGAACAATGCGAATCTTGCAAAATTGATCGTCTCCTCAGATGGCGTGGAGTTGGCATTATCACCGGAATTTGCGCCAGGCATCACGACTGGGTATCGAGCTGAAACAACGTCAAGTGAGGCAACGATTAAAGCAACTCCATCCGATACATGGGCTACAGTCAGCTTGGATGATGCCGTGCTGGATGGAGAGAAGACAGTCGTTCTTGCAGAAGGAGACAATATTTTTGAGATTGTCGTGAAAGCGGAAGACGGTACGATCAAGACGTATAGTCTGACGATTCATCGTATAGTTGAGCCTGAGATTGACCCGACGTTACCGGAAGCTCCGGTGTGCCCATTTCATGACATTGCGGGTCATTGGGCAAGCCCGCTCATCTGTGAAGCCTTCGAGCGAGGATTGATTAAGGGTCATTCGGAAACGAGGTTTAGCCCGCAAAGCGACATCACACGAGTAGAGTTCGCAGCTATCTTGCTCCGTACAATAGGTGTTCCTTCATCAGCCTCTCCATTGAGCGAGCAACGCTTTATCGATCAGGATCAAATTCCTGCTTGGGCGACGTCTACGGTCAGTACTGCGGTGGAAAATGGCATATTGAACGGATACCCGGATCATTCACTTCGACCGCTGAATAGCGTGAGTCGAGCAGAGATGGTTACGATGATCGCAAGAGCGATGAAGTGGGAGATCGAACAAGGGAATACAACCTTTGTGGATGATGCCGATATTCCGCATTGGGCAAAAGGGTACATTCTGGAAGCCGTTCAGAAAGATTTGGTGAGCGGACGCGATGGCAATCGGTTTAGCCCGTCCGATTCGGCGACCAGAGCAGAAGCAACCGTGCTGCTTCTACGATTGTGGCATCTAAACCAGTGAATCGCATGGCGAAAGTCTGAACTTCCCAGACTCTATATCTAAAAAGACAAAGAACCTTGGTAATCGAGGTTCTCTGTCTTTTTGTCTCTATCCTATGTAGCCAAGATTTTGGGTTGTATCAGACTGAGTTTTTTCCGAAAGCAATCGCAACGCCATCCTATACAAGATATCTTTTGGTTTATCCAGCAAATACGTCCCGATTACGGAAGGGGCGGATCGATCGACGAAACCCCAACTCGTTGATTTTTCGTCGTCATGATCGGTTGGGGACGTGGGCTTGGTGGCGCTGGGCGGACCACAATCCGGGAAACGTGTTTTTAGTAATTCATGGATGCGGGAGGATAAAGATAACCATCGTCGAAATTAAAATGTATCGTATTTGATCAATAAGGATTGAGGTCCTGCCAAGTGATCATCAGCACCAAAATTCAAGTCCCTTATGTGAATACGCCTCTTGTTCAACGCCAAGCGTTAATTCAACGTTTACAAAAGGGGATCAAAGGAAAACTGACCCTTGTCGTCGCTCCGGCGGGATACGGCAAATCGACGCTATTGAGCGAGTGGGCCAAACAAAGCGAGGCTCCTGCCGCTTGGGTATCCTTGGATGTCCGCGACAATGATTTCGAGCGATTCTGGACATACGCGGTCGCCTCCGTCTGCCAATCCTATCCAAACTTCGGAGCATCGCTTCTGCAGCATCTGAAAAATATTCAACCCGATTATTACGATACCTTTCTGTCGGCGTTGCTCGGTCAATTCTCCGAATTGCCCGGCAATCTCATCCTGATACTGGACGATTTCCACACGATCGATCATCCTTCTATTCACGATGCGATTGCCTACATGCTCGATTATTTGCCGGCATCCGTTCATCTCGTTGTTTCAAGCCGCCATCAGCCGGATCTGTCGACGGCGCGCTTGCTGGCAAGAGGCGAACTGCATAAATTGGATATGGACGATTTGCGATTTCGGGCGGAGGATGGCATCCGTTTTTTTCAAACCTGCATGGAGTTGCCTCTTCCCAGGGAAGACGCGGCGTTACTCGTCGAACTGACGGAAGGGTGGGTCAGCGGCTTGCAAATGGCGGGGATTTCGATGCGCGCGAGCAGCCGCCCTTCCGATTTCATACAAAAATTCAAAGGACGCCAACGCGATGTCGCGAATTATTTGCTGGAGGAAGTGTTCGGGCGGCAATCTGAGCAGGTGCGTTCGTTTTTGTTGAAAACATCGGTGCTGAACCGCATGAACGACTCGCTATGCCAGGCGGTAACGGAGCTAAGGGACTGCGAGGCGCAATTAAAGGGGTTGGAAAGCAAGCAATTGTTCATCATTCCATTGGACGAGCACGGGGAATGGTACCGGTATCATCATTTGTTCGCCGATTTTTTGCAGCAGCAGCTTCGTCTGAACGATCCTGAACAATGGGAACAAGCGCATGAACGGGCTGCAAGTTGGTTTGAGGCTCATGGATGGATTGAAGAGGCGGTGGAGCATTATCTTGCCGGGCGCCAATACTCGGAGGTCATCCGAATCGTTGAAAACCTGTTGCCCGTTCTGCTGCAATTGAACAGGCCCGTGCTGTTTCGATGGATGACCATGCTTCCCGAATCGTTGATTGCAGAGAAACCAAAGGCCGAAATCTTCTATTTCTCCGTTCTCATCATTATCGGCGAATGGCATCTTGCGAAGTCGCGATTCATGAAAATCCAAGATAAACTGTCGGAGGAGAAATGGCAGCCTTATGCGGGCAACGTCTACTTGGCATTCGCCAATTTCGCTATTATCCAAAAAGACGCGGTGCAAGCCTCCGCCTACTTGGAGCAATTCGATAAGGCAATGCCCGACGGCAATGATTATCAAATGATGGGCGGCAACACGGCGCAAGGTTCGGACTATGACCATTTCTTGTCCCACTTCAACGATTTCAGGGAAGCGGAAGCGTTCCTGGTCCGTTGGATTGAAGCTTGGGAGAACAAAATCAACTACCCGTTCATCGGCTATTTCTTCGCTTCTTATAGCGAGTTGCTGTATGAACGGAACCTTCTTGAAGAGGCCAAATCGTTCGCCGAGCGGGCATTGGAGCGGCAAGATATGCGGCCTTATGCCCGAATCACGGTTCGAGCAGCCATTACCTTGTCGCAAATCGAACAGGCTGAAGGACGCTTGGATCAAGCTTTCGAGCACATCGAGAACGCCAGATCGATGATCGATTCGCCCGACCAAGCCGTGTTCGATTTGAAGCTGGAAGCTCATCTCGTCTCTTCCAAGCTGGCGCGAACGGCGTCTGGCGACATTGGCGACTGGGCGCGAACATGCGGATTGAAGCCTGCCGACGTCATTCCTTTATACCGGATTCCCGAATATATCGTGTTGGCGCGCGTACTGGAGCATGATCAACAACCGGACCAAGCCGAATTTTTGATAGACAAACTCCATCGCATCGCCGTTAAGGAAAACCGACTGCGTGATAAAATCAAAGTCTTGGTGAAATGGAGCATGATGGAACACCGGCGCGGAAATACGGAGGCTGCGATCGAGAAAGTGTCCGCCGCGCTTCAATTAGCGGAACCAAACGGATACGTACGAAGCTTCGCGGACGAGGGAGCAGGCATGGCGGAACTCCTTACACGATACTTGAACATGAGGCAGCACCGTTTCATACGGGAATCGAAGCCTGCGCCGCTGCTCTATATCAAGAAGCTGTTGAGCGTGCTTCAATATACGGTCGATGGGTCAACGGTTCCTTCAGTTATATTGACCGATCAGCAATTGAATATTTTAAAGCTGATCTCCAAGGGCCTTACCAATAAACAAATGGCCGAACAATGCTTCGTCACTCCCGAAACCGTCAAAACCCATATCAAACATCTTTACATGAAGCTGGACGTGAACAATCGATTCCACGCGATCCAGCGCGCCAAAGAGCTCCGCTTGTTATGATTTCTCCAAATATCCCCCGAGGCCATCCCCCGATTGGGGGATTTTTTTTATGGAAGAAAATTTTATGATGGAGTATGGCAGGCTTTTTTGTTATTTCATGATAAAGGATCGTGATGGCGAATGTTGAAACGCATTATCAGCGTTTGGGTAGATCGGATTCCCTCCTATAAAGTGAGCATAAGAAGGAAACGAATGCTAGGCAACAAAATCGTCGTCATCATTCTGGCAATGTTGATGGTGCTGGGAGGGATTCCGGGGATTCAAGTGCCTGGAGATGGCAATGTGTATGCGGCCCCCGTTGATACGTACTCTGGCGAAGGGGCGGGTACGGTTGAGGATCCGTACCAAATCGCAACCGCAGATCAGCTTGACGAGGTTAGGGATCATATAGATTCTCATTTTGTGTTGACTAAGGATATTGATTTATCCGGGTTTGCGGCTGATAAGGGTTGGGAACCAATAGGTGCATTTCATGGGAGCATGGACGGTAATGGTCATAAAATTATGAATCTAACGATAAATAGGCGTAATCCCTATGCGGGGTTATTTGGTTCTATAAGCTTTCCTGCTGTGGTTACCAATATGAAGCTGGAGAATGTAAATGTTGTCAGTAATGATAATTTTGTAGGCGGCTTGGTCGGCTACACTTCGGGCGGAACGATCAGTAACAGCTACGTCACGGGAGTTGTAAAAGATATAGGAAGCGGCGACTTCGGTAACTCCGTGGGCGGCTTGGTCGGCTACACTTCGGGCGGAACGATCAGCAACAGCTACGCCACGGCAGCTGTAGTCGTTTCCAACGGCGAAGCAGGCGGCTTAGTAGGCACCAATGGATCTGGAGCGATCAGCAACAGCTACGCCACGGGTGCTATAACAGGCACCGACAGTGTAGGCGGCTTAGTAGGCAGCAATGGAGGAACGATCAGCGACAGCTACGCCACAGGAATTGTAACAGGAAGCGGCGACTCCGTAGGCGGCTTAGCAGGCGCCAATGAAGGAACGATCAGCAACAGCTACACCATTGGAAATGTAACGGGTGGCGGCTCCGATGCAGGCGGCTTAGTAGGCAGCAATGGAGGAACGAACAGCAACAGCTACGCCACGGGAAATGTAACAGGAAAAGGGGGAGACGTCGTCGTGGGCGGCTTGGTAGGCTTCAAT